>NZ_JBEXRT010000017.1:0-144640 GCF_040613235.1 Streptomyces sp. NPDC006296 | reverse complement strand
GGGGGCCGTCCTGTCTGTGCTGTGGTGGCGGGGGCCGGCGCCGCCCCCGCCCCCCCCCGCCCGCGCCCCCCCGGCGGCGCCCGGCCCACCGTCGCCGGACGCGGCGGCCGAGGCCGCGCGTCCGGCGCGTGAGGACGGAGTCCTCGGCCCCGGCGGAGGCACCCGGCTGACACCGGGCGCCCCGCCGGAGGGCGGTCAGTACTGCTCGGTCTCCACGAAACCGGCGTCCGCGTCGTCGTCGGCGCCGAAGGCGTCGGCGGCGGCGGTCGGGTCGAAGCCGGGAGGCGAGTCCTTCAGCGCGAGGCCCATACCGGCCAGCTTCGCCTTGACCTCGTCGATCGACTTCGCACCGAAGTTGCGGATGTCGAGCAGGTCCGCCTCGGAGCGGGCCACGAGCTCACCCACGGAGTGGATGCCCTCGCGCTTGAGGCAGTTGTACGAACGGACCGTGAGCTCCAGCTCCTCGATCGGCAGCGCCAGGTCGGCGGCGAGCGCGGCGTCCGTCGGGGACGGGCCCATGTCGATGCCCTCGGCGTCGATGTTGAGCTCGCGCGCCAGACCGAACAGCTCGACCAGGGTCTTTCCGGCCGACGCCATGGCGTCACGGGGACGCATGGCCTGCTTGGTCTCGACGTCGACGATCAGCTTGTCGAAGTCGGTGCGCTGCTCGACACGGGTCGCCTCGACCTTGTACGTGACCTTGAGCACCGGCGAGTAGATGGAGTCGACCGGGATCCGGCCGATCTCCTGGCCCACCTGCTTGTTCTGGACGGCGGAGACGTAGCCGCGACCGCGCTCGACGGTCAGCTCCATCTCCAGCTTGCCCTTGCCGTTGAGCGTGGCCAGGACGAGGTCCGGGTTGTGCACCTCGACACCGGCCGGCGGGGCGATGTCGGCGGCGGTGACCAGGCCGGGACCCTGCTTGCGCAGGTACATCACGACCGGCTCGTCGTGCTCCGAGGAGACGACCAGCTGCTTGATGTTGAGGATCAGGTCGGTCACGTCCTCCTTGACGCCCGGCACGGTGGTGAACTCGTGCAGGACACCGTCGATCCGGATGCTGGTGACAGCGGCACCGGGGATCGAGGAGAGGAGCGTGCGACGCAGGGAGTTGCCGAGGGTGTAACCGAAGCCCGGCTCCAGCGGCTCGATCACGAACCGGGAACGGAACTCGTCGACGACCTCTTCGGTCAGCGACGGACGCTGAGCGATAAGCATGGTGCGAATCCTTCAGTCGTGGGCACCCACTATTTGATGCCCGACAGATGAAACAAGGGTACGGGCGGCACGCCCCGAAGGGGGCATACCGCCCGGACCCACGCTACTGCCGCACGGCCGTCACCGGCCGTGACGGATCAGACGCGGCGACGCTTCGGCGGACGGCAGCCGTTGTGCGGCGTCGGGGTGACGTCCTGGATCGAACCGACCTCCAGGCCCGTGGCCTGGAGGGAGCGGATCGCGGTCTCACGGCCGGAGCCGGGACCCTTGACGAAGACGTCGACCTTGCGCATGCCGTGCTCCTGCGCGCGGCGGGCGGCCGACTCGGCGGCCATCTGCGCGGCGAAGGGGGTGGACTTGCGCGAGCCCTTGAAGCCGACGTGGCCGGCGGAGGCCCAGGAGATCACGTTGCCCGAGGGGTCCGTGATCGAGACGATGGTGTTGTTGAACGTGCTCTTGATGTGCGCGTGGCCGTGAGCGACGTTCTTCTTTTCCTTGCGACGCACCTTCTTGGCTGCGCCCTGACGACCCTTGGGGGGCATGTCTTGACTCCAGATGGAGAGGGGAGGTGATCGGTCCTACAGCGAAGACCGCTGGTTTCCGCGGACGTCCGGCGAACCGGACCCCGCAGTGCGTCCGCTGAGGACTACTTCTTGCCCGGCTTCTTCTTACCGGCGATGGCGCGACGCGGGCCCTTGCGGGTACGCGCGTTCGTGCTGGTGCGCTGGCCGTGGACGGGCAGGCCACGACGGTGGCGGATGCCCTGGTAGCAGCCGATCTCGATCTTGCGGCGGATGTCGCCCTGGATCTCGCGGCGAAGGTCACCCTCGGTGCGGAGGTTGGCGTCCACGTACTCGCGGATCTTGACCAGGTCCTCTTCGGCCAGGTCGCGAACGCGGGCGTTGGGGTTCACGCCGGTGGTGGCGAGGATCTCCTTGGACCGGGTGCGCCCGATACCGAAGACGTAGGTGAGGGCAACCTCCACGCGCTTTTCGCGCGGGATGTCAACACCTGAAACGCGTGCCATTCAATGGCTCCAGTTGTCATGTCGGGGGTCTTCCGCAGTGCCACTCCCGAACGCCGACCCCACCCGTATGGGAGGAGGTGGTACGTCCGGGTCCCCGGCCCCCGCCGGAGGTGTCGTCAGCCGTGGCTTGGACGGGCTCTGCGTATGTACGTGTACGTGCGTCGCGCGAAGAACTGCGAGATGCAGGGGGTCGTGCGTCAGCCCTGGCGCTGCTTGTGGCGCAGGTTGTCGCAGATGACCATGACCCGGCCGTGACGGCGGATCACCTTGCACTTGTCGCAGATCTTCTTGACGCTCGGCTTGACCTTCATGGGATGTCAGGTTCTCCGGGTCAGTGCCCTCACCACGCCGAAGCGGGGTGCCGGCAAGATCTACTTGTAGCGGTAGACGATCCGACCACGCGTCAGGTCGTACGGAGAGAGCTCCACGACGACCCGGTCATCCGGGAGGATACGGATGTAGTGCATCCGCATCTTGCCGCTGATGTGCGCGAGGACTTTGTGACCGTTCTGGAGTTCCACCTTGAACATGGCGTTCGGGAGGGACTCGATCACGGTGCCCTCAATTTCGATGGCACCTTGCTTCTTGGCCACGCTTCGCCTTTCGAATCGGCTACCTTGATCGACTCACCACATCGGGTGTGCAGACATACGGGCACACTGATGCACGAGAGCCGACGAGTCAGTCTACGTCAGCGGACCCCAAAAGACGAATCCGTCAAGTTTGCCCACTTCCTCTGATCCTTAGACACGGATCAGCCGGACAGTCCATCGGACCGGCCCGGACCCGTGGGCCCGGCGGGGCGGCGGCGACGGGTCCGGCGGGGCGGCCGCGGCCCTCAGCCCAGCGGGTCCGGCGCCACCTCGACGCCGTACGGGGCGAGCCTGGCGCGTCCGCAGTCCGGGGCGGTCAGGACCAGCGGGCCCTGCTCGGTGAGGGCGATCGAGTGCTCCCAGTGCGAGGACCAGGTGCCGTCGGTCGTGAGGACCGTCCACTCGTCGGCCAGCACCTTCGTCTGCGCGGTGCCCAGGGACACCATCGGCTCGATGGCCAGGCAGACGCCAGGGACCAGCTTGATCCCCTTGCCGCGCTTGCGCGAGACGTAGTTCAGCAGGTGCGGGTCCATGTGCATCTCGGTGCCGATGCCGTGGCCGCCGTAGTCCTCGATGATCCCGTACTTGCCGGTCGCCGGGCGGGGCTGGCGGCGGATGTAGGACTCGATGGCCTTCGAGATGTCGACGAGCCGGTTGTTCACCTTCATCGCGGCGATCCCGGCCCACATGGACTCCTCGGTCACCCGGGAGAGCTCGACCAGCTCCGGGGCGTGCCCGCTGCCCACGAAGGCGGTGTACGCCGCGTCGCCGTGCCAGCCGTCGATGATCGCGCCGGCGTCGATCGAGATGATGTCGCCGTCCTTGAGGACGGTCTTCTCGTCCGGGATGCCGTGCACCACGACCTCGTTGACCGAGGTGCAGATGGTCGCGGGGAATCCGCCGTAGCCCAGGAAGTTGGACTTCGCCCCGTGGTCGGCGATCACCTTGCGGGCGACCTCGTCGAGGTCCTTCGTGGTGGCGCCGGGCACGGCCGCCTCACGGGTCGCGGCGTGGACGGCGGCGACCACGAGGCCCGCCTCGCGCATCTTCGCGATCTGCTCGGGGGTCTTGATCTGCACCATCGCTGGGCGCCTCTCTGGGTACGAAGGGGAACGGTCTCGGCCGTACTCCACGATACGGCGCAAACAGTCGGCCGCGACGCCCGAGGGCGCCGCGGCCGGCTGTGGTGGTGGAGCGGGGGCTCAGCCCTCGTCGGACTTGAGGGCCGCCATGGCCCGGTCGGTCACCTCGGTGACCTTGCCGAGCGCGGAGATCGTCACGACCAGGCCCTGGGACCGGTAGTAGTCGATGATCGGCTCGGTCTGGGTGTGGTACACCTCGAGCCGCGTGCGCACGGTCTCCTCGGTGTCGTCGTCCCGCTGGTACAGCTCGCCGCCGCAGGCGTCGCAGACGCCCTCGGTCTTCGGCTGGTTGTACGTCACGTGGAAGACGTGCGAGCTGTCGTTACGGCAGATGCGGCGGCCCGCGATGCGCTTGACCACCTCGTCCTCGGGGACCTCGAGGTCAAGAACCGCGTCCAGCTTGACGCCCTCGCTGCGGAGCGTCTCGTCGAGCGCCACGGCCTGTCCCACGTTGCGGGGGAAGCCGTCCAGCAGGAAGCCGTTCACGGCGTCCGGCTGGGCCATGCGGTCCTTGGCCATCGCGATGGTGACTTCGTCCGGCACCAGCCGGCCCGCGTCCATGAAGGCACGGGCCTGCTTGCCAAGGTCGGTGCCCTGGCTGATGTTGGCGCGGAAGAGGTCGCCCGTGGAGATGTGCGGAATCGAGAGATTCTTGGCAAGGAACGCAGCCTGCGTTCCCTTGCCGGCACCGGGCGGCCCGACGAGGACGATTCGCATCAGCGGAGGAACCCTTCGTAATTGCGCTGCTGGAGCTGACTCTCGATCTGCTTCACGGTCTCCAGACCCACACCCACGATGATCAGGATGCTCGTCCCGCCGAACGGGAAGTTCTGGTTGGCACCGCCGAAGCCTGCCAACGCCATTGTCGGCACCAGAGCGATCAGGCCCAGGTACAGCGAGCCCGGCCACGTGATCCGGTTGAGCACGTAGCTCAGATACTCGGCAGTAGGTCGACCGGCCCGGATCCCCGGGATGAAGCCACCATACTTCTTCATGTTGTCCGCGACTTCCTCGGGGTTGAACGAGATCGCCACGTAGAAGAAGGCGAAGAACACGATCAACAGGAAGTACGTCGCGATGTAGTAGGGGTGGTCGCCCTTGACGAAGTGGTCCTGGATCCAGGTCGCCCAGCCCGCGGTGGAGTTGGAGAACTGGACGATCAGAGCCGGGATGTAGAGCAGCGACGAGGCGAAGATGACGGGGATCACACCCGCCTGGTTCACCTTGAGCGGGATGTACGTGGACGTACCGCCGTACGAACGGCGCCCGATCATCCGCTTCGCGTACTGCACCGGGACACGGCGCTGGGCCTGCTCGACGAAGACGACGAGGCCCACCATCACGAAGCCGATGAGGATGACGGTGATGAACTCGATCCAGCCGTCGGCCAGCTTGCCGCTCTGCTTGATGGCCCAGAGGGCGCCGGGGAAGCTGGCGGCGATCGAGATGAACATCAGGATCGACATGCCGTTGCCGATGCCGCGGTCGGTGATGAGCTCACCGAGCCACATGACGGCGGCGGTGCCGGCGGTCATGGTGATCACCATGACGATGGTCGTGAAGATCGACTGGTTCGGGACGATCTGGTCGGCGACGGGGCAGCCGCTGAACAGCGCGCCGCTGCGGGCGGTCGCCACCAGGCCGGTGCCCTGGAGGATGGCCAGCGCCACGGTGAGATAACGCGTGTACTGCGTGATCTTGGCCGTGCCCGACTGCCCCTCCTTCTTGAGGGCTTCGAGCCGGGGGATGACGACGGTCAGCAGCTGGAGAATGATGCTGGCCGTGATGTACGGCATGATGCCGAGCGCGAAGATCGTGATCTGCAGCAGTGCACCACCGCTGAACATGTTGACCAGACCGAAGAGGCTGTTGTTGCCCTTGCTGGCCTGATCAACACAGGTCTGGACGTTCTCGTAGCTCACCCCCGGTACGGGAATGTGCGCCCCGAGACGGTAGAGCACGATGATGCCGAGCGTGAAGAGCAGCTTCTTGCGCAGGTCGGGCGTCTTGAACGCCCGGGCGAACGCGGTGAGCACGGTGCCTCCTGCGACCCCCGCGCAAAAGCGTGAGGTGACGGTCTTGAGGATCGACGATTATGTAACAGCCATAGGAACCCGGGCGTTTGCCCAGGGACCTACCACACCAACAGTGCACGCCACCTTACCGGCGGACATGCCCCCTAGGAACGACCAACCGGGGATGCCCCAAATGAGAGGCATCCCCGGTCGGGTGTTCAGGCCACAGTCCTGTCCGAGTTGTCTCAGACGAGTTCGGTGACGGTGCCGCCCGCGGCGGCGATCTTCTCCTTGGCGGAGCCGGAGACGGCGTCAACCGAAACCTGCAGCGCCACGGAGATCTCGCCCTGTCCGAGGACCTTGACGAGGTGGTTGTTGCGCACGGCGCCCTTGGCGACCAGGTCGGCCACCGTGACCTCTCCACCCTCGGGGTAGAGCGTCGCGAGCTTGTCCAGGTTCACGACCTGGTACTCCGTGCGGAACGGGTTCTTGAAGCCCTTGAGCTTCGGGAGACGCATGTGGAGGGGCATCTGGCCACCCTCGAAGCGCTCCGGAACCTGGTAACGAGCCTTCGTACCCTTGGTACCACGGCCTGCGGTCTTACCCTTGGACGCCTCACCACGACCCACACGGGTCTTGGCGGTCTTGGCGCCCGGGGCAGGCCGGAGGTTGTGGGCCTTCAGCGGGCTGTTCTCCGCCATGTCAGTCAACCTCCTCAACCGTCACGAGGTGGCGGACGGTGTGCACCATTCCGCGGAACTCGGGGCGGTCATCCTTGACAACCGAGTCGTTCAGGCGCTTGAGCCCGAGCGAACGCAGGGTGTCGCGGTGGTTCTGCTTGCTGCCGATGTACGACTTCGTCTGCGTGATCTTGAGGCGAGCCATTACGCACCCGCTCCCGCACGCGCACGGAGCAGAGCCGCGGGGGCGACGTCCTCGAGGGGCAGACCGCGGCGGGCCGCGATCTCCTCGGGACGCTGCAGGCCCTGGAGGGCCGCCACGGTCGCGTGCACGATGTTGATCGGGTTCGAGGAACCGAGCGACTTCGACAGGATGTCGTGGACGCCGGCGCACTCGAGGACGGCGCGCACCGGGCCACCGGCGATCACACCGGTACCGGGGGAAGCCGGCTTGAGCAGGACGACGCCCGCAGCCTTCTCGCCCTGGATCGGGTGCGGGATGGTGCCCTGGATACGCGGGACCTTGAAGAAGCTCTTCTTGGCCTCTTCGACGCCCTTGGCGATGGCCGCGGGAACTTCCTTGGCCTTGCCGTATCCGACACCGACGGTGCCGTCACCATCGCCCACCACGACCAGCGCGGTGAAGCTGAAGCGACGACCACCCTTCACTACCTTGGCGACGCGGTTGATCGCGACGACGCGCTCGACGTACGCGGTCTTCTCGGCGGCAGCGCCACCGTCACGGCCCTTCCGGTCCCGCCGCTCGCCGCCACCGGCACCGCTTCCGCGGCGCTGGGGTCCAGCCATTGGATTTACCTCTCTCTGTTACGTCCGCTGTGCGTTGGAACCGGGGCTTAGAACTTCAGCCCGGCTTCACGGGCGGCGTCAGCCAGAGCGGCAATCCGCCCGGCGTACTGGTTACCACCGCGGTCAAACACGACGGCCTCGACGCCTGCAGCCTTGGCACGCTCGGCGACGAGCGCGCCGACCTGCTTGGCCTGGGCGCTCTTGTCACCCTCGCCACCACGGATCGAGGTGTCCAGGGTCGACGCCGACGCGAGCGTGTGGCCCGCGATGTCGTCGATGACCTGGGCGACGATGTGGCGGTTGGAACGCGTCACGACCAAGCGGGGACGCTCCGGCGAACCGGAGATGTGCTTGCGGACGCGGATGTGGCGCCGCTTGAGGGCGGCACGCTTGTACGCGTCGCCCTTGGCGATCTTCACACCGTATGCCATGGCTACTTACCAGCCTTTCCGACCTTGCGGCGGATGACCTCGCCCGCGTACTTGACGCCCTTGGCCTTGTACGGGTCGGGCTTCCGCAGCTTGCGGATGTTGGCGGCTACCTCGCCGACCTTCTGCTTGTCGATGCCCTCGACGCTGAGCTTCGTGGGCGACTCGACCTTGAAGGTGATGCCTTCCGGAGCCTCGATGAGGATCGGGTGGCTGTAGCCCAGGGCGAACTCCAGGTTGGAGCCCTTCGCCTGGACGCGGTAACCGACACCGCTGATCTCGAGCGCCTTGCTGTATCCCTGGGTCACACCGGTGATCATGTTCGCCACCAGCGTGCGGGACAGGCCGTGAAGGGCCTTGTTCTGACGCTCGTCGTTCGGGCGGACGACGTTGAGCACGCCGTCCTCACCCTTGGTGACCTCGATCGGCGCTGCGACGGTGTGCGAGAGGGAACCCTTCGGGCCCTTCACCGCGACCGTGCGGCCATCGATGGTGACGTCCACACCGGCGGGAACCTGGATGGGGAGCTTGCCGATTCGCGACATGAGCTTTTCCTCCGTTCCCGACTACCAGACGTAGGCGAGGACTTCCCCACCTACGCCCTTCTTGCTGGCCTGCTGGCCGGTCAGGAGACCGTGGGACGTGGAGATGATCGCCACGCCCAGGCCGCCGAGGACCTTCGGCAGGTTGGTGGACTTTGCGTAGACACGCAGACCCGGCTTCGAAATGCGCTTGATGCCGGCGATCGAACGCTCGCGGTTGGGCCCGAACTTCAGCTCGAGGACGAGGTTCTTGCCGACCTCGGCGTCCTCGACCTTCCAGCCGGTGATGAAGCCCTCCTGCTGGAGGATCTCCGCGATGTGCGACTTGATCTTGCTGTGCGGCATCGCGACATCGTCGTGATACGCCGAGTTCGCGTTGCGCAGACGCGTGAGCATGTCTGCGATGGGATCAGTCATGGTCATGAGTTGGCCTTCGGCCTCTCTCGCCGGGGTTTCCTGTATGCGCCATCCCTCTCCCCACTCAGTGGCGGGACGGGTGCGGTGCGGGGACCTACGGCGTAGTAAGTCGGTCAGGGCGGCAGGCGCCCAACCCTTCAAGCCTACGGCATGAAGAGCCGGGCTCCTGCCGACCGGATACTTACCGAGAGCTTTCCGGTCCTACGACGCCCGAGGGCGAAGCAGGATTACCAGGAGCTCTTGGTCACGCCCGGCAGCTCGCCACGGTGAGCCATCTCACGAAGGCACACGCGGCACAGGCCGAACTTGCGGTAAACGGAGTGGGGCCGGCCGCAGCGCTGGCAGCGGGTGTACCCGCGCACGCCGAACTTCGGCTTACGGGCGGCCTTAGCGATCAGAGCCTTCTTCGCCACGGTCAGTTCTCCTTGAACGGGAAGCCGAGGTGACGAAGCAGGGCACGACCCTCGTCGTCGTTGGCAGCCGTGGTGACCACGGTGATGTCCATGCCCCGGACCCGGTCGATCTTGTCCTGGTCGATCTCGTGGAACATGACCTGCTCCGTGAGACCGAAGGTGTAGTTGCCACGGCCGTCGAACTGCTTCGGCGACAGACCGCGGAAGTCACGGATACGCGGAAGCGCGAGCGACAGCGTACGGTCCAGGAACTCCCACATGCGGTCACCGCGGAGGGTGACGTGGCAGCCGATCGGCTGCCCCTCGCGCAGCTTGAACTGCGCGATCGACTTGCGGGCCTTCGTGACGGCGGGCTTCTGGCCGGTGATCGTGGTGAGGTCCTTGACGGCACCGTCGATCAGCTTGGAGTCGCGGGCGGCGTCGCCCACACCCATGTTGACCACGATCTTGACCAGACCGGGGATCTGCATGACGTTCTCGTACGAGAACTCCTCACGCAGCTTGCCGGCGATTTCCTCGCGGTAGCGCGTCTTGAGACGCGGCGCAGTGGTGGTCGTCATCAGATGTCCTCACCGGTCCGCTTGGCAACGCGGATCTTCTTGCCCTCGTCGTCAAAGCGGTAGCCGACGCGGGTGACGACCTTGTTGCCGTCCTTCTCCACGACCAGCGACACGTTGCTGACGTGGATCGGGGCCTCGGTGGTGACAATGCCACCCGTCTGCGAACCGCGAGCCGTCTGACCGGCCTTGGTGTGCTTCTTGACCCGGTTGACACCCTCGACGAGGACACGGTCCTGGGCGGGGAAGGCGACGATGACCTTGCCCTGCTTGCCCTTGTCCTTACCGGTGATGACCTGGACCAGGTCGCCCTTCTTGATCTTCATGCTTACAGCACCTCCGGCGCGAGCGAGATGATCTTCATGAACTTCTTCTCGCGCAGCTCTCGGCCCACGGGGCCGAAGATACGGGTGCCGCGGGGGTCGCCGTCGTTCTTGAGAATGACAGCGGCGTTCTCGTCGAAGCGGATGTACGAGCCATCCTGGCGACGACGCTCCTTCACGGTGCGAACGATGACCGCCTTGACGACGTCACCCTTCTTCACGTTGCCACCGGGGATCGCGTCCTTGACGGTGGCGACGATGACGTCACCGATGCCCGCGTAGCGGCGACCCGAGCCACCGAGAACACGGATGGTGAGAATTTCCTTCGCACCCGTGTTGTCGGCGACACGCAGTCGCGACTCCTGCTGGATCACGTCTATCTCCTGATCGTCTGCCGGTTCCCGGCAGGGGCTCCGTCGCGGGAGCCCCTGCCGAGCCTGGCGGAACTGGCCTGAGGGGAGACCCCCTCAGGGATTACTTGGCCTTCTCGAGGATCTCGACGATGCGCCAGCGCTTCGAGGCGGACAGCGGACGCGTCTCCATGATGAGGACGCGGTCGCCGACGCCGGCAGCGTTCTGCTCGTCGTGAGCCTTGAGCTTGTTCGTACGGCGGATGACCTTGCCGTACAGCGCGTGCTTGACGCGGTCCTCGACAGCGACGACGACAGTCTTGTCCATCTTGTCGCTGACGACCAGACCCTCACGGGTCTTGCGGAAGCCGCGGTCGGTCTTGGTCTCAGTCACAGTCTTCTCGCTCATCAGACGCTCTCCACCGTCTCGATGCCCAGCTCGCGCTCGCGCATCAGGGTGTAGATCCGGGCGATGTCCTTACGGACGGACTTGAGCCGACCGTGGTTCTCGAGCTGGCCCGTCGCCGCCTGGAAGCGGAGGTTGAACAGCTCTTCCTTGGCCTCGCGGAGCTTGTTGAGGAGCTCCTCGTTGCCCAGCTCGCGCAGCTCGGACGCCTTGGTACCGGCCGACATCACGACTCACCTGCCTCGCGCCGAACGATCCGGCACTTCATCGGAAGCTTGTGAGCAGCGCGGGTGAGCGCCTCACGAGCAATCTTCTCGTTCGGGTAGGACAGCTCGAACATCACCCGACCGGGCTTGACGTTCGCGATCCACCACTCGGGAGAACCCTTACCGGAACCCATGCGGGTCTCGGCAGGCTTCTTGGTGAGGGGGCGGTCCGGGTAGATGTTGATCCAGACCTTGCCGCCACGCTTGATGTGACGGGTCATCGCGATACGAGCGGACTCGATCTGACGGTTCGTCACATACGCCGGGGTCAGCGCCTGGATGCCGTACTCGCCGAACGCAACCTGCGTGCCACCCTTGGACATACCGCTGCGCTTCGGGTGGTGCTGCTTGCGGTGCTTGACCCTACGGGGGATCAGCATTTCGGTCAGGCCTCCGTTCCGGTGCTCTCAGCCGGAGCAGCGGCGACGGGAGCGTCGGCCTTGGGGGCCTCCGCTGCCGGCGCGGACTGCTGCGGCTTGCGGCCGCGGCCGCCACGCTCGCCACCACGGCCACCGCGGCCGGCCGGGCGGTCGGCGCCGCCACGAGCCGGACGGTTGCCGGCGCGGGCCGCGGCGTTCTCGGCGCGAACCTCGGCGATGTTCTTGACGTCGCCCTTGTAGATCCAGACCTTCACGCCGATGCGGCCGAAGGTCGTCTTGGCCTCGAAGAAGCCGTAGTCGACGTTCGCACGGAGCGTGTGCAGGGGCACGCGGCCCTCGCGGTAGAACTCCGAGCGGGACATCTCGGCGCCGCCGAGGCGACCGCCACACTGGATCTTGATGCCCTTGGCGCCGGCCTTCATCGTGCTCTGCATGCTCTTGCGCATGGCACGACGGAAGGAGACGCGGGAGGAGAGCTGCTCGGCGACGGCCTGGGCCACCAGCTGAGCGTCCACCTCGGGGTTCTTGACCTCGAGGATGTTCAGCTGGACCTGCTTGCCGGTCAGCTTCTCCAGCTCGCCGCGGATGCGGTCCGCCTCGGCGCCGCGGCGGCCGATGACGATGCCCGGGCGGGCGGTGTGGATGTCAACGCGGACGCGGTCGCGGGTGCGCTCGATCTCCACCTTGGAGATGCCGGCCCGCTCCATGCCCTTCGTCATCATGCGACGAATGGCGACGTCTTCCTTGACGTAGTCCTTGTACAGCTTGTCGGCGTACCAACGGGACTTGAAGTCCGTGGTAATGCCGAGCCGGAACCCGTGCGGGTTTACCTTCTGGCCCATTACCGGGTTCCTTCCTTGCTGCTGACGACCACGGTGATGTGGCTGGTCCGCTTACGGATCCGGTAGGCACGGCCCTGGGCACGCGGACGGAACCGCTTCAGGGTCGGGCCCTCGTCCACGTACGCCTCGCTGATGACCAGCGAAGAGGCGTCGGTGTGGTCGTAGTTGTGTGCGGCGTTGGCGATGGCGCTGTCCAGCACCTTGCCAACCGGCACGCTCGCGGCCTGCGGGGCGAAACGCAGGACCGCCTGAGCCTCCGTGGCATCCATGCCACGGATGAGGTCCACCACGCGGCGGGCCTTCATGGGCGTGACGCGGATGTACCGCGCCTGGGCCCTGGCTTCCATGGTTGTCCCTTCGGTGTAAGTCATAGTCGTTTCCACCCCGCGGTTAGCGGCGCTTCGACTTCCGGTCGTCCTTGACGTGGCCGCGGAAGGTGCGAGTCGGCGAGAACTCGCCGAGCTTGTGGCCGACCATCGACTCGGTGACGAACACCGGGACGTGGATCTTGCCGTTGTGCACCGCGATGGTGTGACCCAGCATGGCCGGGACGATCATCGAGCGACGGGACCAGGTCTTGATGACGTTCTTGGTGCCTGCCTCGTTCTGTACGTCCACCTTCTTGATGAGGTGGCCGTCGACGAAGGGCCCCTTCTTGAGACTGCGCGGCATCTAAACCCGCTCCTAGCGCTTCTTGTTCGTCTTGCGGCGGCGGACGATGTACTTGTTCGATGCCTTCTTCGGCGAACGAGTACGACCCTCCTTCTGACCCCACGGCGAGACCGGGTGACGTCCACCGGAGGTCTTGCCTTCACCACCACCGTGCGGGTGGTCAACCGGGTTCATCGCGACACCGCGGACGGTCGGGCGGACGCCCTTCCAGCGCATGCGGCCGGCCTTGCCCCAGTTGATGTTCGACTGCTCGGCGTTGCCGACCTCGCCGATGGTGGCGCGGCAGCGGGCGTCGACCAGCCGGATCTCACCGGACGGCATACGAAGGTGGGCCATGGTGCCCTCCTTCGCCAGCAGCTGCACGGAGGCACCCGCGGAACGGGCGAACTTCGCGCCGCCGCCGGGCCGCAGCTCGATGGCGTGGATGGTCGTACCGACCGGGATGTTGCGCAGCGCCAGGTTGTTGCCCGGCTTGATGTCGGCGCCCGGACCGTTCTCGACGCGGTCACCCTGCGACAGGCCACGGGGGGCGACGATGTAACGCTTCTCGCCGTCCGCGTAGTGCAGCAGCGCGATGCGCGCGGTGCGGTTGGGGTCGTACTCGATGTGCGCGACCTTGGCCGGCACGCCGTCCTTGTCGTGACGACGGAAGTCGATCACGCGGTAGGCGCGCTTGTGGCCACCACCCTGGTGGCGAACGGTCACACGACCGGCGTTGTTACGGCCGCCCTTGTTGTGCAGCGGGCGGACCAGCGACTTCTCCGGCGTGGACCGCGTGATCTCGACAAAGTCGGCGACGCTGGAGCCACGACGGCCCGGGGTCGTCGGCTTGTACTTGCGGATACCCATTATCTCTCAGTCCTCGGAAGAATTCCGGATCCTGGACGTCTCGACCTCCGTCAGGAGGTCGGGCCGCCGAAGATGTCGATACGGTCGCCCTCGGCGAGGGTCACGATGGCGCGCTTCGTGTCGGCGCGCTTGCCGAAGCCGGTCTTGGTCCGCTTGCGCTTACCCTGCCGGTTGATCGTGTTGACCCCGGTGACCTTGACCGAGAAGACCGCTTCCACGGCCTGCTTGATCTGGGTCTTGTTGGAGCCGGGCGCGACGATGAACGTGTACTTGTTCTCGTCGAGCAGTGCGTAGCTCTTCTCGGAGACAACCGGCTTGACGAGAACGTCGCGCGGGTCCGAGTAGGTCTTGCTGGTAACGGTCGCCTCACTCATCAGGCGGCGCTCCCTTCGGTCTCAGCGGTCTGGGGGCCAGACACGAAGGACTCGAAAGCGGCCTGGGTGAAGACCACGTCGTCAGAGACGATCACGTCGTACGTGTTCAGCTGGCCCGGCTCCAGGATGTGCACCTGGGGCAGGTTGCGAGCGGACAGCCACGCGGCCTCGTCGGCGCGCTCGACGACCAGGAGCAGGTTGCTGCGCTCCGAGATCTTGCCGAACAGCGTCTTGGCGGCCTTGGTGGAGATCTCACCCTCGACCACGCCGGTGACGACGTGGATGCGGGAGTGACGCGCCCGGTCCGAGAGGGCACCGCGGAGGGCGGCGGCCTTCATCTTCTTCGGGGTGCGCTGCGAGTAGTCACGCGGCTGCGGGCCGTGGACGACGCCACCGCCGGCGAACTGCGGCGCACGGGTCGAACCCTGGCGCGCGCGGCCGGTGCCCTTCTGGCGGTAAGGCTTGCGCCCACCACCGCGGACCTCGCCACGGGTCTTGGTCTTGTGCGTGCCCTGACGGGCAGCTGCCAGCTGTGCGACGACGACCTGGTGGATCAGCGGAACGCTGGTCTTCGCGTCGAAGATCTCCGCGGGGAGCTCGACGGTACCGGCCTTGTCGCCTGCCGGCGAAAGGATGTCAATGGTGCTCATTACCTCAAGCCCCCTTGGCCGCGGTACGGACCAGGACGAGGCCGCCGTTCGGACCGGGGACTGCGCCCTTGATGAGGAGCAGACCCTTCTCCGCGTCAACCGCGTGGATGGTCAGGTTCTGGGTGGTGACGCGCTCGTTACCCATGCGACCGGCCATGCGCATGCCCTTGAAGACACGCCCAGGGGTGGCGCAGCCACCGATCGAACCGGGGGAACGGTGCTTGCGCTGGACGCCGTGGCCGGCGCCGAGGCCCTTGAAGTTGTGACGCTTCATGACACCGGCGAAGCCCTTGCCCTTGCTCTTGCCCGTGACGTCGACCTTGACGCCGGACTCGAACACCTCGGCAGTGACCTCCTGGCCCAGCGTGTACTCGCTGGCGTCAGGGGTGCGGAGCTCCACCAGGTGGCGGCGCGGGGTCACGTCGGCCTTGGCGAAGTGGCCCTTGAGGGGCTTGTTCACCTTGCGCGGGTCGATCTCGCCGAAGGCGATCTGGACCGACTCGTAGCCGTCGCTGTCGTTGGTGCGGACCTGGGTGACGACACAGGGCCCGGCCTTGACGACGGTCACCGGGACGACCCGGTTGTTCTCGTCCCAGACCTGGGTCATGCCGAGCTTCTCGCCCAGGACGCCCTTAATGTTCTTAGCCATCTCGCGCGTCACCTCAGAGCTTGATCTCGATGTCGACGCCCGCCGGCAGGTCGAGACGCATGAGCGAGTCGACCGTCTTCGGCGTGGGGTCGAGGATGTCGATGAGGCGCTTGTGCGTGCGCATCTCGAAGTGCTCGCGCGAGTCCTTGTACTTGTGCGGCGACTTGATGACGCAGTACACGTTCTTCTCAGTGGGCAGCGGCACCGGGCCTGCGACCGACGCACCAGTGCGGGTCACCGTCTCGACGATCTTCTTCGCCGAGGAGTCGATGACCTCGTGGTCGTAGGCCTTGAGCCGGATGCGGATCTTCTGTCCCGCCATGGCTACTAGTAGTCCTGTCTCTCAATAACGCTCTGGCGCCCGGGAGTTCTCGTAACTTCGCCTCCGACCCACGCGGTCGGGCGTGTCGCATCCCCTCTACGTAGATCTCCCGAAGGATTTCCCAACCAAGGGGGTGCGGGCCGAAACCGCGCTGCCGGGGGCGAAACCCCACCGGGTGCCTGGTCAGCGCCCCACTGGCACTTCCCGGAAGATTCCCGTACGTCCGACCCTGGGGGTCGACGAGTACTGTGGGACTCGCTTCCGGTCCTCCCGGCGGGAGGCGCGCAGCATTGACACTCAACCGAGCAACCTGACCAGTGTGCCACACGGCTCCGTGGCCTGGCCAATCGGGTCGGGGATCTTACCCCCTGGGAGGGACCGGTCAAACGCAGGCGCCCGCGTGTGCGGCTCCGCGTCACCCCCGGACCGGGCTCGCGCGGGCGTCCGGCGCCTCCGCGGACGGGCGCAACTCCCCCTGGAACAGCCCGGTACCGACGCGGCGGACGGGGTGGGCGTCCGCATCGGCGCGGTGCACGGCACCGAGGCGCTGCGCGCCGGCGGCACCCGGCCGAACCGGCGGCCGCCCGCGGTCCACGGGGCGCCGCCCTCCGGCCCGCCGTGCAGCGCCGGCGGCCGGAGCACTTCCCGCTCGCCCCGGACTCCCCGGTACGGGGGCGGAGGCATCGGCAGCGCCGTCCGTACCGGCCCGGGGGTGTGCCGATCCGGCTCGGCCTCCCGCGCGACAGCTCCGCCCGCACCGGCCCGAGCGGCACGGCTCCGGTCCGGAGCGGGGAGGACCCGGCGGCCGCGTCCGGAGGGCCCGGCGGCCGTGTCCGTGATCCGTCCGGCCACACGGCCGTCCGCCCTGTCGGCCGAGGTCGCCGACGCCCCGCTCCGCGCGGGAACGGCCGGTCCGGACCCCCGCGGTGGAGCGCCCGCACCGGGTCGCGGCGGACCGCGACCCGGTGGCCCACGGCATCAAAGGCTTGTGAGGACTCGGGTAAGAACCCTCCCCAACCGGACCCGACCCGTCCTGGTCACTCGCTCGGGTGACATAGGGCGACTGGGCTGGATTTGGGGCGGGTTGGCAGGCATATGCTCGGCCGCGACAACCACAGACATGAGACGGCCCCCGACGAGACGCCAATCCCGACCGAGGGCCTGACCACCGAGGAAGTAGGGCTTCCCGATGGGTACCCAGCAGGTTAGCGCGCCCCCGTGCGCCCCGTCCTCCGAGTCCGGGGGACGCACACCGTCCTCCGCGTCCGGGGGACCTGCGCCGTCGTCCGGCGTCCTCCACGCCCGCGTCCGGCACACCACCGCCTTCACCGTCGTCGGCAACCACCTCACCCGGCACCGCGCGCTGTCGCTGCTGGCGATCGGGCTCGCCGTGCACATCCAGTCGCTGCCCGACGGGGCCCGGATCAGCATCAAGCACCTCGCCGCGCGCTTCCCCGAGAGCGAGGCACGGATCGCGGTGGCCCTGCGGGAGCTGGAGGCGACCGGTTACCTGTGCCGCAGCCGCGTACGCCTGCCCGACGGCCGCATCGTCACGCGGACCGTCTCGTACGACCGGCCCGGCGCCGAAGTGCCCGCAGCCACGATCCCCCGGCCGAGAACCGGGGAGCGGGACACCCCCGTCGCACCGGCCGCACCCCCGCCCGCCGTACCGGGCCCGACGCCGGTGGTGCACCCGCCCGTGCCGGAGCAGCCGCCCGCCGTACCGGGCCCGACGCCGGTGGTGCACCCGCCCGTGCCGGAGCTGCCGCCCGTCCCCGCCCCGCCGGCCGTCCTCCTGCCCGCTCCCACCGCGCGGACGGTACCGCCCCCGCCGCTGCCACGGCCTCGGGCCAGCGATCCCGCACTGCACCGGTCGGCCGCCGCGCTCCTGGCCGACCTGCGCCGCCTGTCGCCCCAACTCACCCTGTCCGAGCGGGACATCGAGACACTCGCTCCGGGGGTCGTCAGCTGGCTGGAGCGCGACGCACACCCGGACACCGTCCGCCGTGCGCTGACGTCCGACCTCCCGGTCCCCCTGAAGCACCCCGCCAAGCTCCTGCGTCACCGGATCACGGCCCTGCTGCCGCCACCGCTGCCGGGCAGCGAGGACCTGGTGCCCCCGCGCTCCGGCCGGCTCGTCATCCCCCTTCAGAACTGCGACCGCTGCGACCGCGCCTTCCGTTCGCGCCACCCCGGCCACTGCCGCGACTGCGGCACGGGCGCCCGCGAGGCCGCCTGAACCGCACGGCGCGCCCGTGCCGTCCCCGGAAGCGGTCCGCACCGGTGGCGGGAGCGCGTCCGGACCCGCCTCACGTCCGCGTGACCGCCCCGCACGATCCGTCGGGCTGCCATGCGCTGCGGTCGCCGCCCTGAAGGGGGGGGCGACCCCGGGCCCGCCCCGGTCGGGGTCCGGCCGGTCGCCCGGGAGACGGGACGGCCGTGTGACGCCCCGCCCCGGACACTCCGCACCGGGATACGCCGGAGGGGCGGAGCTCAGGGCGCGGAGGAGCCGTCCTCGCCGCCGGGCGCCGGCAGCCGGGCCGTGGCGTCGCCGTACTTCAGGAGCAGGCGCACGAATTCGACGCGTTCGGCCGCGGGCCAGTCACGGGTGATGTGCTCGAAGGCCTGTCGCTGCTGGCTGCGGAAGTGGCCGAGAAGGGTGCGGCCGTCCTCGGTCAGCCGGAGCACGGTGCGCCGGCCGTCCTGCTGCGAGGCGCTGCGGACCAGGTAGCCGTGGGTGATGCAGTCGCTCGCCATCCGGCTGGCCACGGACGGATCGACCATGAGGTGGTCGGCGAGCCCGCCGACCGTGATCTCCCCGCCGGCCTCGGCCGCCTCGTCGACGAGGTTGAGGACCAGGTTCCGCTTGAGGTCCTTGCGGCCCACCGGGGGGTCGACGGGGGCCTGCATGGTGCGCCGGCGGAGTCGCGCGAAGGCCACGCCGACGGCGTCCAGCAGGGCTTCCTCCTGCGAGGCGGAGGCATCGGGGAACGTCACGCCGCGACCCTACCGCAGAAGCCTGCAAACAACAGTTACGTGCAAATATGCATACAGTTGCGCGTAGCATTGATGTGAGCGACGCGGTGGGATCACTCGCCGCACCGGGCCCTCGGGCCCGCGAAGAGAGGTGGAACAGCATGGTCACGGCCATCACCGGCGCCCGGGTGTTCGACGGCGAGCGCGTCCGCGAGGAGACCACCGTCCTGGTGGACGGCACCCGCATCCTCGCGGTCGGCGGGGAACCGCCCGCCGGGGCGGAGATCGTCGACGCCGCGGGCGGGACGCTCCTGCCCGGTCTGATCGACTCCCACGTCCACACCTCGGGGGACGGGCTCGCGCTGGCGCTGCGCTTCGGCGTGACCACGGAGCTGGAGATGCAGGGCATGTACACCAGGGACCACCGCGAGCACGTGCGGGACGACGACTCCGTCGCCGACGTCCGCTCCTCGGGGTTCGCCGTCACCCCTCCCGGCGGGCACCCCAGCGAGCTGCTCCCGGAGGGCTTCGAGCCGGGCGGCCACGGAGAGCCGGAGGCCGGGGGACCGGGCTCAGGGGAACCGGGCCGGGACGCGCCGCAGGCCCGCGGCCAGGCGCCGCTGATGCCGTTCTCCAGCACCCCGGCCGAGGCGGTCGGCTTCGTCCCGCGGCTCGTCGCCGCGGGCTCGGACTACATCAAGTTCATGGTCGACGACGGCTCGGTCGAGGGGCACCCCGGCCTGCCCATGCTCGACCAGGAGACGCTGACCGCCGGGGTCGCCGAGGCGCACCGGCACGGGATGCTCACGATCGCCCACGCCCTGACCGTCGACGCGACGCGGATGGCGGTCGAAGCCGGCATCGACGGCTTCGCCCACCTGTTCATGGACCGGCCGCACACCGAGGAGGTCATCGGCCTCATCGCCGCCTCCGGCGCGTTCGTCGCCCCCTGTGTCGTCCTCAACGCCTCGATGACGGGGATCACCGGCTCGGCCCTCGCCGACGACCCGCGCGTCGGCTCGCGCCTGGATCCCGCCTGGGACAAGACGCTGCGCAGCAGCTACGACCGCTATCCGCAGGGCAGCGTGGAGGACGTCCTGGCGTCGGTCGCGGCGCTCCGGGACGCCGGGGTCGACCTCCTCGTCGGCACCGACGCCGCCCCCGCGCCGCTGCCCTTCCTGGGCGGTGTGGTCCACGGCGCCAGCGTCCACCACGAGATGCAGTACCTCGTGCGGGCCGGCCTCACTCCGGTGGAGGCCCTGCGCGCCGCCACCTCCACCCCGGCACGCCGGTTCGGCCTCACGGACCGCGGCCGCGTCGCGGAGGGGCTCCGCGCCGACCTGCTACTGGTGGACGGCGATCCCACCACCACCATCGGCGACACCCTCGGCCTCCGGGCGGTCTGGCGCCGCGGCACACTCACCCGGCTCGCGGTCTGACCGGCGAGGGGACGACGGCCGGCACGCACCGGCAGGTGAGCCCGCGGACGGCACACGACGAGGGGCCCCGGTCCACCGCTCTCGCGGCGGGCCGGGGCCCCTCTCGGTGCTCTGTGCGGAGCAACCAGGTCAGACCGTCAGGTGATTACTTGACGATCTTGGTGACCTGGCCGGCGCCCACGGTCCGGCCACCCTCACGGATGGCGAACTTCAGGCCCTCTTCCATGGCGACCGGCTGGATCAGCGCGACGTCCATGAGGGTGTTGTCACCCGGCATGACCATCTCGGTGCCCTCGGGAAGGGTCACCACGCCCGTCACGTCCGTGGTACGGAAGTAGAACTGGGGGCGGTAGTTGTTGAAGAACGGGGTGTGACGGCCACCCTCGTCCTTCGACAGGATGTAGGCCTGGGCCTGGAACTCGGTGTGCGGCGTGACCGAACCCGGCTTGATGATGACCTGGCCGCGCTCGACGTCCTCGCGCTTGATGCCACGGAGGAGCAGACCGACGTTCTCACCGGCCTGGCCCTCGTCGAGCAGCTTGCGGAACATCTCGATGCCGGTGACCGTGGTGGTGGTCTTCTCCTGCTTGATGCCCACGATGTCAACGGTCTCGTTGACCTTGAGGACACCACGCTCGATGCGGCCGGTGACGACCGTACCGCGACCGGTGATCGTGAAGACGTCCTCGATCGGCATGAGGAACGGCTTCTCGACGTCACGCTCGGGCTGCGGGATGTTCTCGTCCACGGCCTTCATCAGGTCGAGAACGGTCTTGCCCCACTCGGCGTCGCCCTCGAGGGCCTTGAGCGCCGAGACCTTGACGACCGGAAGGTCGTCGCCCGGGAACTCGTACTCGGAGAGGAGCTCACGCACCTCGAGCTCGACGAGCTCCAGGATCTCCTCGTCGTCCACCATGTCGGCCTTGTTCAGGGCGACGACGATGTACGGAACGCCGACCTGGCGGGCCAGGAGCACGTGCTCCTTGGTCTGCGGCATCGGGCCGTCGGTGGCGGCGACCACGAGGATGGCGCCGTCCATCTGCGCCGCACCCGTGATCATGTTCTTGATGTAGTCGGCGTGACCCGGGCAGTCGACGTGCGCGTAGTGACGCGACTCCGTCTGGTACTCGACGTGCGCGATCGAGATGGTGATACCGCGCTGGCGCTCCTCAGGAGCCTTGTCGATCTGGTCGAAGGCCGAGGCCTCGTTCAGGTCCGGGTACGCGTCGTGCAGCACCTTGGTAATGGCGGCCGTGAGGGTCGTCTTACCGTGGTCGATGTGACCGATGGTGCCGATGTTGACGTGCGGCTTAGTCCGCTCGAACTTTGCCTTCGCCACTGGGGTCCTCCTGAGTGGTTCTGTACGCCTTGCTTCATCGGCGCCAGGTGATCTTTGCTGGAATGCCGGTGCCGGGGGCATTCGCCGCACTGCTTACGCGCTGCGACGAATGCCCGACCAGGCTCCGGTGACAAGCCTAAAGCGTGAGCTCGGAAGAGTTACTCGCCCTTGGCCTTCGCGATGATCTCCTCGGCGACGTTCCGCGGAACCTCGGCGTAGGAGTCGAACTGCATCGAGTAGCTTGCGCGACCCGAGGTCTTGCTGCGGAGGTCTCCGACGTAGCCGAACATCTCCGAGAGGGGCACGAGGCCCTTCACGACGCGAGCGCCGCTGCGCTCCTCCATGGCCTGGATCTGGCCACGGCGGGAGTTGAGGTCGCCGATGACATCGCCCATGTAGTCCTCGGGCGTGGTGACCTCGACGGCCATCATCGGCTCCAGGAGCACGGGGGACGCCTTGCGGGCACCCTCCTTGAACGCCTGCGAACCGGCGATCTTGAAGGCGAGCTCCGAGGAGTCGACCTCGTGGTAACCACCGTCGAGAAGGGTGACGCGGACGCCGACCATCTCGTAACCGGCCAGGATGCCGAACTGCATGGCTTCCTGGGCACCCGCGTCCACCGAGGGAATGTACTCACGGGGGATGCGGCCACCGGTGACCTTGTTGACGAACTCGTAGGAGGCGTCGCCACCCTCGATGGGCTCGAGGGCGATCTGCACCTTCGCGAACTGGCCGGTACCACCAGTCTGCTTCTTGTGCGTGTAGTCGATGCGCTCGACGGTCTTGCGGATCGTCTCGCGGTAAGCGACCTGGGGCTTGCCGACGTTCGCCTCGACGCGGAACTCGCGCTTCATGCGGTCGACGAGCACCTCGAGGTGAAGCTCGCCCATACCACCGATGATGGTCTGGCCGGTCTCCTCGTCGGAGTGCACCTGGAAGGAGGGGTCCTCCTCCGAGAGGCGCTGGATGGCGACACCCAGCTTCTCCTGGTCACCCTTGGACTTGGGCTCGATGGCGACCTGAATGACCGGCGCCGGGAAGTCCATGGACTCCAGGATCACCGGGTTCTTGTCGTCGGACAGCGTCTCACCCGTGGTGGTCTGCTTCAGACCCATGACGGCGACGATGTCACCGGCGCCCACCGACGCGATCTCCTCACGCTTGTTCGCGTGCATGCGGTAGATCTTGCCGATGCGCTCCTTCTTGCCCTTGACCGAGTTCAGCACCGCGGTGCCGGCCTCGAGGCGACCGGAGTAGATCCGGACGAAGGTGAGCTTGCCCAGGTGCGGGTCACTCGCGATCTTGAACGCCAGGCCGGAGAACGGCTCGTCGTCCGAAGGCTTGCGCTTGATGACCAGCTCCGGGTCCTTGACGTCGTGGCCTTCGATGGCCTCGACGTCCAGGGGGGAGGGCAGGTAGCGGACGACCGCGTCGAGCAGGGGCTGGACGCCCTTGTTCTTGAACGCCGTGCCACAGAAGACGGGGGTCACGGTGACGGAGTCGGCCGAGCCCTTCGACGCGAGGGTGATCCTGCGGATCGCCTCGTGCAGCTGCTCCTCGGTGGGCTCGGTGCCCTCCAGGTACAGCTCCATCATCTGGTCGTCGTTCTCCGCGACAGCCTCAAGGAGCTTGCCGCGCCATTCCTCGGCGGCCTCCGTGTGCGTGTCGGGGATCTCGATGGTGTCGTACATCTCGCCCTTGGCGGCCTCGTCCGACCACACGAAGGCCTTCATCGACACGAGGTCGACGACGCCCTTGAAGTCGGACTCGGCACCGATGGGGAGCTGCATGACCAGCGGAACCGCACCGAGGCGGTCGACGATCATGTCGACACAACGGTGGAACTCGGCGCCGGTGCGGTCGAGCTTGTTGACGAAGCAGATACGCGGCACGCCGTAGCGGTCCGCCTGACGCCAGACGGTCTCGGACTGCGGCTCGACGCCGGCCACACCGTCGAACACGGTGACGGCACCGTCGAGGACGCGGAGCGAACGCTCCACCTCGACGGTGAAGTCGACGTGACCCGGGGTGTCGATGATGTTGATGGTGTGGTCAACATCATTGAGCGGCCAGTGACAGGTCGTCGCGGCGGACGTGATCGTGATGCCGCGCTCCTGCTCCTGCTCCATCCAGTCCATCGTGGCAGCGCCGTCGTGGACTTCACCGATCTTGTACGAGACGCCGGTGTAGAAGAGGATCCGCTCAGTGGTGGTCGTCTTGCCCGCGTCGATGTGGGCCATGATCCCGATGTTGCGGACCTTGGCCAGGTCAAGCGAAGTGGTGGCCATAAGGCTCAATCTTCTCTCGGTCTCGATGGGGTGAGCGACTACCAGCGGTAGTGCGCGAAGGCCTTGTTGGACTCGGCCATCTTGTGGGTGTCCTCGCGCTTCTTGACGGCTGCGCCAAGACCGTTGGAGGCGTCGAGCAGCTCGTTCATGAGGCGCTCGGTCATGGTCTTCTCGCGACGGGCGCGGGAGTAACCGACGACCCAGCGCAGGGCGAGGGTGGCGGCGCGACCGGGCTTGACCTCGATCGGCACCTGGTAGGTGGCGCCACCGACACGGCGGGACTTGACCTCGAGCGAGGGCTTGACGTTCTCAAGCGCGCGCTTCAGCGTGATGACCGGGTCAGCGCCGGTCTTCTCGCGGAGGCCTTCCATGGCGCCGTACACGATCCGCTCGGCGGTGGAACGCTTGCCGTCGAGCAGGATCTTGTTGATCAGCGACGTGACAAGAGGAGAGCTGTAGACCGGGTCGATGATGACCGGGCGCTTCGGGGCGGGGCCCTTACGAGGCATTCTTACTTCTCCTTCTTGGCGCCGTAGCGGCTGCGGGCCTGCTTGCGGTTCTTGACACCCTGGGTGTCGAGCGAACCGCGGATGATCTTGTAACGAACACCCGGCAGGTCCTTCACACGGCCACCACGCACGAGCACGATGGAGTGCTCCTGCAGGTTGTGCCCCTCACCCGGGATGTAGGCCGTGACCTCGATGCCGGAGGTCAGACGCACACGCGCGACCTTACGGAGGGCCGAGTTCGGCTTCTTCGGGGTGGTCGTGAACACACGCGTGCAGACGCCACGACGCTGGGGCGAACCCTCGAGCGCGGGCGTCTTGTTCTTCTCGACCTTGTCCTGCCGGCCCTTCCGGACCAGCTGCTGGATCGTAGGCACTACTTCTCCGGTTTCTGTGTGCCGTTCGTGAAACTAACCTGGAACACTCGCCGACCCACGCGGTCGGGTGTGTCGAATACTGCGCGCCCCTGCGGTGAGCAGGAGAGACACCGATTGCGGTGGCCACGTACGGACTCGCGGTGCGGTTGAGGACACGCACCCGAGCCCAGGCACACCCCAGGCACAAGGCTTGAGCGTACCTACCTCACGGAGCTGGGTCAAAACAAATGCGGTCCACCCCCGGCTGCCGGCCCGCGCTCCGCGGCGTGACCGGACGGGACGCGCCGCCCCGGCCGGACCCGGTCCCCCGGCGCAGCCCCTCCCACCAGCGGGAACGTCTCCACCGGGGTCCGCAGCCGCCCGCAGCGCCGGCCCTGCCGGGCCGGCTGCGGTCACCGCGGGTGACCGACCTCACGCCGACGGGGCCGGCCGACGCCGAAGGGCGCCCACCCCGTACGTGACGGGGTGGGCGCCCTTCGGTCGTCGCGAGCGACCCGCTTACTGGTTGTACGGACCGTAGTCGTAGTCCTCCAGCGGAACGGCTTGGCCGGAGCCGGTGCCGAACGGCGAGTAGTCGATGTCGTCGTAGCCGACGGCCGAGTACATCGCGGCCTTGGCCTCCTCGGTCGGCTCGACCCGGATGTTGCGGTAGCGGGACAGACCCGTACCGGCCGGGATGAGCTTACCGATGATGACGTTCTCCTTGAGGCCGATCAGGGAGTCCGACTTGGCGTTGATCGCCGCGTCGGTGAGGACCCTGGTCGTCTCCTGGAAGGACGCCGCCGACAGCCACGACTCGGTGGCGAGCGAGGCCTTGGTGATACCCATCAGCTGCGGACGGCCGGAGGCGGGGTGACCGCCCTCGGTGACCACACGACGGTTCTCGGTCTCGAACTTCGAGCGCTCGACGAGCTCGCCCGGCAGCAGCTCCGCGTCGCCGGACTCGATGATCGTCACCCGGCGCAGCATCTGCCGGATGATGATCTCGATGTGCTTGTCGTGGATCGACACGCCCTGCGAGTTGTAGACCTTCTGGACCTCGCCGACCAGGTGGACCTGGACCGCGCGCTGACCGAGGATCCGCAGCACGTCGTGCGGGTTCGTGGCACCGACGGTGAGCTTCTGGCCCACCTCGACCGCGTCGCCCTCGCCGACCAGGAGACGGGCACGCTTGGAGATCGGGAACGCCGTCTCCTCGCTGCCGTCGTCCGGGGTGACGACGAGCTTCTTGGTCTTCTCGGTCTCCTCGATGCGGACCCGGCCCTTGGCCTCCGAGATCGGGGCGACACCCTTGGGGGTACGCGCCTCGAAGAGCTCGACGACACGCGGCAGACCCTGCGTGATGTCGTCACCGGCCACACCACCGGTGTGGAAGGTACGCATCGTCAGCTGGGTACCGGGCTCACCGATGGACTGGGCGGCGATGATGCCGACCGCCTCACCGATGTCGACCAGCTTGCCGGTGGCGAGCGAGCGTCCGTAGCAGAAGGCACAGGTGCCGACCGCGGACTCACAGGTCAGGACCGAGCGGGTCTTGACCTCCTCGACGCCGGCGCCCACGAGGGCGTCGATCAGGACGTCACCGAGGTCGACGTTGGCAGGCGCGATGACCTTGCCGTCGACGACGACGTCCTCGGCGAGCATGCGGGCGTAGACCGAGGTCTCGACGTCGTCCGTCTTGCGCAGGACGCCGTCGGCGCCCTTGACGGCGATCTTCAGCTTGAGGCCGCGGTCGGTGCCGCAGTCCTCCTCGCGGATGATCACGTCCTGCGAGACGTCCACCAGACGACGGGTCAGGTAACCCGAGTCGGCGGTACGCAGGGCGGTGTCCGCCAGACCCTTACGGGCACCGTGCGTGGAGATGAAGTACTCCAGGACGGTGAGGCCCTCACGGAAGGACGCCTTGATCGGACGCGGGATGGTCTCGTTCTTCGCGTTCGACACCAGACCACGCATACCCGCGATCTGACGCATCTGCATCATGTTTCCTCGGGCACCCGAGTCGACCATCATGAAGATGGGGTTCGTCTTCGGGAAGTTCGCGTTCATCGCCTCGGCGACCTCGTTGGTCGCCTTGGTCCAGATCGCGATGAGTTCCTGCGTGCGCTCGTCCTTGGTGATCAGACCGCGCTCGTACTGCTTCTGGACCTTCTCGTCCTGCTCCTCGTAGCCCTTGACGATGGCCTTCTTGGCCTCGGGCACGACGACGTCGGAGATGGCCACGGTCACACCGGAGCGGGTCGCCCAGTGGAAACCGGCCGCCTTCAGGTTGTCGAGCGTCGCCGCCACGATGACCTTGGGGTAGCGCTCGGCCAGGTCGTTGACGATCTCGGAGAGCTGCTTCTTGCCCACCGAGTAGTCGACGAACGGGTAGTCCTCGGGCAGCAGCTCGTTGAAGAGCGCGCGGCCCAGGCTCGTACGCAGCCGGAAGGTGTCACCCGGCTGGTACTCGGGCTCGCCCTCCTCGGCGACCGGCGGCACCCAGCCGCGCGGGGGCATGGTGCCCACCGGGAAGCGGATGTCGACCTTCGCCTGGAGCGACAGCTCGCGGGCGTCGAAGGCCATGGTGGCCTCGGCGGTGGAGCCGAACGCGCGGTCGGTGCCCTTGACGTCGCGGCCCTCTTCGTCCGTGGTGAGGAAGAAGAGGCCCAGCACCATGTCCTGGGTCGGCATGGTGACGGGACGGCCGTCGGCCGGCTTCAGGATGTTGTTCGAGGACAGCATCAGGATGCGGGCCTCGGCCTGCGCCTCCGCGGAGAGCGGCAGGTGCACGGCCATCTGGTCACCGTCGAAGTCCGCGTTGAACGCGGTGCAGACGAGCGGGTGGATCTGGATGGCCTTGCCCTCGACCAGCTGCGGCTCGAAGGCCTGGATGCCGAGGCGGTGCAGGGTGGGCGCACGGTTCAGCAGCACCGGGTGCTCGGCGATGACCTCTTCGAGGACGTCGTACACGACGGTGCGGCCGCGCTCGACCATGCGCTTGGCCGACTTGATGTTCTGCGCGTGGTTCAGGTCCACCAGGCGCTTCATCACGAACGGCTTGAAGAGCTCCAGCGCCATCGCCTTCGGCAGACCGCACTGGTGCAGCTTGAGCTGCGGACCGACGACGATCACGGAACGCGCGGAGTAGTCCACGCGCTTGCCGAGGAGGTTCTGGCGGAAACGGCCCTGCTTGCCCTTCAGCATGTCGCTGAGGGACTTCAGGGGACGGTTGCCGGGACCGGTGACCGGGCGACCGCGGCGGCCGTTGTCGAACAGCGCGTCGACGGCCTCCTGCAGCATCCGCTTCTCGTTGTTCACGATGATCTCGGGGGCACCGAGGTCGAGGAGACGCTTGAGGCGGTTGTTGCGGTTGATCACACGGCGGTACAGGTCGTTCAGGTCGGAGGTCGCGAAGCGGCCACCGTCCAGCTGCACCATCGGACGCAGGTCCGGCGGGATGACCGGCACGCAGTCGAGCACCATGCCCTTGGGCTTGTTGCTGGTCTGCAGGAACGCGGAGACGACCTTGAGGCGCTTGAGCGCACGGGTCTTCTTCTGGCCCTTGCCGGTGCGGATGATCTCGCGGAGGCGCTCGGCCTCCTCGTCGAGGTCGAAGGACTCCAGGCGCTTCTGCAGGGCTGCGGCGCCCATGCAGCCGTCGAAGTACGTGCCGAAGCGGTCACGCAGCTCGCGGTAGAGCAGCTCGTCGCCCTCCAGGTCCTGGACCTTGAGGTTCTTGAAGCGGCTCCACACCTCGTCGAGGCGGTCGATCTCGCGCTGCGCACGGTCGCGCAGCTGCTTCATCTCGCGCTCGGCACCTTCGCGCACCTTGCGGCGCACGTCGGCCTTGGCGCCCTCGGCCTCCAGCTCGGCCAGGTCGGTCTCGAGCTTCTTGGCGCGGTTCTCGAGGTCCGAGTCGCGGCGGTTCTCGATCTGCTGGCGCTCGACGGAGACGTGCGCCTCCAGCGACGGGAGGTCGCGCGTGCGGCGCTCCTCGTCGACGAACGTGATCATGTACGCGGCGAAGTAGATGACCTTCTCGAGGTCCTTCGGCGCGAGGTCCAGCAGGTAGCCGAGGCGCGACGGGACGCCCTTGAAGTACCAGATGTGGGTGACGGGAGCGGCAAGCTCGATGTGGCCCATGCGCTCACGGCGCACCTTGGCGCGCGTGACCTCGACGCCACAGCGCTCACAGATGATGCCCTTGAAGCGGACACGCTTGTACTTGCCGCAGTAGCACTCCCAGTCCCGGGTCGGACCGAAGATCTTCTCGCAGAAGAGTCCGTCCTTCTCGGGCTTGAGCGTGCGGTAGTTGATGGTCTCCGGCTTCTTCACTTCGCCGTGGGACCAGGTCCGGATGTCGTCCGCGGTGGCAAGGCCGATCCGCAGCTCGTCGAAGAAGTTGACGTCGAGCACTTGTCGTCAATCCCTCTTTCGGGGGTTCGAGCCCCCTCGCTTCACGCGAGAAATCGGGGCACTTCAGCAATGGTCTGAACGGGTCCGGGGAGGGCCGGCCGGATCACTCGGATCCGGCCGGGCAACCCGTCAGACCTCTTCGACGCTGCTCGGCTCGCGCCGGGACAGGTCGATACCGAGCTCCTCCGCCGCGCGGAAGACGTCCTCGTCCGTGTCGCGCATCTCGATGGACATGCCGTCCGAGGACAGCACCTCCACGTTGAGGCAGAGCGACTGCATTTCCTTGATGAGCACCTTGAAGGACTCGGGAATGCCCGGCTCGGGGATGTTCTCGCCCTTGACGATCGCCTCGTAGACCTTCACGCGGCCGGTCACGTCGTCGGACTTGATCGTCAGCAGTTCCTGGAGGGCGTATGCGGCGCCGTAAGCCTCAAGGGCCCACACCTCCATCTCACCGAATCGCTGCCCACCGAACTGCGCCTTACCACCCAGCGGCTGCTGCGTGATCATGGAGTACGGGCCGGTCGAGCGCGCGTGGAGCTTGTCGTCGACCAGGTGGTGCAGCTTCAGGATGTACATGAACCCGACCGAGACCGGGTCCGGGAACGGCTCGCCGGAGCGGCCGTCGAACAGCTGGGCCTTGCCGGAGGGCTGGACCAGCCGGTCGCCGTCGCGGTTCGGGATCGTGGCTCCGAAGAGGCCGGAGATCTCGTCCTCGCGCGCACCGTCGAAGACGGGCGTGGCGACGTTGGTGCCGGGGTCGACCTGGTCGGCGCCGATGGCCTGCAGGCGCTGGGCCCACTCGTCACCGAGGCCGGAGACGTCCCAGCCGCGGCTGGCGAGCCAGCCGAGGTGGATCTCCAGGACCTGTCCCGGGTTCATTCGGGACGGGACACCCAGCGGGTTGAGGATGATGTCGACCGGGGTGCCGTCCTCCAGGAACGGCATGTCCTCGATCGGGAGGATCTTGGAGATGACGCCCTTGTTGCCGTGACGGCCGGCGAGCTTGTCACCATCGGTGATCTTGCGCTTCTGCGCGACGTAGACGCGGACCAGCTGGTTCACGCCGGGCGGCAGCTCGTCGCCCTCCTCGCGGTCGAAGACGCGGACGCCGATGACCTTGCCGATCTCGCCGTGCGGGACCTTGAGCGAGGTGTCGCGGACCTCGCGCGCCTTCTCACCGAAGATCGCGCGGAGCAGGCGCTCCTCCGGGGTCAGCTCGGTCTCGCCCTTGGGCGTGACCTTGCCGACGAGGATGTCGCCGGCGACGACCTCGGCACCGATGCGGATGATGCCGCGCTCGTCGAGGTCGGCGAGGACCTCCTCGGAGACGTTCGGGATGTCCCGGGTGATCTCCTCCGGGCCGAGCTTGGTGTCACGGGCGTCGACCTCGTGCTCCTCGATGTGGATCGAGGAGAGGACGTCGTCCTGCACGAGGCGCTGCGACAGGATGATCGCGTCCTCGTAGTTGTGACCCTCCCAGGGCATGAACGCCACGAGCAGGTTCTTGCCGAGCGCCATCTCACCGTTCTCGGTGGCGGGCCCGTCGGCGAGGACCTGGCTCTCGATCACCCGGTCGCCCTCGGAGACGACGACCTTCTGGTTGACCGAGGTGCCCTGGTTGGAGCGCGAGAACTTGGCGATGCGGTACGTGGTGTACGTGCCGTCGTCGTTCGTCACGGTGATGTAGTCCGCGGAGACCTCCTGGACCACACCCGCCTTCTCCGCCTTGAGCACGTCGCCGGCGTCGGTGGCGCAGCGGTACTCCATGCCGGTGCCGACCAGCGGCGCCTCGCTCTTGATGAGCGGGACGGCCTGACGCATCATGTTCGCGCCCATGAGGGCACGGTTGGCGTCGTCGTGCTCCAGGAACGGGATCATCGCGGTCGCGACCGACACCATCTGGCGCGGCGAGACGTCCATGTAGTCGACGTCGTCACCGGGGATGTAGTCGATCTCGCCGCCACGACGGCGGACCAGGACACGGGCCTCGGTGAAGCGCATGTCGTCGGAGAGCGTCGCGTTCGCCTGGGCGATCACGAAGCGGTCTTCCTCGTCGGCCGTCAGATAGTCGACGTCGTCGGTGACGACACCCTCGACGACCTTGCGGTACGGCGTCTCGATGAAACCGAACGGGTTGATGCGCCCGTAGGAGGCCAGCGAGCCGATCAGACCGATGTTCGGGCCTTCGGGCGTCTCGATCGGGCACATGCGGCCGTAGTGCGAGGGGTGCACGTCACGGACCTCGAAGCCGGCCCGCTCACGGGACAGACCACCCGGGCCGAGGGCGTTCAGACGACGCTTGTGCGTCAGCCCCGACAGCGGGTTGTTCTGGTCCATGAACTGCGAGAGCTGGCTGGTGCCGAAGAACTCCTTGATGGAGGCGACGACCGGCCGGATGTTGATCAGGGTCTGCGGCGTGATCGCCTCGACGTCCTGGGTGGTCATGCGCTCGCGCACGACACGCTCCATACGGGCGAGACCCGTGCGGACCTGGTTCTGGATCAGCTCACCGACGTTGCGGATACGGCGGTTGCCGAAGTGGTCGATGTCGTCGGTCTCGACCATGATCGAGCGGCCGGACTCGCCGACCGTCTCGGTCTCGCCGGCGTGCAGCTTCACCAGGTACTTGATGGTGGCGATGATGTCGTCGCTGGTGAGGACACCGGCGTCGAGCGGCTCGTCGGCGCCGAGCTTCTTGTTCACCTTGTAGCGGCCGACCTTCGCGAGGTCGTAGCGCTTGGGGTTGAAGTAGAGGTTCTCGAGCAGCGTCTGAGCGGCCTCGCGCGTGGGCGGCTCGCCCGGACGCAGCTTGCGGTAGATGTCGAGCAGCGCGTCGTCCTGGCCCTGGGTGTGGTCCTTCTCCAGGGTGGCGCGCATGGACTCGTACTCGCCGAACTCCTCGAGGATCTGCTCGGTGGTCCAGCCGAGCGCCTTCAGGAGGACGGTGACGGACTGCTTGCGCTTGCGGTCGATGCGGACACCGACCATGTCGCGCTTGTCGATCTCCATCTCCAGCCAGGCACCCCGGGACGGGATGATCTTGGCGGAGAAGATGTCCTTGTCGGACGTCTTGTCGATGGAGGAGTCGAAGTAGACACCCGGCGAACGCACGAGCTGCGACACGACGACACGCTCGGTGCCGTTGATGACGAAGGTGCCCTTGTTGGTCATGAGCGGGAAGTCGCCCATGAAGACCGTCTGGGACTTGATCTCGCCGGTCTCGTTGTTGGTGAACTCGGCGGTGACGAAGAGCGGGGCCGCGAAGGTGAAGTCGCGCTCCTTGCACTCGTCGATCGAGTTCTTCGGGGGCTCGAAGCGGTGGTCGCGGAACGTGAGCGACATCGACCCGGAGAAGTCCTCGATCGGAGAGATCTCCTCGAAGATCTCCTCCAGGCCGGACTTGGTGGGGACGTCTCGTCCGCTGTCCAGAGCAGCCTCGACGCGAGCCTTCCAGGCGGCGTTGCCGAGGAGCCAGTCGAAGCTCTCGGTCTGCAGCGCGAGGAGGTTCGGAACCTCGAGGGGCTCCTTGATCTTTGCAAAAGAGATGCGCAGCGGGGCGGTGCTGGCACCGTTGTTCGTATTCGAGGTCGAGGCGTTGCGCGAGGCGGCCAAGAGGGGGTCCTTCCGAGGGCTCGGACTCACTACGCGCGTACCGGCCCCAAGCCGCACACGGAGACAGAGATCCCAAGGTCAGGGACGGTCCGGCCATCGGTGCTAAGCGTGGGCATGCCCCTGGTGACGGGCAGGAGGCAGCTAACAGGCAGCGCAAAGGGTCAGTGTAGCCAAGCGGCACACTGATGTCCAGTCGGGGTTCTCAGAGACCCACGTTGCTCTCAACAGCTGTTCTCAACACCTATGAATAGCCCTCGCGCGGGGTGCGCTCTTCTTTACTGCCCTCTTCGCTCTCGATCCATGCCTCGGATGCGGATCGAGATGACGACGCGTCCTGAGAATTGCGCGCCGCGTGCGGTTCGTCAAGGCCCCGAGGGCCCCGGCGGACGGCCGGCGGTCTTCACCTGCGCCCGGAGGACGCCGGTTGACGCCTCGTGGCGCCCCCGGAGAAACGCACGGCGAAGATCACCCTACTCGTCGCACGGCGAAGATCAAGGCAGCCTCTCGGGGCATGCCGAAGGGCGACCACCCGGATGGGTGATCGCCCTCGGCTGAGGTCACTCGGCGCCTACGGCGTGAGCGTCCTCGGGTGAGTCAGACGACTCGTGAGGTCACTTGACCTCGACGGAGGCGCCGGCGCCCTTGAGGGACTCGGCAGCCTTCTCGGCGGCCTCCTTGGCGACCTTCTCGAGGACGGGCTTCGGGGCGCCGTCGACGAGGTCCTTGGCCTCCTTGAGACCCAGCGAGGTCAGCTCACGCACGACCTTGATGACCTGGATCTTCTTGTCACCGGCGGCGGTGAGGACGACGTCGAACTCGTCCTGCTCCTCGACGGCCTCGGCGGCCGGGCCGGCGCCCGCGGGACCGGCGACGGCGACCGCGGCGGCGGCGGTGACGTCGAACTTCTCCTCGAACGCCTTAACGAACTCGGAGAGCTCGATGAGGGTGAGCTCCTCGAACTGGGCGAGCAGGTCTTCCTGGCTGAGCTTCGCCATGATGGCGTCCTTCCACTATTCGGCAGGTGCCGGATGTATATGTCGGCGGGCGTACGTGGAGCCCGCTGGACCGCTGAGCGAAATTACTCGGCAGCCTCGGCGGGAGCCGGAGTACCGGCACCGCCCTGCTCGGCCTTCTTGGCGCGAAGCGCTTCCGCGGTGCGGACGAACTTCGACGGCAGAGCCTGGAAGAGCTGCGCAGTCTGCGTCTGCTTGCCCTTCATGGCACCGGCCAGCTTGGCGAGCAGAACCTCGCGGGACTCGAGGTCCGCGAGCTTCTTGATCTCATCGGCGGACAGCGCCTTACCGTCAAGGACACCGCCCTTGATGATGAGGTTCGGGTTGTCCTTGGCGAAGTCACGAAGACCCTTCGCCGACTCCACCGGGTCACCGGTGATGAAGGCAACCGCCGTCGGGCCTGCGAACAGGTCGTCCAGCGTGTCGATCCCGGCCTCGTTGGCCGCAATCTTGGTCAGCGTGTTCTTCACCACGGCGTACTGGGCGTTCTCACCGAGCGAACGACGCAGCGTCTTGAGCTGCGCCACGGTGAGACCCCGGTACTCGGTCAGCACGGCGGCGTTCGAGCTGCGGAACTGGTCCGTCAGCTCGGCTACCGCGGCAGCCTTGTCGGGCCTTGCCATGAGCGTCGGCCTCCTTCCGGGTGATGAGGACCGCTCAGAAGGGGCCGGGAAAGACGAAACGCCCCGGCACAAGTGCCAGGGCGCGGCTCGACCGGACGAAGTCCGGGAGCGTTCCACAGTCACCTGCGCAGGTCGTCCGGTCTAGCGGAACCTTCGGTCACCGTCCCCCTTGCGAGAACACGGCGACGACCAGCGGTCTTTGGCTTCTTCACGAGAGTACGCGACCGGGGCCGCCGGGAGCAAATCCGTCCCGGTCCGGCCCCCGCGAGAGGTTTGGACCCCTCGCCGGCGGGTCACGCCCGGCGTACGAGGACGGGCCCCGCAGCCTTCCGAAGAAGGCTGCGGGGCCCGTCCCGCTGCCGTGACGCGGCTACCTGCTGAGCACGGGGGCTCAGACGGCGGCCGGGTCCTCCTCGACGAGGAGGTTGCGCACGCGGTTGGCGTCCAGCGGGATGCCGGGGCCCATCGTCGTGCTCATGGTCGCCTTCTTGATGAAGCGACCCTTCGCGGCGGACGGCTTCAGGCGGAGGATCTCCTCCAGGGCCGCGCCGTAGTTCTCGACCAGCTTCGTGTCATCGAAAGAGGTCTTTCCGATGATGAAGTGCAGGTTCGAGTGCTTGTCGACGCGGAACTCGATCTTTCCGCCCTTGATGTCGTTGACGGCCTTCACGACATCGGGGGTGACGGTGCCGGTCTTCGGGTTCGGCATCAGACCACGCGGACCGAGCACGCGGCCCAGGCGGCCGACCTTGCCCATGAGGTCCGGCGTGGCGACGACGGCGTCGAAGTCCAGACGGCCCTTCGCCACCTCGTCGATGAGCTCGTCGGCGCCGACGATGTCGGCGCCCGCGGCTTCCGCGGCCGCAGCACGGTCACCGGTCGCGAAGACCAGGACCCGGGCGGTCTTGCCGGTGCCGTGCGGGAGGTTCACGGTGCCACGGACCATCTGGTCGGCCTTGCGAGGGTCGACACCCAGGCAGAACGCGACCTCGACGGTGCCGTCGAACTTGGTGGCGGCGGTGTCCTTGGCGAGACGGACGGCCTCGAGCGGGGCGTAGGTGCGCTCCCGGTCGATCTTCGCGTCCGCAGCGCGGAGGTTCTTGCTGCGCTTCACATCTACTCCTGTGGTTTTCAGAGTGTGGAGTCGTGGTGCGGACCAGCGCTTGGTCCTACCACTGTGGGGCTACGGGGCTGACTCAGCCTTCGACCGTGATGCCCATGGAACGGGCGGTGCCAGCGATGATCTTCGACGCGGCGTCGAGGTCGTTGGCGTTCAGGTCGGGGAGCTTGGTCGTGGCGATCTCGCGGACCTGGTCGGCCGTGAGCTTGGCGACCTTGGTCTTGTGCGGCTCGCCGGAGCCCTTGTCCACACCCGCGGCCTTGAGGATCAGCTTGGCGGCCGGCGGAGTCTTGGTGATGAAGGTGAAGGAGCGGTCCTCGTAGACCGTGATCTCCACCGGCACGACCATGCCACGCTGCGACTCGGTCGCGGCGTTGTAGGCCTTGCAGAACTCCATGATGTTGACGCCGTGCTGGCCCAGTGCGGGGCCGACCGGCGGGGCCGGGTTGGCCGCACCGGCGTTGATCTGGAGCTTGATAAGCCCCGTGACCTTCTTCTTCTTGGGAGGCATTGCTCTCTCCGGGTCCTAGTGAGAGTGTTTCGCCGCCGTTCCGGTCATCCGGACGGAGGCATACCGCGCAACGATAACGGGTATAGCTGCGCGACCAAAAACCGAGCAGGTCAGACCGGCTGCGAAGCCGGTCTGACCTGCTCGGTAGGCATGTGTCCAGGAACTGGCGGTGAAGCCGGTCAGTTCTTCTGGATCTGGTCGAAGCTGAGCTCGACCGGGGTCTCGCGACCGAAGATCTCGACGAGGCCCTTGACCTTCTTCGAGTCGGGGTTGATCTCGTTGATCGTGGCCTGGAGGGTCGCGAAGGGGCCGTCGGTGACGGTGACCGAGTCGCCCACCTCGAAGTCCAGGACCTGCACCTCGACCTTGCGGGCCGGTGCCGGCTTGCCCTCGGCCTCGGCCGCCTCGCGGGCCGCCTTCTCCTCGGCCTCGGGGGCGAGCATCTTGACGATCTCGTCCAGGGTCAGCGGGTACGGGTCGTAGGCGTTGCCCACGAAGCCGGTGACGCCCGGCGTGTTCCGCACGACGCCCCAGGACTCGTTCGTCAGGTCCATGCGTACCAGGACGTATCCCGGGAGCTTGTTCTGCCGGACGTTCTTCCGCTCACCGTTCTTGATCTGGACGATCTCTTCTTCAGGCACCTCGGCCTGGTAGATGAAGTCCTCGACGTTGAGCGAGACGGCGCGCTGCTCCAGGTTGGCCTTCACGCGCTTCTCGTAACCGGCGTACGTGTGGATGACGTACCACTCGCCGGGGAGTCCGCGCAGCTCGTCGCGCAGGGCGGCGACGGCGTCGACGGGGGCGGCCGGCTCGGCCTCCTCCTCGGACCCGTCGGCCTCGGCGTCCTCGTCGGCCTCGGACTCGGCTTCGTCGTCGGCGGCGTCGGACTCCGCGGTCTCAGCGGCCTCGTCGGACTCGGCGCGCACGGCGTCCTGCTCGGCGGGCTCGCCCGCGGCGGCGTCAGCAGCGTCGACCTGGTCCGGGGCCACGGCGTCCGCCGCCTCGACGATGTCGAGCTCGTCCTCGGCGGACTCGACGGCGCTCGCCTTGCGCTCGGCGTCGTCGTTCAGGTTCGGGTCAGACACGATGGCTGCTTCTTCCTGGATACATATGGGTGGAACATGCGAAAGGGGCGCCGAAGAGGCGCCCTCCGCGGGGATCAGCCGAAGACGTACTTGATGACCCGCGCAAATCCGAAGTCAATCACGGTGACGAGACCGATCATGACGACCACGAACATGATCACGACGGTCGTGTACGTGGTCAGCTGGCTGCGCGTGGGCCAGACGACCTTGCGGAGCTCGGCGACGATCTGGCGGTAGAACAGCGCGAGACGGCCCAGGGGGCCCTTCTTTCCGCGCTTGCCGCCCTTCCGGGCCTTCTTCTTCGACTCGGGGGCTTCGTCCTCGGCATCAGGCATGTCGATGGAGCCCACGGCGTCCGTCACGCTACTCACCTGATTCCGGGTCATGGCCGTGCCGCGCCCGGTGGAGCCGCACGGCGGTGCATTGAAGTACGTACATGCGCACACATCCTGGCGAAGGAGTGTGTAGCAGGGCCGGAGGGACTTGAACCCCCAACCGCTGGTTTTGGAGACCAGTGCTCTACCAATTGAGCTACGACCCTTTGTGGTTTCCACCAACCTACCGCATCCTCCCCGGTGAGCCGGGTGGGAAAACGGTGCGGCTGATGAAGGCCAACGACAGGTGAGTGTACGTGCTCAGCGGCGCCGCGTCGAACAGACCACAACCGACCGGTCCTGTCCGCATGCTGTCCGAGTCCTGTCCGGTCCTTGAAACCCCTGTGCTCGGGGCTTTTCCGGTCTGCAAGCATGGGGGGCATGAGCGCTGCAACTTCTCCGTCCGAGCGCCGGGTCTCGGCCCGCATCGGTGCCATCTCCGAGTCCGCCACCCTCGCCGTCGACGCCAAGGCGAAGGCCCTCAAGGCCGCCGGGCGTCCGGTGATCGGCTTCGGCGCCGGTGAACCCGACTTCCCGACCCCCGGATACATCGTCGACGCCGCGGTCGAGGCCTGCCGCAACCCGAAGTACCACCGCTACACCCCGGCCGGCGGGCTCCCCGAGCTCAAGGCCGCCATCGCGGAGAAGACCCTGCGCGACTCCGGCTACGAGGTCGACGCGTCCCAGATCCTGGTGACCAACGGCGGCAAGCAGGCCATCTACGAGGCCTTCGCCGCGATCCTCGACCCGGGCGACGAGGTCATCGTGCCCGCTCCCTACTGGACCACCTACCCGGAGTCCATCCGTCTCGCCGGCGGTGTCCCGGTCGAGGTCGTCGCCGACGAGACCACCGGCTACCGGGTCTCGGTCGAGCAGCTGGAGGCGGCGCGCACCGAGCGCACCAAGGTCGTCCTGTTCGTCTCCCCGTCGAACCCGACCGGCGCCGTCTACAGCGAGGCCGACACCGAGGCCATCGGGCGCTGGGCCGTGGAGCACGGCCTCTGGGTGATGACCGACGAGATCTACGAGCACCTGGTCTACGGCGGGGCGGCCGCCGCCTCGCTCCCCGCGGTCGTGCCCGAGCTGCGCGACAAGTGCATCGTGGTCAACGGCGTCGCCAAGACGTACGCCATGACCGGCTGGCGGGTCGGCTGGATCATCGGCCCCAAGGACATCGTGAAGGCCGCGACCAACCTGCAGTCGCACGCCACCTCCAACGTCAGCAACGTCGCGCAGGTCGCTGCGCTGGCCGCCGTGTCGGGCCCGCTGGACGCGGTCGCCGAGATGCGGACCGCCTTCGACCGCCGCCGCCGGACGATCGTGCGCATGCTCAACGAGATCGACGGCGTGTTCTGCCCCGAGCCCGAGGGCGCGTTCTACGCCTACCCGTCGGTGAAGGAGCTGCTCGGCAAGGAGATCCGGGGCAAGCGCCCGGCGGACTCCGCCGAGCTCGCGGCGCTCATCCTGGACGAGGCCGAGGTCGCCGTGGTCCCGGGTGAGGCGTTCGGCACCCCGGGTTACCTGCGGCTGTCCTACGCGCTGGGCGACGACGACCTCGTCGAGGGCGTCTCGCGGCTCCAGAAGCTGCTGGGCGAGGCCCGCGACTGACGCGAGGCCCGCGCACGCGAACGAGAGGACGCCCCCCGGCCGCGGCCGGGGGGCGTCTTTTCGTTCGAGGGGTAACTCACACGGGGATCCCGCTTCCGCGACACCCTCCGCATGCGGCAAGATCTTCCGATGGAGCGTGACGTACGGCGGTTGCCCAAGGCCCATCTGCACCTGCACTTCACCGGTTCGATGCGGCCCACCACCCTGCTCGAACTGGCGGACAAGTACGGGGTGCGCCTGCCCGAGGCGCTGACCGGCGGTGAGCCGCCCAGACTGCGGGCCACCGACGAGCGCGGCTGGTTCCGCTTCCAGCGCCTGTACGACATCGCGCGGTCCTGCCTCCGCTCGCCGGAGGACATCCAGCGGCTGGTGCTGGAGACCGCCATGGAGGACGTCGCGGACGGCTCCGGGTGGCTGGAGATCCAGGTCGACCCCACCTCGTACGCCCCGCTGCTCGGCGGGCTGATCCCGGCGATCGAGATCATCCTGGACGCCGTGGACCGTGCGGCCCGGGAGACCGGGCTCGGGATCCGGGTGGTCATCGCGGCGAACCGGATGAAGCACCCGCTGGACGCCCGGACGCTGGCCAGGCTCGCCGTGCGGTACGCGGACCGGGGGGTCATCGGTTTCGGTCTCTCCAACGACGAGCGCCGCGGGATGGCCCGTGACTTCGACCGCGCCTTCGCCATCGCCCGCGAGGGCGGTCTGATCGCCGCTCCGCACGGCGGCGAGCTCTCCGGCCCGTCCAGCGTCCGGGACTGCCTGGACGACCTCGACGCGGCCCGGATCGGGCACGGTGTCCGGGCGGCGGAGGATCCCCGGCTGCTGAGCAGGCTCGCGGAGCGGGGCGTGACCTGCGAGGTCTGCCCGGCCTCCAACGTGGCGCTCGGCGTCTACGAGAAGCCCGCCGATGTACCCCTGCGCACTCTGTTCGAGGCCGGCGTGCCGATGGCGCTGGGCGCGGACGACCCGCTGCTCTTCGGTTCCCGGCTGGCCGCGCAGTACGACCTCGTCCGCCGGCACCACGGCTTCACCGACGAGGAACTCGCCGAGCTGGCCCGGCAGTCGGTGCGGGGGTCGGTGGCGCCGGCCGAGGTGCGGGAGAAGCTGCTGGGCGGCATCGACGCGTGGCTGACCGTCTGACGCCGCCCGGCGGGGCGTGCGCGAGGGCTACAGGCCGGGCCTGGCCTGCCCCGTAGCCCCTGGTCCGGGGCGTCCCGGGCCGCCTGGCTCCGGCGGGGCGGCACCGCTCCGGCAGGGCCCGGCCGCGTCCACGGTGCCCCGGGCCGCGCTCCTACAGGCTGACGCCGACCGTCACCGGTTCGTTGACGAGCGTGACCCCGAAGGCCTCGTGGACCCCGGCGACGACCTCGCGGGCCAGCGCCAGCAGGTCCTCCGTGGTCGCGCCGCCCCGGTTGGTGAGGGCGAGCGTGTGCTTCGTGGAGATGCGGGCGGGGCCCGTGCCGTAGCCCTTGGTGAAGCCCGCCTTGTCGATGAGCCAGGCCGCCGAGGTCTTCGTCCGGCCGTCGCCCGCGGGGAAGGCCGGGGGCGGCACGTCCGCGCCGAGGCGCTCGGCCGCGCGGACGAGGAAGGCCGCGTGCTGGGCCTCGTCGAGGATCGGGTTGGTGAAGAAGGACCCGGCCGACCAGGTGTCGTGGTCCTCCGGGTCGAGCACCATGCCCTTGCCCGCCCGCAGCCGCAGGACGGTCTCCCGGGCGGAGGCGAGGGGCACCCGGTCACCCTGCTCGACGCCCATGGCCCGGGCGGTCTCGGGGTAGCGCAGGGGCGCGGACATCCCGTCCGCGTTCTCCAGGGCGAACCGCACGCGGAGCACGACGTAGCGCTCGGGGTCGGTCTTGAAGCGGCTGTGCCGGTAGGAGAAGGCGCAGTCCTCGGCGGTGAGGGTGACGGTCTCCCGGGTGTGCCGGTCGTAGGCGACGACCTCGGTGATGACCGAGGAGACCTCCTGCCCGTAGGCGCCGACGTTCTGGATCGGTGTCGCCCCGGCGGATCCGGGGATCCCGGCGAGGCATTCGATCCCGGCCAGTCCCGCCTCGACCGTGCGGGCGACGGCGTCGGTCCAGACCTCGCCGGCGGCCAGTTCGAGCGAGGTGCCGGAGAGTTCGTGGCCCGTGGTCGCGATGCGCAGGGCCGTCCCGTCGAAGCCCTTGTCGCCGATGACGAGGTTGGAGCCGCCACCGATGACCAGGAGCGGGGTGCCGCTGTCGTCGGCCTCGCGCACGGCGGCGATCACCTCCGCGTCGGTGGTGGCCGTCACGAGGCGGCCGGCCGGGCCGCCGAGCCGGAAGGTGGTCAGGGGGGCGAGGGGGGCGTCGTGGAGTTCCTGCACGGGGACAAGAGTACGGTCCGCGGCCGTGCGGGCCCGGCGGGGCCACGGAGCGCACCGCCGGGACCGCGGCCGGGCGGGCACCCGTCGGGGCGTACCGCGCCGGTGGGGTCCCGGAGCGCGGGAGCCTCGGACGGGACGTGCCGAGCCGGGTGGGGCCCCGGAACGCCCCGTCGAAACCGCGGCCGCATGCGCATGCGCATGCGCATGCGGCGGGGCGTACCGCGCCGGGGTGGGGCCCGGGAACGCGCGGAGGGCGCCCTCCCGGGGAGAGCGCCCTGCGGCCGTGTGCCTGCGGCGGTGCGCAGGGCCGGGTGTCAGGCCAGGCGGACGACGGCGCGGGCCATGCCCAGCACCTTCTTGCCGTCGCTCATCGCCGTCAGGTCGACCCGCACGAGGTGGTCGTCCAGCTTCGCGGCGACCTTGCCGCTGACCTCGATCAGGGCCCCGGTGTCGTCGTCGGGCACGATGACCGGCTTGGTGAAGCGGACGCCGTACTCGACGACCGCGCCCGGGTCGCCGGCCCAGTCGGTGACCACCCTGATCGCCTCGGCCATGGTGAACATGCCGTGTGCGATCACGTCCGGCAGACCGACCTCGCGCGCGAACCTCTCGTTCCAGTGGATCGGGTTGAAGTCCCCGGAGGCGCCCGCGTACTGCACCAGGGTCGCCCGCTGCACGGGGAACGACTGCGCGGGCAGTTCCGTACCGACCTCGACCGCTCCGTATGCGATGGTCGCCGTCATCACGCCTCCTCGGCGGCGCGCGCCACCAGCTTCGTCCACGCGGTCACGACGTGCTCACCGGTCTCGTCGCGCACCTCGCCCCGGATGTCCAGGAAGTCGTTGCCCGCCATCGACTTGATGGCCTCGATGGTCGAGGTGACCGTCAGCCGGTCCCCCGCACGCACCGGGCGCACATGCGCGAACTTCTGGTCCCCGTGCACCACCCGGCTGTAGTCCAGCCCCAGCTGCGGGTCCTGGATCACCTGGCCCGCGGCCTTGAACGTGATCGAGAACACGAAGGTGGGCGGGGCGATCACGTCCGGGTGCCCCAACGCCTTGGCGGCTTCCGGGTCGACGTAGGCGGGGTTGGTGTCACCCACCGCCTCCGCGAACTCCCGGATCTTCTCCCGGCCGACCTCGTACGCCGGGGTGGGCGGATAGGTCCGCCCCACGAAGGACTGGTCGAGCGCCATGAGCCCGGTACCTCCTGGTGAAATGTCGAATAGGCCGAAGAACGGCCCGAGCCACCACATAAAACGACACGAGGCCGCCCCCAGTGGGGACGGCCTCGTGTACGAGCCTGTTTCAGCGCGTTTCGCGGTGCGCGGTGTGCGAGTTGCAGCGCGGGCAGTGCTTCTTCATCTCAAGACGGTCCGGGTTGTTACGCCGGTTCTTCTTGGTGATGTAGTTCCGCTCCTTGCACTCCACGCAGGCCAGCGTGATCTTCGGGCGGACGTCGGTGGCAGCCACGTGAGTGCTCCTTGGACGGACGGATGGACGGATGAACGCATAAAAGAGTAGCCGATCGAAGGACCGACCCCACAATCGGCTACCGTTAGTAGCGGTGACCGGACTTGAACCGGTGACACAGCGATTATGAGCCGCTTGCTCTACCGACTGAGCTACACCGCTTTGATGCCGGGATCCCCCGCCGAAGCGGAGTCACCCGATCACCAGAGCCCCAATGCGGAATCGAACCGCAGACCTTCTCCTTACCATGGAGACGCTCTACCGACTGAGCTATTGGGGCGAGCGAGGAAGACATTACACGGTCGGTCGCCGATCGCCCAAATCCGTTTCCACCGCCTCCTCCGGGCCCTCCCGGACCCCCGGACGGGCCTTGCGGCCGGCTCTCTCCCGGGGCCCCTGATCAGGCCCTTGATCAGCCCGTACGCCGACTCCGCCGACCGCCTCACGGGCCTCGCCGGCACCCTTCCGCACACCCGCCCCGCGGGGCCGTATTCGTACGACTAATCCGGCGCCTCCCGGAGCCGGCCGGACCCGCGCCCGGGTTCCTCCGGGCGTCCCCGCCGGGCACGCGACGACGGCCCGGCGTCCCGCCGCGCCGCCGGAGCGTCCGGACACGTTCCGTGTGCGGGGCCGCCCCGCCGTGCGGCACCCCGCCCCCGGCGCCGCGCTGGTCCACGCGGGGCGCCGGGACAGCCCGTAAGCTCGGCGCACTCTGCATGAACGTGTATTCCTCCAGGAGCGGCGCGATGCCCGAAGGTACCGGTGACGCGTCCTCGCTCCTCCTCCGCGGAGCACGGCTGGCCGACGGACGCGTCGTCGACGTGCGGACCGCCGGACCGCTCATCGAGTCGGTCGGGACGGCGGGCAGCCTGACCGCCCGGGGAACCGGCCTGGACCTGCGCGGTCACCTCCTGCTGCCCGCCCCGGCCGAGCCCCACGCCCACGCGGACACCGCGCTCACCGGGACGGCGATGGCCGGCGCGGCGGTGGCGGACGGGGCGGGCGGCGGTACGGCGGGCACCGGCGGGGGCCCGCCGTCGTACCGGCCCGAGGACGTCCGGCGCCGCGCCACCGAGGCCGCCCTCCTCCAGCTGAGCCACGGGGCCACTGCGCTGCGCGCCCATGTGCGGGTCGGCGGCGCGGCGGGCCTGGGTGCGCTGGACGGGGTCCTGGCGGCCGGCCGTTCCCTGCGCGGGCTGACCGAACTGACCATCGTGGCCGTCCCCGGGGTCCTCACCGGTGTCGCGGGCGCCGACGGCCTCGCCGCGCTCCGGGACGCCGTGGAGAGGGGAGCGCACGTGGTCGGCGGCCGCCCGGACACCGACCCCGATCCGGCCGGCCACGCCGAGGCGGTGCTGCGCCTCGCGGCCGGCCTCGGCCGTCCGGTCGACCTGCACACGGACGGCGACGACCCGGACCGCGTGGATCTGTGGGCGGCCATGGCCGGCGGGTTCGGCCACGGCGTCTGCCTCGGCCCCTGTGCGGGCCTCTCGCGGCTTCCCGTGGGCCGGGCCGCCCGCACCGCCGAGCGGCTCGCCGCCGCGGCCGTGACCGTCGTCTGCCTCCCCCAGGGCGGCTGCTCCTGCTCCGGGCTCCGCGGGACCCCGCCCGTGGAGCTGCTGCGCGCCGCCGGTGTCCGGGTGACCGCGGGCGGCGGGGCGCTGCGCGACCGCTCCAACCCCGTCGGGCGCGGGGACCCCCTGGAGGCGGCGTACCTGCTGGCCTCGCAGCAGGGCCTCGCCCCCGAGAGCGCCTACGAGGCCGTCTCGGGCGCCGCCAGGGCCGCGCTGGGCCTGCCCGCGGTGCGTGTCGAGGCCGGGTTCCCCGCCGAGCTCCTCGCCGTACGCGGCGACACGCTGGCCGGGGCGCTGTCCCTGGCGTACAGCAGGATCGTCGTACACCGGGGACGTGTGGTGGCGCGGACCAGCGCCGTGCGGGAGTACCGCGACGCCGGGGCCGCGGCGGCCGCCCTCGACCTCCCTCGCCAGGGGCGGGTCGGTTCGGGCCGCGAGGGCGGGCCCTGAGCGGGAGCGGGCGCCTCGGCGTACGGTCGGGAGCATGCGCATTGTCATTGCAGGTGGACATGGTCAGATCGCGCTGCGGCTGGAGCGGCTGCTCGCCGCGCGCGGTGACGAGGCGGTGGGCGTCATCCGCAACCCGCAGCAGAGCGAGGAACTGCGGGCGGCGGGCGCCGAACCCGTCGTCCTCGACCTCGAATCGGCGTCCGTCGAGGAGACGGCGGAGGTGCTGCGCGGAGCCGACGCTGTGGTCTTCGCGGCCGGCGCAGGCCCGGCCAGCGGCTCGGCGCGCAAGGACACGGTGGATCGCGGGGCGGCCGTGCTCTTCGCGGACGCGGCGGAACGGGCGGGCGTACGGCGCTACGTCGTGGTGTCCTCCATGGGCGCCGACCCGGAGCACCGGGGCGACGAGGTCTTCGACGTCTATCAGCGGGCCAAGGGCGAGGCGGACGCGTACGTGCGGTCGAGGGACGGCCTCGACTGGACGATCCTGCGCCCCGGGATGCTGATGAACGATGCCGGCACCGGCCGGATCACGCTCGCCGCATCGACGGGCCGCGGCCCGATCCCCCGTGACGACGTGGCGGCGGTGCTGATGGAGCTGCTGGACACCCCGGCGACGGCGGGTCTGACGCTGGAACTCATCAGCGGGAACAAGCAGGTGACGGTCGCGGTGAAGGACATCGCGGGGAACTGAGCCGGGCCGCCCGTGTCCGTCGGGTGGGCGGTTCGGGCGTGCGGTTCGGCCGTGCGGTGGGCGCCCCGCGTGAGCGCGGGGCGTCCGGCGGGCGCCCCGTGTCATGAGCGCGGGGCGCCCGGTCCGGTCCCGGCGGTGCAAGGCGGTCCGCTCCCCCGGTGCAAGGCGGTCCGGGCCCGGCGGCGCGAGGCGGTCCGGGCCCGTGACGGGTCTGCGGGATAGCGTCGCCGGTATGGACGGTGACGCAGCCCGCCGAGGCTGGCTCCCCTGCTTGCTCAGCGGGGCGGTGTTCGCCGTATGCATGGCGGGGACCACCCTGCCGACCCCGCTCTACGGCCTCTACCAGGACAAGTTCGGGTTCTCCGAGCTGACGGTGACCGTGGTCTACGCCGTGTACGCCTTCGGCGTCATCGGGGTGCTGCTGCTGGTGGGTAACGCCTCCGACGCGGTGGGCAGACGCCCGGTGCTGTTCTGGGGACTGGCCTGCGCGGCGGTCGGCGCCGTCTGCTTCCTGTCCGCCACCGCCCTGGGCTGGCTCTTCGCGGGACGGCTCCTGTCGGGCCTGTCGGCCGGGCTGTTCACCGGGGCGGCCACCGCGTACGTCATGGAGCTGGCACCCCGCGGGGGATCTTCCCGGGCGTCGCTCGTGGCCACGGCGGCCAACATGGGCGGTCTGGGCTGCGGGCCGCTGCTCGCCGGGATCCTGGCGCAGTACGCCCCCTGGCCGCTGTATCTGCCGTTCGCCGTGCACCTGGTGCTGCTCGCGGTGTCGGCGGCCGTTCTGGTGGGCCTGCGGGAGACCGTGCGCGAGCGGCGTCCGCTGAGCACCGTGCGGCCGCAGCGGCCGGCGCTGCCGCCCGCCGTCAGGGCGGTGTTCGGGCCGGCGGCGCTCGCCTCCTTCGTGGGCTTCGCGCTGTTCGGGGTGTTCACCTCGGTCAGCCCGGCGTTCCTGTCGGAGTTCCTGGACGTGGACGACCGGGCGGTGAGCGGGCTGATCGTCGCGCTGGCCTTCTTCGCCTCGATCGCCGGGCAGGCGGCGGTCGGCCGGATCGGCGAGCGGCGGTCGCTGCCGCTCGGCTGTGCGGGCCTCCTCGGCGGACTGGGGCTGCTCGCGGGGGCGTTGTGGTGGCAGTGGCTTCCCCTGGTGGTGCTGAGCGCACTCCTCGGCGGCGCCGGTCAGGGGCTGGCCTTCCGGGCGGCGCTGTCCCAGGTGGCCGCCGCTTCGCCCGCGCACCGGCGGGCGGCGGTGATCTCGACGCTGTTCGTGGTGGCGTACACGGGCATCTCGCTGCCGGTGATCGGCGTGGGCGTCCTGTCGGGCCGGATCGGCCTCCAGGACGCGGGACTGGTCTTCATCGCCTGCATGGCGGTCCTGGTCACCGGTGCGGGGATCTACCTGCTGCGACGGCCCTCACCGTCGTCCGGCGGGCCCACCGCGTCGGGCACCGCTCCCTGAGGCCGTGAAGTCCGCCCCGCACACCGGGGCGGCGCATCACACACAAACACCACAAAAGGGATTCGGGCCGCTAAGGTCGCCGGGTGAGCCGAACCGAGGAAACCTCCGAGGGCGCAGGGCCGTTCACGACCCGGGTGACCTGGCCCCTCGGCGACGGGAGCACGGCGGTCTGGGAGTCACGGGCGGCCCGCAGGCGCGGCCGCCTCTCCGTGCGGGCGGTCGGCGAGCCGAGGGCCCGCCACCGCAGCGCCGGCACCGTGCCCCTGGGGCGCCTCCGCGGGCTGAACACCCTGCTCGCGACTGCGTTCACGGTCGGCGGCGGGCTGTTCGTGTGTTCGTGACGGGGGCCGCGGTGGCCCGGTTCGGCCCGCACGACGCGTCGGGCGCCTGGATCTGTTTCGTCGGCGGCCTGTTCTTCACCACGGGCGGCTGTGCGTCCCTGCTCCAGGCGATCGACGCTCCGCCCCGCTTCGTCGCCGGAGGAATGCTCCGGTTCTTCGAGCACTCCTGAACTCCCCCGCACCGACGAGCCCACCCCCGCCGGCCCCGCGTCTCGACCGGACGGAACCCGAAGAGACCGTCACCACACGACGAAAGAGGGTCCGTACCCAGCATGTCTGCTGGGTACGGACCCTCTTGTTCCTGTGGCGGCGCCAGGGTTCGAACCTGGGTAGGCTGAGCCGGCAGATTTACAGTCTGCTCCCTTTGGCCACTCGGGCACACCGCCTGGAACGACGCGTCGGACCCCCGTGAAGGGCTCCTTGGCGACGACGTAAACGATACCCGATACCCGGGGGTGCTACGCCACCCGGTTGATCAGCACCGGGTACGGGTGCGGGTGGCTAGGCTTTGTGCTGTACCCCCACGCACACGACGCAAGGAGCCACACGTCATGGCCGACTCCAGTTTCGACATCGTCTCGAAGGTCGAGCGGCAGGAGGTCGACAACGCCCTCAACCAGGCCGCGAAGGAGATCTCCCAGCGCTACGACTTCAAGGGCACGGGTGCGTCGATCTCCTGGTCCGGCGAGAAGATCCTGATGGAGGCGAACGGCGAGGAGCGGGTCAAGGCGATCCTCGACATCTTCCAGTCCAAGCTGATCAAGCGCGGGATCTCCCTGAAGTCGCTGGACGCGGGTGAGCCGCAGCTGTCCGGCAAGGAGTACAAGATCTTCGCCACGATCGAGGAGGGCATCTCCCAGGAGAACGCCAAGAAGGTGGCGAAGATCATCCGGGACGAGGGCCCGAAGGGTGTCAAGGCGCAGGTCCAGGGCGAGGAGCTGCGGGTCAGCTCCAAGAGCCGGGACGACCTGCAGGCGGTGCAGGCGCTGATCAAGGGCAAGGACCTCGACTTCGCGGTGCAGTTCGCCAACTACCGGTAGGGCGTCCGCTGCCCTGTGCAGCGGTTCGCGGGCGGGGCGGGGCGTGCCGGGTGGCACGGCCCGCCCCGTTGCCGTGTGCGGACGGTCGGGGACTCGGGTCAGCGGCGTTCGCGGGAGTTGCCGAAGAGCAGCCGGTAGGCGATCAGCAGGACCAGGGACCCGGCGATGGCGGCCACCCAGGTGGCCGTGTCGTAGAAGTCCGCGCTGATGGGGCGGTCCAGGAACTGGGAGGACAACCAGCCGCCCAGGAAGGCCCCCACGATCCCGATGAGGGTCGTGCCGACGATGCCACCGGGGTCGCGGCCCGGCAGAAGAAACTTGGCTATGGCTCCGGCCAGCAGGCCGAGGATGATCCAACTGATGATGCTCATGTTCGCGTTCCTACCCGTCACTTGTTCCTGCAAGCCAAGACGCCTGCACGGACGGGTAGGTTGCGGCACGGCCGCACGCCCCGGGCCGGCCCGTCGTCATCGACGGGCGCAGGGGGGCGGCTGCGGCACCTCGCCGGACGGCCCTCAGCGGGTGGCGAACGGCTGGTCCGTGCGGACGATCTCCTTGCCGAAGGGCATCAGCGAGACGGGGATGAGCTTGAAGTTCGCGAGGCCCAGCGGGATTCCGATGATCGTGACGCACAGGGCGATGCCGGTGAAGATGTGGCCGAGGGCGAGCCACCAGCCGGCCAGGATCACCCAGAGGACGTTGCCGATGAGCGAGCCGCCTCCGGCGTCGCGGCGGTCCACGACGGTGTAGCCGAAGGGCCAGAGGGCGTAGATGCCGATGCGGAACGCGGCCACGCCGAAGGGGATGCCGATGATCGTGATGCAGAGCAGGAGTCCCGCGGCCATGTAACCGAGGAACATCCAGAGCCCGCACAGGACCAGCCATATGACGTTCAGGATTGTTTTCACGGTCGATACCCTGCCATCTGCTCGAGTCGGGCGATGCGATCGGCCATGGGCGGGTGGGTGGCGAACATCTTGGACATGCCCTGGCCGGGACGGAACGGGTTCGCGATCATCATGTGACTCGCGGTCTCGATCCGCGGTTCGGGGGGGAGCGGCAGCTGCTTGGTCCCGGCGTCGAGCTTGCGCAGGGCGGACGCCAGGGCGAGGGGGTCTCCGGTGAGCTGGGCCCCGGACGCGTCGGCCTGGTACTCGCGGGAGCGGCTCACGGCGAGCTGGATCACGGAGGCGGCGAGCGGGCCGAGGATCATGATGAGCAGCATTCCGAGGAGGCCGGGGCCGTCGTCGTCGTCGGACCGGCCCACGGGGATGAGCCAGGCGAAGTTGACCAGGAACATGACGACCGAGGCGAGGGCGCCCGCGACGGACGAGATGAGGATGTCGCGGTTGTAGACGTGGCTGAGCTCGTGTCCCAGGACCCCGCGCAGCTCGCGTTCGTCGAGGATCTGGAGGATTCCCTCGGTGCAGCACACGGCGGCGTTGCGCGGGTTCCGGCCGGTGGCGAAGGCGTTGGGTGCCTGGGTCGGCGAGATGTAGAGCCGGGGCATGGGCTGGCGGGCCGCCGTCGAGAGCTCCCGCACGGTGCGGTACAGCTGCGGTGCTTCGAATTCGCTGACCGGGCGTGCCCGCATGGCGCGCAGGGCCAGCTTGTCGCTGTTCCAGTACGCGTAGGCGTTGGTCGCGAGTGCGACGAGGACGGCCACGACGAGGCCGGTCCGTCCGAAGAAGCTGCCGATGACGATGATGAGGGCCGAGAGGCCCCCGAGGAGTACAGCGGTTTTCAGCCCGTTGTGCCGGCGGTGCACGGTACGCCCTCCTAAGCGGTGCAGCAGGGGAACCCTTGCTCGGTGGTGCTCCACTCCCCCAGTGGAGCCTCCCGTACTGGTCAACGCGAGGCGAAGGTGGCTAGTTCCCTTGTGCGAGGTGGCCGGGTGCACGGGGCGGCGCGGCTCGGGCGCACAGGCAGAAGGGGCGGATCCGGTCGGATCCGCCCCTGGGCCGTTCGGGTGGCCTGTCGGCCGCGGGGTGGGTTCCCGCGGCGGTGGGTCAGCGCTGTGCGGGCAGTCCCGCGAGGGCGCGGGCCTCCGCGTCGGGCTCGACGTCGCTGGTGCAGTGCGCGCAGCGGGTGGCGACGGCGGGGATCTCGGTGAAGCAGCGGGGGCAGTCGCGCAGGGCCGCCTTGATGTCCGCCTTCTCCTCCTCCTCCTTGGCCGTGAAGCGGTTCTGGACCTTGGCCATGGGCACGACGACCAGGAAGTAGAGGACGGCCGCGGTGATGAGGAAGGCGATGGCGGCGCTGATGAAGAGGCCGTAGGGGAATTTCACGCCGTCGACGGTGTACGAGGCCTTGCTGAAGTCGCCGGTGCCCCGTGTGAAGAGGCCGATCAGCGGCACGATGAAGGCGTTGCTGAAGCCGGTGACGACGGCGGTGAAGGCGGCTCCCACGGCGAGGCCGATGGCCATGGAGATGACGTTCCCGCGGAGGATGAAGTCCTTGAACCCGTTCAGCACCGCTCTGGCTCCTCTGTGCTCTTCTTCGTGCGTTCTCGGCGTGCGTGCTCGGTCACGTGACGCGTGCAGGCACGACCATGCCCTGTGTGCGGGCCCGCGGGCAAACCGATCAGGGGCGGTCAGAAGAGGCTGACGGCGGCGAAACGGAGGATGAGCTGGGGGGCGCCGGACAGGGTGATCCCGGCTACGGCGGTGAGGGCGATCGCCAGGGTGAGCGGGGCGGGGACGCGGTGTCCGGGTGCCCGGGGCGCGGTCCCGTCCGCTGTGCCCGTCTCCGGGGTCCTGAAGAGCAGGGCGGTCCACCGGAGGTAGTAGGAGAGCGCGATCACCACGTTGACGGCCATGACGACGGCGAGCCAGCCGAGCCCGGCGTCGACCGCCGCCGAGAAGACGGTGACCTTGGCGAAGAGGCCGATGACGCCGGGCGGCAGGCCGGCCAGGCAGAGCAGGAAGAAGCCCAGGGCGAGCGCGGCGAGGGGGCGGGTGGCGTGGAGGCCGCGGTAGTCGTCGATGCGGTTGCCGGGGTGGGTGCGGGCGACGAGGGCGGCGACCGCGAAGGCCCCGAGGTTCACCACGGCGTACATCAGTGCGTAGGCGACGGTGGAGCCGATCCGTTCGTCGCCGGAGTACGCGGCGGCGGCGATCGGGACGAGGAGGTAGCCGGCCTGGCCGACGGACGACCAGGCGAGGAGGCGGACGGCACTGCGGGCACGGGCGGCGGACTGCCGGAGTGCGGCGACGTTGCCGACGGTCATGGTGAGCGCGGCGAGGACGGCCAGGGCGGGCCCCCAGACGTCGGCGTACGACGGGAAGCCGATCACCGTGACCAGGACGAGGCCGGAGAAGCCGACCGCCTTGCCGACGACCGAGAGGTAGGCGGCGATGGGGAGGGGCGCCCCCACGTAGGTGTCGGGGACCCAGAAGTGGAACGGTGCCGCGGCCGTCTTGAAGGCGAAGCCGACGAGGGTGAGGGCGACTCCGGCTCCGGCGAGTGCGGTGAACCTGCCCGGTACGTCGTCGAGGCGGGACGCGAGCTCCGTGAGGTGGAGGGTCCCGGTGGTCGCGTAGACGAAGCTGACGCCCAGGAGCATGACGGCGGTGGCGACGACCGAGGAGAGGAAGAACTTCAGGGCCGCCTCGGAGGAGCGCCGGTCGCCGCGCTTGATCCCGACGAGCGCGAACGCGGGGAGCGAGGCGACTTCGAGGGCGACGACGAGGGTGGCGAGGTCCCGGGCCGCGGGCAGCAGCGCGGCGCCCGCGGCGGAGGACAGCAGCAGGAACCAGAATTCGCCCGCGGGGAGCTTGCGCGTGTCGCCGATCGAGAGCAGCGCGGTGAGGAGTGCTCCGCCGAGGACGAGGGCCTGGATGACGAGGGCGAAGGGGTCGGCGGTGTAGCTGCAGGCCCGTGACCCCTCGGTGAGGCAGAAGGTGGAGCGGTCTCCGGCACGCAGCGGGAGGAGCGTCGCGAGGGCGGCCAGCAGCCCCGCGACGGCGCCGAGGCCCAGCAGCGGTTTGTGCCGCTCGCCGGTGAACAGGTCGGCGACGAGGACGAGCAGGGCCACGGCCGCCGTGATGACGGGGGGTGCGATCGCGAGCCAGTCGACGGACTGGACGAGGCTCGCCGCCCCGGTTGCGCTGTCGGCTGCCACGGTCACGACTTGCCTCCTGCGAGGAGCTTCTGCACGGCCGGGTCGGTGAGGCCGAGGAGGACGGCGGGCCAGAGTCCGGCGAGGACGGTCAGGGCGGCGAGCGGGGTCCAGGCGGCGAGTTCGTGGCGCTGGATGTCGGCGATCGGCTGCGGGTGCCCGCCGGCCCGGTGCGGCCGCCCGCCGTCCTCGCCCATGCAGACCCGGCGCACCACGATCAGCATGTACGCGGCCGTGAGCAGGGTGCCGAGGGCGCCGATGGACATGAAGGTGAGGAAGGCGGGGCGGCTGAGACCCTCGGCGGGGTCGAACGCGCCGAACAGCGTGAGCATCTCGCCCCAGAACCCGGCGAGGCCGGGGAGTCCGAGGGAGGCGACGGCGGCGAAGGCGAGGAGGCCGCCGAGCCGGGGTGCGCGGCCGTAGAGGGCGGCCCCGGTGGCTCCCGACAGGGTGTCGAGGTCCGCGGTGCCGTAGCGGTCCTTGACGGCGCCGACGAGGAAGAACAGCAGTCCGGTGATGAGGCCGTGGGCGATGTTGGCGAAGAGCGCGCCGTTCACCCCGGTGGGGGTCATGGTCGCGATGCCGAGGAGCACGAAGCCCATGTGGCCGACCGAGGAGTAGGCGATCAGGCGTTTGAGGTCGCCCTTGGCGCCGGGCCGGGCGAGGGCCAGGCAGGCGAGGGAGCCGTAGACGATCCCGACGACCGCGAACGCCGCGAGGTACGGCGCGAAGGTCTGCATCCCGTCGGGCGTGACGGGGAGCAGGATGCGGACGAACCCGTACGTGCCCATCTTCAGCAGGACGCCGGCGAGGAGGACGGAGCCGACGGTCGGGGCCGCGGTGTGGGCGTCGGGCAGCCAGCTGTGCAGGGGCCACATCGGGGTCTTCACCGCCAGCCCGACGCCGACCGCCAGGACGGCGATGACCTGCACGGACGTGGTGAGGCCGCGGCCGTTGTCAGTGGCGAGTGCCACCATGTCGAAGGTGCCGCTCTCCAGTCCGATGAGGAGCAGCCCCAGCAGCATGATCACGGAGCCGAGCAGCGTGTAGAGGATGAACTTCCAGGCGGCGGGCTGCTTCCGGTCGCCGCCCCAGCGGGCGATGAGGAAGTACATCGGGATGAGGACCATCTCGAAGGCCAGGAAGAACAGCAGCAGGTCGAGGACGGCGAAGGTCGCGAGGGTGCCGGACTCGAGGAGGAGGACAAGGGCGACGAAGGCCTTCGGGGAGGGGCCCGCGGGGAGCTTGAAGTAGCTGAAGAGCGCGCAGAGGAAGGTCAGCAGCGCGGTCAGGACGAGAAGGGGGAGCGAGATGCCGTCGGTGCCGAGGTGGATCCGGACGTCGAGTGCCGGGATCCAGCTGATGTCCGTGGTGGCCTGCATCCTCGACGGGTGGTCGTGGTCGAATCCCGCGGCGAGGACGAGCGCGGCGAGGAGCACGGCGCCGGTGACGGTCACACCGTGCCGGAGCACGGCCTGGTCGGGGTTCCTGCCCTTGAGCCCGGGAGGGGCCGGCAGGAGCGCGGCGACCGCGCCGAGGAGCGGGGCGACGACGACGAACGCCAGAAGGAACTGCATCACGGATGCGCTGATATCGAACACGGCTCACGCCCCGGCGTAGACGTTGGCAAGGACGACGGCGGCGATCGCCAGGACGAGGGTTCCGGCGAGCAGTGCGCCGAGGTAGGTCTGCACGTTGCCGGTCTGGGCGCGGCGGACCAGCGTGCCGAGTCCGCGGACGACGGCGCCCGAGCCGTTCACGTAGGTGTCGACGACCTCGCGGTCCAGGAAGCGGACCAGTCGTGCGGCGGCCGCCGTGGGGCGGACGAACAGTGCCGTGTACAGGGCGTCGAGGTGGAAGCCGGTGACCGCGTGGCGGTGCAGCGGTCCCAGCAGGAGCCTGCCGGGGTCCGTCGGGTCGGGGGCGTCCGCGATGGTGCCGTAGGCCGCGGTGTGCGAGGTCATCGCCTCGGCCTCCACGAGGGCGGGTTCGGCGTCGGGGTGGGCGGCGACCGCGCCGACCGGGGGCCGGTCGGCGAGCGCCGTGGTGTGGCGCCACGCCCCGTAGGTGACGAGTCCGCCGACGAGTCCGACGCCGGTGGAGAGGACGGCGGTGGTGAGGGAGGGGGCGAGGCTGTGTCCGTCGAACCAGTCGACGAGGACGCCGGCGGTGAGACCGAAGGCGATCGTGGGGACGGCCAGGACCCAGAGGACGGAGGTCATCGCGACGGGCTGCCTGCCGTGGTCGGGGGCCTCGGGGCCGCGTCCCCGGAAGGCGAGGAGCCAGAGCCGGGTGGCGTAGGCGGCGGTGAGGACGGCGGCGGCGAGTCCGGCGACGAGCACCGTCCAGCCGGCGGCCGCGGGGGCGATGTCGCGGTCCCCGAAGGCGGTGTGCTCCGCGGCGACGAGCACGGCCTCCTTGGAGAAGAAGCCGGCGAACGGAGGGATGGCGGCCAGCGCGAGGAGCGCGACGGTCATCGTCCAGTAGGCGTCGGGGATGCGCCTGGCCAGCCCGCTCATGCGGGACATGGCGGCGAGTGAGTTGGTGCCCGCAGCGTGGATGACCACGCCGGCCGCGAGGAAGAGGACGGCCTTGAACGCACCGTGCGAGAGGAGGTGGAAGACGGCGGCGCCGCGGTCGCCGACGGCCAGGGCGCCGGACATGTAGCCGAGCTGGCCGATGGTCGAGTAGGCGAGCACGCGCTTGATGTCGTCCTGGGCCAGGGCGGCGAGGCCGGAGCCGATCATGGTGACGGCGGCCATCACGGCGAGGACGACGAGGGCGGCACCGGAGGAGGCGAAGACGGGGAGGAGCCGGGCAACGAAGTAGATCCCGGCGGCGACCATCGTCGCGGCGTGGATGAGCGCGGAGACGGGGGTGGGGCCGGCCATCGCGTCGGGCAGCCAGGTGTGCAGCGGGAACTGCGCGGACTTGCCGGCCACTCCGGCGAGGAGCAGCAGCGCGATGAGGGTGGGGTGGTCGAGCCCGCCGTTGCCGACCGCGGCCAGGATGCCGGTGATGCGGAAGGTGCCGGTGTCCGCGGCGAGCGCGAACAGGCCGATGAGGAAGGGGACGTCACCGAGTTTGGTGACGAGGAAGGCCTTGAGGGAGGCCGCGCGTGCCTCGGGTGTCTCCCAGTAGTGGCCGACCAGGAAGTACGAGCAGATGCCCATGATCTCCCAGCCGACCAGGAGCACCATGAGGTCGCCGGAGTAGACGACGAGCAGCATCGCGGAGGTGAAGAGGGAGACGAGGGCCGCGTACGAGGGGTAGCGGGCGTCGTTCTTGAGGTAGGCCGTCGAGTAGACCTGGACGCAGGTGGCGACGAGCCCGACGAGCACGGCGACGAGGACGGCGAAGCCGTCCAGGTGCAGCGCCAGGTCGATCGGGACCGAGCCGGTGGGGGTGAGCCGGGTCGAGGCGTCGATGGGCCGGCCGCCGCCCTGGCGTGCGGCGACGAGGACGGCGAGCACGGCGGCGGCGAGGGTCGGCAGCACCGCGAGGGGCCGGACGAAGCCGGGCGCGGTGCGGCCCAGGAGGAGCCCCGCGACGGCTCCGAGGAAGGGGAGGAGGGGGACGAGGACGGCGAGGGTCGTGGTGGTCACGCGGTGGCCTCTGCCTTCTTTGCCTTCCCTGCCGGAGCAGTGGCCTGGTCTGCGGTGGTGCCCAGGGCGGCGCCGTCGGCGCCGTCGTCATCGGGGAGCGTCTCGGCCTCGTCGGTCTCCGCGGTGTCGCGGAGGCGGTCGATGTCCGCACTGCCGCGGTTGCGGTGGACCGCAAGGACGATCGCGAGGCCGATGCCGATCTCGGCCGCGGCGATGGCGATTGTGAATAGGGTCAGGGCCTGCCCCGCGTGGAGGGCGTCACGGAGCCAGACGTCGAAGGCGACCAGGTTGAGGTTGACGGCGTTGAGCATGAGCTCGACGGACATCAGGACGAGGATCGCGTTGCGGCGGGCGAGCACCCCGTACAGCCCGGTGCAGAAGAGGAGGACGGCGAGGACGGCGGGATAGGCGAGGTGCATCAGCTCTTGTCCTCCCGGTCGGGGGCCGACGGTTCGGTGCGGCCCGCACCGCCCTGGGGGGTGTCACCGGGCCGGCGGTCTTCACCGGACCGGCGGTCCTGGCGGGCGTCACCGGGCCGGTCCGCGTGGCGGTCCTCGCGGGCCCGGCTGCCGGACGGACCCGTGCCGTGGAGGCGGGCCTGGCGGGCCCTGCTGTCGTCACGGTCCTTGCGGGACAGGACGATCGCGCCGACGAGGGCGGCGAGCAGCAGGACCGAGAGGGCCTCGAAGGGGAGCACCCAGTTCCGGAAGAGGAACTCCCCGGAGGCCTTGGTGGAGCCCTGGGCCGGGCCGTCCAGATCGATCCAGGTCGTACGGAAGGCGTCCACGACGACCCAGACGAGGGCGGCGGCCGAGGCGGCGGCCGCACCGAGGGCCACCCACCGGTGGCCCGAATCGGCGTCCGGGGAGCGGCCGATGGGCGCCCGGGTGAGCATCAGCCCGAAGAGGAGGAGGACCACGACGGAACCGACGTAGATCAGGACCTGCACCCAGGCGATGAACTCGGCGGTGAGCAGGAGGTACTCGACCGCGATACCGCCGAGCGCCACGACCAGCCAGAGCGCGGCGTGCACGAGCTGCTTGGTCGTGACGGTGACGACGGCCGCGCCGAGGGTGACGATCCCGACCAGCAGGAAGGCGATCTCGACGCCGGTCGGTGAGAGGAAGCCGGGGTGACCGGCGGTGGCCGAGAGGATCACTCCTGACCCTCCTGCTCGGCTGCCTGCTCCGAGCGGCCTTCCGGCGACTCCTCCCGGGCCTCAGTGGTCTCCCGCGCGGCCCGCGCCTGAGCCTCCTGGGCCGTCCGAGCTTCCTGGGCCTCCTGGGCCGCTTGCGCTTCCTGGGCTTCCTGGGCCTGGAGCTTGTCGGCCGTCTTGCGGGCGGCGGCGATCTCCTTCGGCTCCTCGGCCCGGGGGTCGAGCGCGGGCGGTTCGGGAACGGTCCACATCCATTCGCGGAGCTTGTCGCGCTCATGGGTCAGCTCGTGGATGTCCGTCTCCGCGTACTCGAACTCGGGCGACCAGAACAGCGCGTCGAAAGGACAGACCTCGATGCAGATACCGCAGTACATGCACAGGGCGAAGTCGATCGCGAAGCGGTCCAGGACGTTGCGGCTGCGCTCGCGGCCTCCGGGGGCGGCCGGTGGCACCGTCTCCTTGTGGGAGTCGATGTAGATGCACCAGTCCGGGCACTCCCGGGCGCAGAGCATGCAGACCGTGCAGTTCTCCTCGAACAGGCCGATGACACCCCGGGTGCGGGGCGGCAGTTCGGGCTGGACGTCCGGGTACTGCGCGGTGACCGTGCGCTTGGTCATGGTCCGCAGCGTGACGGCGAGGCCCTTGGCCAGGCCTGAGCCGGGGATCGGGGGCACTAGTTGATCGCCACCTTCACGATGCCGGTGAGCGCGATCTGCGCCAGGGCGAGGGGGATGAGTGTGGTCCAGGCGAGCTTCTGCAGCTGGTCCTCACGCAGGCGGGGGTAGGTGACCCGGAGCCAGATGACGACGAACGCGAGCACGCCGGTCTTGAGCAGGGTCCAGACCCAGCCGAGCCCGTCCTCGCCGAACGGCCCGTGCCATCCGCCGAGGAAGAGGACGGTCGTCAGACCGCAGAGGACGACGATGCCGGCGTACTCGGCGAGCAGGAACAGGGCGAAGCGCAGTCCCGTGTACTCGGTGTACGCGCCGAAGATGATCTCGGAGTCGGCGACCGGCATGTCGAAGGGCGGGCGCTGGAGTTCGGCCAGCCCCGCCACGAAGAAGACCAGGGCGCCGACGATCTGCCAGGGCAGCCACCACCACGTGAAGGCGTTGAGGATGCCGGGGAGCGAGACGGTGCCGGCGGCCATGGCCACGGACGCGGCGGCCAGCAGCATCGGCAGTTCGTAGGCGAGCAGCTGCGCGGCGGTCCGGAGACCGCCGAGGAGCGAGAACTTGTTGGCCGAGGCCCAGCCCGCCATCAGCGAGCCGAGCACGCCGACGCCCATGACGGCCAGGACGAAGAAGATGCCCGCGTCGACGACCTGCCCGACCGCGCCCTCGCCGGGGCCGATGGGGATGACGAGGATCACGAGGAGGTACGGGAGCAGGGCGACGGCAGGGGCCAGCTGGAAGACGCGGCGGTCCGCGTCGGCGGGTACGACGTCTTCCTTCTGCGCGAACTTCACCCCGTCCGCGACGAGCTGGGCCCAGCCGTGGAAACCGCCCGCGTACATGGGACCGAGGCGGCCCTGCATGTGGGCCATCACCTTGTGCTCGGCCTGCCCCACGACGAGCGGCAGCACCATGAACACGGCAAAGACGATGACGAGGCGGAGGGCGACGTCGAGTACGTCGTTCACGCGGTATCGCCTCCGGCGGATCGGTCGGGTCCGGGGGACTCCCGGGGAGAGCCGGGGTCGGCCTCGGAACCGGAGTCGGAGTCGGGTTCCGGGCCGGAGCCGCGATCAGCCTCGGAACCGGGGTCGGCCTCGGAACCGGGGTCGGAGTCGGGTTCGGAGTCGGCTCCGCGCTCGGGCGCGCGACCGGTCTCCGGCTCGGACGCCGACGACCGCTCCTGTGCGCGACCGCCGGTCTCGGACACCGGCGAGGGCCCCGACGGCTGCTGCTGCTCGTACACCGACCCGGGGCCGGAGGCCGACGACTCGTCCGCCGAAGACCCGGACGGCTGGTCCTGCTCGGCCACCTGGGAGGGCCCCGACGGCTGCTCCTGCTCGGCCACAGACCCGGGCTCGGAGCCCGACGACCGGTCCGGCGAGGGCCCCGACCCGGGCTCGGGGCCCGACGGCTCGTCAGGCCCGGGCTCGGGGCCCGACGGCTCGTCAGGCCCGGGCTCGGGGCCCGACGGCTCGTCCGGCCCGGGCTCCGACGGCTGCTCCGACTCGGGTACCGGCACGGCCCCCTCCGGCTGACCGGAGCCGGGACCGGGATCAGGACCGGGTTCAGCTTCAGTCGGCTCGCCGGGCTCGGCCGGGGCGGGCCGTTCGGCGGTCGGCCGGGGCGTGCTCGGCTTCGGTGCCGCCTGCTTCCGGGTGTCCTCGAAGGCGGGCTGGGCGTCGTGCCAGGGCGCGTCCGCACTGCCTGCCGCGCCCTTCGCACGAGCCGCGTCGCCACCCCGCGCGGCGCCGGCGCCCGTCGGTCGGGCGTCCGTCGCCCCGGCTCCCGTCGTGCCCTCGCCCGTCGCACCGGCCGGAGGCGCGGAGGCAGGAGACGCGGAGGCAGGAGAGTCGGCGGCCTGAGGCGCGGAGGCAGACGAGTCGGCGGCCGGGGGCGTGGTGGCCGAAGGGGTACCGGCCTGCGATCCGGCGGCCGGAGGCGTTGCCGCGGGAGCGTCGGCGTCGGGGGCCGTGGGGGCGGGCGTCGTCCCGGCGGTCTGGCTCGCCGAGCCCTGCGAGGCGCTGCGGCTGCGGCGCGGCGGGGCCGTCTGCGGGGGCTGCGGGGTCTGTGCAGTCCCCGGGGGCGGGGCCGTCTGCGGGGGCTGGGCGGTCTGCGGGGTCTCCGCCGCGTCCGGACGCTGCGCCGCGGAGCCCTCGCTCGCACTGCGCGCCCGGCGCACCGGGCGGTCGCCCGCCGCGCGTGCCCCGCGGGCGGGGCGGGCCGGGGCGGGCGGGAGCTGTCCCTTGAGCGGGCCCCACTCGTTGGGATCGGGCACCCCGGGCGGAAGCATGGTGCGCCGCTTGGGTCCGCCGTGTTCCGACTCGCCCGGTTCCTTGGCTCCGGGCCAGGCCTTGGCGACCCGGGCCGCCAGGACGAAGTCCTTGCGCAGCGGGTGGCCCTCGAAGCTGTCGGGCAGCAGCAGCGGCACCAGGTGGGGGTGGTCCTCGAAGGCGACGCCGAACATCTCGTACGTCTCGCGCTCGTGCCAGGCAGCGCCCGCGTAGACGCCGACGGCGGTGGGCAGGGTGGCGGCCTCGTGCGGGACGGTCGTACGGAGCAGCAGGCGCCGGACCGTTCCGCCGCCGAGGGCGACGACATGGGCGCAGACGCGGAAGCCGGTGCCCGGTTCGTCGACGGCGCTCAGCCAGTCGAAATAGGTGCAGCCCAGCTCGTCGCGGGCCGTTTCGAGGGCGCCGATCCAGGCGGCGGCGGGCACGTCGACGGTGAGCAGGTCGTAGGCGTGCGCGGCGGTGGCGTCCGCGCCGAAGACGTCGGTGACGGCGTCGGGCAGCCGGTCGAAGGTGTCCGAGGCGGTCACGGCCGCTCCTCCCCCGGCGTCTTCGGGGCTGCCACGAGGCCGCTGCGCAGCGCCGCCGTCGAGGGCCTGGGCGTGTCCCCGGTGGTGTACCGCTCGGCGAGCGACTCGCGGGAGATCTTCTCCTGGAGCTTGAGGATTCCCTGGAGGAGGGCCTCGGGCCGGGGCGGGCAGCCGGGGACGTACACGTCGACGGGGATGATCTGGTCGACGCCCTTCGTCACGGAGTACGAGTCCCAGTAGGGTCCGCCGCAGTTGGAACAGGCGCCGAAGGAGATGACGTACTTCGGTTCGGGCATCTGCTCGTAGAGCCGCTTCACGGCCGGGGCCATCTTGTCCGTGACCGTGCCGGACACGACCATCAGGTCGGCCTGCCGGGGCCCGGGGGCGAACGGGATGACGCCGAGCCGGATGAAGTCGTGCCGCGCCATGGAGGCCGCGATGAATTCGATGGCGCAGCAGGCGAGTCCGAAGTTGAAGACCCACAGGCTGTAGCGGCGGCCCCAGTTGAGGACCACCTTCATCGGTTCGGGTGCGAGCCGGGACAGCACCCCGAGCCGCTTCGGCTCGGGCAGCTTCGTCGGGTCAGGCAGCGACACGGGGGGTTCGGGGTTCGGCCGGCTCGTCACGTCCATTCGAGGACGCCCTTCTTCCATGCGTAGAGCAGTCCCACGGCCAGGAAACCGAGGAAGATGAACATCTCGACCAGCGTCGTCGCTCCGTATCCCGGGGCCGCGAACACCGTCGCCCACGGGAACAGGAAGATCGAGTCGACGGCGAAGATCACGTACAGGAAGGCGTACACGTAATAGCGAACCTGGGTGTGGGCCCAGCCCTCTCCCACGGGGTCGACGCCGCACTCGTACGTCAGGAGTTTCTCCGGCGTCGGGACCACGGGCCTCAGCAGCCGGCCGGCCCCGAAGGCGACGGCGACGAACAGCACGCCCACCAGGGCGAGCAGTCCGACCACTGAGTAGCTCTGGAAGTAGTCCGACGCGGCAACGGTCGGTCCCGGCACGTCCGCCACGTCCGCCCCTCGCTCCCTCAACCTGTTCGACGGTCTGTACGCACGGGAGTCTAGGCCCTGTTAAAGAGACGGTAAGCAGCCCCGTGGCAGAACGGGTGGGGCGGGAGGTGCCCGGGGTGGCACGGCGCGAGGTGGGGTTATCCCTACTCGACCCCACCCACGAACCCCATGGCGCGGCCCGTTCCGGCCCGGCACGCTGGTGCCATGACCATGAGCCCCTCCCTGCCGGACGACGACCGTCCGCCGCCCGTGCGCTTCGCCTTCGACCGGTGGACGTGGAAGGAGATCGCGCATCTCCTGGCCGATCTGCCGATGGCCCTCGCCGGGTTCGTGTACACCGTGCTGCTGGTCGGCGTCGGCGCCGGGCTCTCCGTCACGGTGATCGGCCTGCCGCTGCTCGCCCTGGGGCTGCAGGGTGCGCGCGGGTTCGGGAGGGCGGAGCGCGGGCGGGCGCGGCGTCTGCTCGGGATGCGGATCGAGGAGCCCAGTCCCGTGGCGCGGAGCCGGCGGGGCCGGGGTTTCTTCCCGTGGCTGTGGGCGGGGCTGAAGGACCCGGTGGGGTGGCGGACGTTGCTGTACTCGTTCGTCCGGCTGCCGTGGGGGGTGGCGACGTTCGCGGTGACGCTGGTGGGCCTGCTCGTCCTGTGGCCGGTTCTCCCGCACATCGCACGCGGTCTGGCGAACGCGGACCGGGCGATGGTGCGGGGCCTGCTCTCGCCCTCCGACGAACTGGAGCGCAGGATCGCCGAGCTGGAGTCGGACCGGGGCGTGGTCGTGGACACCGCCGCCGCCGACCTGCGCCGCATCGAACGCGACCTCCACGACGGCGCCCAGGCCCGACTCGTCGCCCTCGCCATGGGCCTGGGACTGGCGAAGGAAAAACTCGACCACGACCCCGAAGCAGCCGCCCGCATGGTCGACGAAGCCCACGGCGAGGTCAAGATCGCCCTCCAGGAACTCCGCGACCTCGCCCGCGGCATCCACCCCGCCGTCCTCACCGACCGCGGACTCGACGCCGCACTCTCCGCCATCGCCTCCCGCTGCACCGTCCCCGTGACCGTGTCGGTGACGCTGCCGGGCCGGCCGGCCGAGGCCATCGAGGGCATCGCCTACTTCACCGTCTCCGAACTCCTCCAGAACGTCAGCAAACACAGCCGTGCTCGTGCCGCCTCGGTCGACGTGTGGCGCTCCGGGGACCGGCTGATGCTCCGGGTCGCCGACGACGGACGCGGCGGGGCCCGGCTGGACGGCGGCACCGGTATGTCGGGACTGGCGGAGCGACTGGGGGCGGTCGACGGGCTGTTCGTCCTGGACTCCCCCGAAGGCGGCCCGACCACGGTCACCGCGGAGCTGCCGTGGCGCGACCGCGTGGGCACCGGGACCGAGCGGGTCGGCACGGCGTGAACCGGCCGGACCAGGGCCCCCGGCCGTCCGCCGGCACGGAACCTTCCGGCTCGCCGCCCGGGCGTGTCCCGGGGCCGGGCGGACCCGTGCGCCCGGCAGTCCGGCAGGGGCACCGAGGGTAGGGAAAACCCCCGCAGGATACGGAGACCGCCCTCATGGTGCGGAGGTCCCCGGCGCAGCAGTCTTGAGGCACCGGCCGCCGGACCGGCACGAAGCACCCATCTGACGCACCGGTGGGAAGAGCCCGCACGGCCCGGCACGGAGCACACGCCCGACCGGCCGGCGGGGAGCACCCGCCCACACCGACCGCGGGGAACACCCGCCTCCCAGAACCCGCGGGAACACCCGCTCTCGAGAAACGGACGGACGCCACTGATGGCCACGGCATACGGACCGGACACGCGGGACCGCCTCGCGTCCGGCAGGAGCGCGGGGGGTCGTCCCCCGACGAAGCACGTCCTCCCCGCGGTGCTGCGCGCGCCCTTCGAGGCGCGTACCTGGCGCGAGCTCGGCCATGTGCTCCTCGGCCTGCCGATCAGCGTGGTGCTGTTCTGCTGCGCCGTGACGATGGTGTCGCTGGGGCTGGGCACGCTGATCACCTTCCTCGGCGTTCCGGTGCTCGCGGCCGGTCTGGCGGTGTGCCGCGGTTTCGGCGCGCTGGAGCGGGCCCGGGCGCGCGCACTGCTGCGGCTGGAGGTCGCGGATCCCGCGCCGGTGCGCGGGGAGGGCGGCTTCCTGTCCTGGGTCGGCGCCGTGCTGAAGAGCGGGGTGTCCTGGCGGCACCTGCTCTACGCGGTGCTGCACCTGCCCTGGGCGGTTTTCGCGTTCGTCGTCGCGGTGAGTTTCTCGGCGTACGGCTGGGCCGCGTTCACCTATCCGCTGTGGCACTGGGTCTTCCCGGCGTACGTGGGCGTCGACGGCATCCAGCTGTACGGCGACCGGACGCATCAGGTCTACCTGGACTCCCCCTTCGAGCTGGCGGTGACCAGCGGGGTCGGCCTGGGTCTCGTCCTGGTCACCCCGTGGATCGTCCGCGGCCTGGTGGCGGTGGACCGGGTCATGGTCCTGGGGCTGCTCGGTCCCTCACGGCTGGCGACCCGGGTCTCCGAGCTGGAGTCGGACCGGGGTGTGGTCGTCGACACCGCCGCCGCCGACCTGCGCCGCATCGAACGCGACCTCCACGACGGCGCCCAGGCCCGACTCGTCGCCCTCGCCATGGACCTGGGACTCGCCAAGGAAAAACTCGACCACGACCCCGAAGCAGCCGCCCGCATGGTCGACGAAGCCCACGGCGAGGTCAAGATCGCACTCCAGGAACTCCGCGACCTCGCCCGCGGCATCCACCCCGCCGTCCTCACCGACCGCGGACTCGACGCCGCACTCTCCGCCATCGCCTCCCGCTGCACCGTCCCCGTCGACGTCGTGGTCGACCTGGACGCACGCCCCGCCCAGGCCATCGAGGGCATCGCCTACTTCACCGTCTCCGAACTCCTCCAGAACGTCAGCAGACACGCTCGCGCCACCCGTGCGTCGGTCGACGTGTGGCGGACCGCCGACCGGCTGATGCTCCAGGTCACCGACGACGGACGCGGCGGGGCCGGGGGTTCGGCGGGCGGCGGGCTGGCCGGACTGGCGGAGCGGCTGGACGCGGTGGACGGCGTCCTCGTCGTCGAGTCCCCGGCCGGCGGCCCGACGACGGTCACGGCCGAACTGCCCTGGCGGGGCTGAGGCCCCGGCTCCGCGCCCGGACGGAGCCGCCCCGCGCACGGGCCACGCACAAGCAGCCCCGCGCACCGGCCGGGCCCGGGCCCGTACAACCCGCCCCGCGCACCGGCCGGACGCGGGCCCCGTACAAGCAGCCCCGCACCAGCCGGTCTTCCGGTGCCCCGGACGCCGTCACGGCGCCCGGGGCACCGCGGTGCGTCCGGCCGTACCGGAACCGCCGGTCCACGGCCCACCGGGGCCCCGACCCTGGAATGCTGGACCCGTACGCGGTGCGCGCGGGACGTGCAGCAGGACACCGGGACCGCCGGGGCCGACACCCGGTTCGCCGACAACACCGGGACCGCCGGAAGACCGACAGTGGGGGACGCAAGGCCGTGAAGGAAAGAGTGCGGGTCGTCATCGCCGAGGACTCGGTGCTGCTCCGGGAGGGACTCACCCGGCTGCTGACCGATCTCGGTCACGACGTCGTCGCGGGGGTCGGGGACGCGGAGGCGCTGCTCAGGACGGTGAGCGAGCTCGCGGGGCAGGACGCGCTGCCGGACGTGGTGGTCGCCGATGTGCGGATGCCGCCGACCCACACCGACGAGGGGGTGCGGGCGGCGGTGCGGCTGCGCAAGGACCATCCGGAGGTGGGGGTGCTGGTCCTGTCGCAGTACGTCGAGGAGCGGTACGCCACCGAGCTGCTCGCCGGCAGCAGTCGCGGCGTGGGCTACCTCCTGAAGGACCGGGTCGCCGAGGTCAGGGAGTTCGTGGACGCCGTGGTGCGGGTCGCGCGCGGCGGGACCGCCCTGGACCCCGAGGTGGTGGCGCAGCTGCTGGGCCGCAGCCGCAAGCAGGACGTGCTGGCGGGGCTCACGCCGCGCGAGCGGGAGGTCCTCGGTCTGATGGCCGAGGGGCGGACGAATTCGGCCGTGGCCCGGCAGCTGGTCGTCAGTGACGGAGCGGTCGAGAAGCACGTCAGCAACATCTTCCTGAAACTCGGCCTGTCCCCCAGCGACGGTGATCACCGGCGCGTTCTCGCCGTTCTCACTTATCTGAACTCGTGACAGAGCGGCGATCCATCTGTGATCATCTGAATGATCCACCCGCAGTCGGACGATTCCACGGACCGGGACGAAAGGAGGGGCACCACGGGGATTCGTGCAGCGGCTGAGGGGGTCCGGGAAATGTGGCGGAGCGTGACGCATTCACGGGTCGGAAACGCGTCCGCCCTATGACCGGTCCGAGGAAGGCGACCCTTACAGAAGTAGGGTGGGGCCTGGACCGCCGGCGGGTCGGCCGGTCCCGAGCCGCCGCCCCGAGGGAGGTCCAGTTCAGTGACCAGCCAGGTCAGTAGCCCAGCCGGAAAGTCCGATGAGGCCAGCGAGGCTGTCGTCGGGGAGCAGCGCGCCCCGCACGTGGTCGGTGCGGGTGCCGCCGAGAAGGAAATCCGCCGTCTGGACCGGGTGATCATTCGTTTCGCGGGTGACTCCGGTGACGGTATGCAGTTGACGGGCGACCGGTTCACGTCGGAGACGGCGTCGTTCGGGAACGATCTGTCGACGCTGCCCAACTTCCCGGCCGAGATCCGGGCGCCCGCCGGGACGCTGCCGGGGGTGTCGTCGTTCCAGCTGCATTTCGCGGACCACGACATCCTGACGCCGGGCGACGCACCGAACGTACTGGTCGCGATGAATCCCGCGGCGCTGAAGGCGAATATCGCCGACGTGCCGCGCGGGGCGGACATCATCGTGAACACGGACGAGTTCACGAAGCGCCCGATGGCGAAGGTGGGATACGCCGAATCACCTCTGGAGGACGGTTCTCTGGAGGCGTACAACGTACATCCGGTGCCTTTGACGACATTGACGATCGAGGCGTTGAAGGAGTTCGGGCTTTCCCGCAAGGAGGCCGAGCGGTCGAAGAACATGTTCGCGCTCGGGCTGCTGTCCTGGATGTACAACCGTCCGACGGAGGGGACGGAGTCGTTCCTCCGGTCGAAGTTCGCGAAGAAGCCGGACATCGCGGAAGCGAATGTGGCGGCCTTCCGTGCGGGCTGGAATTTCGGTGAGACGACGGAGGATTTCGCGGTCTCCTACGAGGTCGCTCCCGCGTCGCAGGCTTTTCCGACGGGCACCTACCGCAATATCTCGGGGAATCTCGCACTGTCCTACGGATTGATCGCCGCGGGCCGGCAGGCGGACCTTCCGGTGTATCTGGGTTCGTATCCGATCACGCCGGCGTCGGACATCCTTCATGAGCTCAGCAAGCACAAGAACTTCGGTGTGCGCACCTTCCAGGCGGAGGACGAGATCGCCGGGATCGGGGCGGCGCTGGGGGCGGCGTTCGGCGGTTCACTGGGTGTGACGACGACGTCGGGGCCGGGTGTGGCCCTGAAGTCGGAGACGATCGGCCTGGCGGTGTCGCTGGAGCTGCCGCTGCTGATCATCGACATCCAGCGCGGCGGGCCGTCCACCGGTCTGCCGACCAAGACCGAGCAGGCCGACCTGCTCCAGGCGATGTACGGCCGCAACGGTGAGGCGCCGGTCCCGATCGTGGCGCCGAGGACCCCGGCGGACTGCTTCGACGCCGCGCTGGACGCGGCCCGGATCGCGCTGACCTACCGCACCCCGGTCTTCCTGCTCTCGGACGGGTACCTCGCGAACGGCTCCGAGCCGTGGCGGATCCCGGAGACCGACAGCCTCCCCGACCTGCGGACCCGGTTCGCCACCGGACCGAACCACGAACTCGCCGACGGCACCGAGGTGTTCTGGCCGTACAAGCGGGACCCGGAGACGCTGGCCCGTCCCTGGGCGGTGCCGGGCACCCCGGGTCTGGAGCACCGGATCGGCGGGATCGAGAAGCAGGACGGCACGGGGAACATCTCCTACGATCCGGCGAACCACGACTTCATGGTCCGCACCCGCCAGGCGAAGATCGCCGGCATCCGCGTCCCCGATCTGGAGGTCGACGACCCGGCCGGCGCCACCACCCTGGTCCTGGGCTGGGGTTCGACGTACGGGCCGATCACCGCGGCGGTGCGCCGGCTCCGCGCGGCCGGCGAGGTGATCGCGCAGGCGCACCTGCGCCACCTCAACCCCTTCCCGAGGAATCTCGGTGAGGTGCTGCGGCGTTACGACAAGGTCGTCGTCCCGGAGATGAACCTCGGTCAGCTCGCCCTGCTGCTGCGGGCCGAGTACCTCGTGGACGCGCAGAGCTTCAACCAGGTCAACGGAATGCCCTTCAAGGCCGAGCAGCTCGCCACAGCCCTCAAGGAGGCCATCGGTGCCTGACGCACACGCCAACGAACTCCTCCAGCTGGTCCCCGGAGCCGAGGGCAAGCAGTCCATGAAGGACTTCAAGTCCGACCAGGAGGTGCGCTGGTGCCCGGGCTGCGGTGACTACGCGGTCCTGGCGGCGGTGCAGGGCTTCATGCCCGAGCTGGGCCTGGCCAGGGAGAACATCACGTTCGTCTCCGGGATCGGCTGCTCGTCCCGCTTCCCGTACTACATGAACACCTACGGGATGCACTCCATCCACGGCCGTGCCCCCTCCATCGCCACCGGGCTGGCGACCTCCCGCCGCGACCTGTCCGTCTGGGTCGTCACGGGTGACGGCGACGCGCTGTCGATCGGCGGGAACCACCTGATCCACGCCCTGCGCCGCAATGTGAACCTCAAGATCCTGCTGTTCAACAACCGGATCTACGGGCTCACCAAGGGGCAGTACAGTCCCACCTCCGAGGTCGGCAAGATCACCAAGTCGACGCCGATGGGATCCCTCGACGCCCCGTTCAACCCGGTCTCGCTCGCCCTGGGCGCCGAAGCCACCTTCGTCGCGCGCACGGTGGACTCCGACCGCAAGCACCTCACGAGCGTGCTGCGGGCGGCGGCCGACCACCCGGGCACCGCGCTGGTGGAGATCTACCAGAACTGCAACATCTTCAACGACGGCGCCTTCGAGGTGCTGAAGGACAAGGAGCGGGCCGAGGAGGCGGTGATCCGCCTGGAACACGGCAAGCCGATCCTCTTCGGGGCCGAGGGGTCCAAGGGGGTCGTGCGCGATCCCCTCACCGGGGACCTGGCCGTCGTGGCGGTCACCGAGGAGAACCGGTCGCAGGTCCTCGTCCACGACGCCCACAACCCCAGCCCCACGACCGCGTTCGCGCTGTCCCGGCTGGCCGACGCCGACACCCTGCACCACACCCCCATCGGGGTCCTGCGCAGTGTGGAGCGCCCGGTCTACGACTCCCTCATGTCCGACCAGCTCGACGCCGCGATCGAGCAGCACGGCAAGGGTGACCTGAGCACCCTGCTCGCCGGGAACGACACCTGGACCGTGGTCGGCTGATCCGCCGTCATCCCTGCGCGACGGGGCCCGGAGCCGGCCGGCTCCGGGCCCCGTCGTACTCCTCGCGGGCACGCTCCACCGCGTCCAGCCGCCGCTCCGTCCACCGGGCGAGGCCCCAGACCTGCTCCGCGGCCTCCCGGCCGAGCGGGGTGAGCGAGTAGTCCACCCGGGGCGGGATCACGGCCTTGGCGTCCCGGTCCACGAAGCCGTCCCGTTCCAGCGTCTGCAGGGTCTGGGCGAGCATCTTCTCGCTGACCCCGCCCACCTCGCGGCGCAGCTCGCCGAAGCGGTACGAGCGCTCCAGGAGCGCGGCGAGCACCAGCACGCCCCAGCGGCTGGTGACGTGTTCCAGGACCAGCCGGGAGGGGCACATCGGCTGGTTGACGCTCGGGATCCGGACGCTGCTCACGCTCATACCAGTAGCTTACTTCAAAGTGGGTACTTTCGTATCGACAGTGCACTTCTTAGGGTGAGTGAGAAGAGTTCGGAAACCCACGGACGCGGGAACAGCGCCACGGCCGGCCGTCCGGCCGGCGGACCAGGAGGAAACCCATGAGCATCGTCGTCACCGGAGCCACCGGCCATCTCGGCCGCCTCGTCGTCGAGAGGCTGCTCGCCACCGTGCCCGCCGGGTCGGTCGCCGCGGTCGTCCGCGACCGGGAGAAGGCCGCGGCGCTCGCCGCCCGGGGTGTGGAGCTGCGGGTCGCCGACTACGACCGGCCCGAGACGCTGGAGGGCGTGTTCCGGGCGGGTGACCGCGTGCTGCTGATCTCGGCCAACGAGGTCGGCCGGCGCCTCCCCCAGCACACCGCCGTGATCGAGGCGGCCGGGGCGGCGGGGGTGGCCCAGCTCGCGTACACGGGCGTGCTGGGCGGCCCCGCGGCGGACTTCCGGCTCGCCGACGAGCACAAGGCGACCGAGCAGCTGATCCTCGACTCCGGCCTCCCGCACACCTTCCTGCGGAACGGCTGGTACACCGAGAACTACACCGAGAACCTGGCCCCCGTCCTGGAGCACGGCGTCGTCGTCGCGAACGCGGGCGAGGGGCGCGTCGCCTCCGCCACCCGGGCGGACTACGCGGACGCGGCGGCCGCCGTGCTGACGGGCGACGGGCACCTGGGTGCGGCGTACGAGCTGAGCGGCGACGTGGCCTGGTCGCTGGCGGAGTACGCCGCCGTGGTGGCCGAGGCGACCGGCAAGGAGATCACCTACACGAACGTGCCGGCCCAGGTGCACCAGGAGATCCTCACCGGGGCCGGGCTGCCCGAGGCCTTCGCCGCGATCCTCGTCGACGTGGACGAGGCCATCGCCCGCGGGGCGCTCGCCGGGACCAGCGGCGACCTGGCCCGCCTGATCGGCCGGCCCACGACCCCGCTGGCGGACACCGTGGCCGAGGCGGTCGCGGCCGCCTGAACACACCGCCCGGACGCGCCGGCCCCCGCCCGGACGGGCACCCGGGACCTGTCACGAGCGTCTCCGTGAGACGGCAATGACAGGGGGCCCTTCCGGCGCTACCGTCGTGCAGTCGGCCGATCGCCGACGCCAGGAGCGCCGGGAGGGCCCGTGAAGGGGAAGAACGAGCAGCGGGCAGGCCTGCTGTACGGAATCGGGGCGTACGGGATGTGGGGGCTCGTCCCCGTCTTCTGGCCACTGCTCGAACCGTCGGGCGCGGTGGAGATCCTCGCCCACCGCATGGTGTGGTCCCTGGCGGTCGTCGGCATCGCCCTGTTGGTGCTGCGCCGCTGGGCGTGGATCGGCGAGCTGATACGGCAGCCCCGGCGCCTGGCCCTGATCGCGGCCGCCGCGACGGTGATCGCCGTCAACTGGGGCCTCTACATCTGGTCCGTGAACAACGGCCATGTCGTCGAGGCGTCGCTCGGCTACTTCATCAATCCGCTGGTCACGATCGCCCTGGGCGTGCTGCTGCTCGGTGAGCGGCTGAGGCCGGCTCAGTGGGTCGCGGTGGCCACCGGTTTCGCCGCGGTGCTCGTGCTGGCGATCGGATACGGGCAGCCGCCGTGGATCTCGCTCGCGCTGGCGTTCTCGTTCGCGACGTACGGCCTGGCGAAGAAGAAGGTCAACATGGGCGGCCTGGAGTCGCTGGCCGCCGAGACCGCGGTGCTGTTCCTGCCGGCGCTCGGCTTCCTGCTGTGGCTGGGGGCGAGCGGCCGGGCGACCTTCCTGGCCGGGGGCGCGGGTCACGGGGCGCTCCTCGCCGCGACCGGGCTCGTGACCGCGATCCCGCTCGTCTGCTTCGGGGCGGCGGCGATCCGCGTCCCGCTGTCCGTCCTCGGCCTGCTGCAGTATCTGGCGCCGGTGTTCCAGTTCGCGCTCGGCATCCTGTACTTCCACGAGGCGATGCCGCCGGAGCGCTGGGCCGGTTTCGCACTGGTCTGGGTGGCGCTGATCGTGCTGACCTGGGACGCGCTGCGCACGGCGCGGCGCACGAGGGCAGCGGCCCTGCGGCTGGCCGTGCGCGCCGCGGAGGCCGTGGCCCCCCTCGCGACCGCCTCCGCTTCGGAACCGGACACGAACAACCCGGTCGCCAAGTAGCCGGGGCGGGCCCGCCCGCGCGGCGTACCCCGCCGCCACGGCCGCCCGGCACCCCGCGGGACCGCTCCGGGGACGTACGGCCCCGGAGCCCGGACCGCGGTGTCCGCGGGTGCCGGGCGCGGTGCGGGAGGGCGGCCCGATGTGTGGGGCAGGCGTGGTGGACGGCACCCGCAAAGGCTGATTGAGTGCCCGGATGGGGACGGTCCTGAAGGGCATGAGGCACGTTCAGTGGCACGAGCTGCGCCATGCCCGGGGCTCCGCGTCCCAGGTTCCCGGGATGCTGTCCCGCATCGCCTGGGGCGACAGCGAGTCGGCCGAGGACGCGCTGAGCGATCTGGGGCGGTGGATCTGCGCCCCGGCCGTGTTCGACGCGACGGTGGCCGCGGTGCCCTTCCTGTGGGAGCTCGCCGCCATGGAGACCGTGAAGGACCGTGCGGGGGTGCTCGGCCTGCTGGGCACCATCCTCGCCCGCGGCCACGCGCACCGTCCGGAGTGGACCAGGGACGCGCACCTCGCGGTCCTGGCCGGGCTGGCGACGGCCGAGCTGCTGGCCGCGGACCGCGACCCGGCCGTGAGCGCCGCGGCCGGAGTGCTCCTCAGCACCGGCGGCGGCCACACCTGCACGGCCTGCCCGCCCCGGTGATCGGCGCACCGGTGCCGGGCGGAAGGACGCAGGGCCGACCGGTGCCGGGCGGGACGGTGGCGGCGCGCCCGTTGCCGCGGCGTTCGTACAACCAGTACAAACGGTTTTCATGACTCTGCACTGGAAGGTCGTCATCGACGCCCACGACCCGCACGCCCAGGCCGACTTCTGGGCCGAGGCCCTCGGTTACGTCGTCGAGGACCACAGCGCCCTGATCGGGGAACTGCTCCGCGCGGGCGCCGTGACCGAGGCGGCCACCCTCGAGCCCCACGGGCATCGCGCCTGGCGCGACCTCGCCGCGGTGCGGCACCCGGACGACCCGTACGAGGAGAGAAGCGGCACCGGCCTCGGACGCCGGCTGCTCTTCCAGCGCGTGCCGGAGCCCAAGACGGTGAAGAACCGCCTCCACCTGGATGTGCACACGGACCCCGGGCAGCGCGAGGCGGAGACGGAACGGCTGGTGGGCCTGGGCGCCGGGGTCCTGCGGACCGTCGAGGAACAGGGCGGATCGTGGCAGGTGCTGCTGGACCCGGAGGGCAACGAGTTCTGCGTGCACTGAGGTCCGGCGGGCCGCCCGGACACGGAACCGGCCCGGACGCTCCGCACACGGGACGGGTCAGGGCCTTCCGGCGGCGCGGGCCCGGTGTTCCGGCGACGGCGGCCCGGTGTTCCGGCGACGGCGGCGGGTCCCGAAGTCGCCGCGGCGCGGCCCCGGCGTCCCGGCGGAGACGGCGGGTCCCTGCCTTCCGGCGGCGCGGTGCGGTGCCGTGGCCGTCGTCGTGCGCCCGCCGCGGGCGCCGGGACAGTCCTTAGGCTGACCCCATGTTCACGTCACCCGCCGCACACACCCTCGTCGCCACGGATCTGGACGGCACGCTGCTGCGTTCCGACGACACCGTGAGCCCGCGCTCCCGCGCGGCCCTCGCCCGCGCCGCCTCGGCCGGAGCGCGGCATCTGATCGTCACGGGACGGCCGGTGCCCGGCATACGCGCGCTGCTCACGGACCTCGGTTACGACGGCCTCGCGGTCTGCGGACAGGGCGCGCAGGTGTACGACGCCGGGGCGGCGCGGATGCTGAGCTCGGTGACGCTGGACCGGGACCTGGCCGACACCGCGCTCGGCAAGATCGAGGCCGAGGTGGGGCAGGTGTTCGCCGCCGTGGACCAGGACGGCCCCGGGGGCCTGACCCTCATCGAGCCGGGATACCGGATGCCGCACCCCTCCCTGCCCGCGCAGCGCACCGGACGGCGTGCGGAGCTGTGGGCCGCGCCGGTCGTCAAGGTCCTGATACGCCACCCCTCGCTCGGCGACGACGAGCTGGCCTCGGCCGCCCGCGGCGCGGTGGGTGACCTGGCGTCGGTCACGATGGCGGGACCCGGGACGGTGGAGCTGGCCCCCCACGGCGTGGACAAGGGCACCGGGATCACGCTGGCGGCCGGGCTGATGGGCCTGGACCCCGCCGGAGCGGTGGCCTTCGGGGACATGCCTAACGACCTGCCGATGTTCCGCCTCTCGGGACACCGGGTGGCGATGGCCGGCGCGCACCCGGAACTGCGGGCGGAGGCCGACGAGATCACCCTCTCGAACGAGGAGGACGGCGTCGCGGTGGTCCTGGAGCGGCTGTTCGCCTGAGGACCGTCCGGCCCACGCGCCCGGCGCGCGTCTCCCCCGGCGCGCGTCTCCCCCGGCGCGCGTCTCCCCCGGCGGGCGGACGCACGGCCGGGGGGCGGGCCCGCCCGACTGGCCGGACCCGCGTGCGGAGGTCCCGCCGGGGGCGGGCACGGCGGCTCAGCCGGACGCGGGGGTCGGCGCGGGCACGGTGCTCCCGCCGTTCTCCGGGGGCCGCCCGTCCCCGGCGGACAGCGACCGCAGCACATGGTCCACCAGTGCGGCGACGGTGGCCTCGTCCTGGGCCGGTTTCCGCAGCACGTGGCGGTAGTAGACCGGCCCGTAGAGCAGCTCCACCGCGAGCGGGAGGTCGGCCCCCGCCGGAATCTGCCCCTGCTCCTGGGCGCGGCGCAGCCGCGCCACGGCCGCCTCGACGCGCGGACCGACGAGCTGTTCGCGCACGGCTCTCGCGAGGTCGTCGTCGTGGTGCATCTCCGACAGGATCCCGGCGTAGGCGGGGCCGTAGGGCGGGGTCGAGATCAGTCTCACGAGACCGTTGACGTGGGTGCGCAGATCGGCGGCGATCTCACCGGTGTCGACGAACGGGGTGGCGCCGACGAGCATGTCGGCGAAGGCCTCCAGCGTCACCGCACCCTTGGACGGCCACCAGCGGTAGATCGTCTTCTTGCTCACGCCGGCGCGGGCGGCGATCGCCTCGACCGTGACCCGCCCGTACCCCTTCTCCGTACAGAGCTCCAGGGCGGCGTCCAGCGTCGCCCGTCGTGACCGCTCGCTGCGACGCAGAGAACTCGGCGATGTGATCATTCGGTGAGCATAGGGGGATTCTGCCCACCGCTTGTTGACAGGTCGTCGCCAAAAGTCGAACAATGACGAAGCTGGAAACGGAACGTACCGTGTCGTGACGTTCCGTACAGCATACCGTTCGTGCCGTTCGTGCCGCGACGAGCCGATCGGGGGACGGCTCGACCGGCCGACGGTACGGACGCCGGTGCCGGACTCCCGGGCGCCCCTCCCCTCGGACACCGGTCCCCTTCACGTCCCTTCGCGCCGGGCCGCGCCGTGCCGCGGAGCCGGACACCCGCCTGCACAGCAGCCGCCCGGGCCGCCGTCACGCGCGCCGCCCCGCCGTACGGAGCGTACGGCGGGGCGGCGGGTGTGCGAGGTGTCGTGCGAGGTGCGTCCTACTTGGCGTTGTCGGCCGCCTTCACCAGGGTCTCCTGGGTGACCGCGCCGACGTAGACCTTGCCGTCCTCCGTCAGCAGGGCGTTGACCAGCCGCGTCTTGAAGACCGTGCCCGAGCCGAAGTCGCCGGTGACCTTGTCGCCCAGGGCGTCCATGAACTGCTGCGCCGGTGCGCCGCCGGAGCCCTGGCCGGTCAGGCCCGCCGCACCCGGGGCCTCGATCGCGGCGACGGAGGTCCAGCCCTTGCCGATGACGTCGAGGCCCTTGAAGTCCTCCAGCGCGCCGAGGTCCTTCTGGGCCGTGTCCGCCGCGCCGTTCTTGTCCGCCGCGCCGTTCTTCTCCGCCTCGGCCTTCAGCTCGTCGGCCTCGGTCACCTTGGCGCCCTTGGGCGGGGTGAAGGAGAAGGACGAGGCGTCGGGCTTCGAGAAGTCGACCCGGGTGAAGCCCGCGTCGACCGCGGCCTTGCCCCCGCTGCTCGGGGCCAGCGTGAACTTCAGCGGCACGCCGGTCGAGGCGTCGACCGCCACGGTGACCGAGCCGACCGTGGAGCCGGACTGCTTCGGCTTGATCACGAGCTTGTAGGCGTCCCGCCCGGCCACCTGGGCCGTGCCGTCGACCGTCACGGACGTGGTGTCGTCCGCGGCGGCGAGGGCCTCCTCGGCGAGCTCCTTCGGGGTGCCGGGCATGTCCTTCGGCGCCTTGTGCTTGCCCGCCGCGTCACCCGCGCGCTCCTGCCCGCCGGAATCCGCGTGGTAGACCTCGTTGCTCTTGCTGTCGTGGCCCCAGACGTCGTCCCCGTGGTGGACGAGGGTGTACTCCGCGCCCTCGTCGACGATCGTGAGGCGCTGCTTGTCGGGGCCGTCGACCGCGACCCGGAGCGTGTGGGTCCCGGAGGCGAGCTCCATCAGCTTGGCGTCGGGGGACGCGTCCGACGCCCCCGCCCCGTTGTCCGGCGCGAAGGAGTCCGCGAGTCCGCCGAGCGAGGGGATGCCGAGGTCGGTGCTGACCTTCACCGTGCCGGAGAGCTGCTCCTCGTCCGACGCGGCGATCTTCTCGATGAGTTCCTGTGCGGTGATGTCCGGCAGATCCGGGTCGCCGGAGTTCGCGAGCGCCGGGACGAGTCCGATCGTCGCCGCCGCCACCCCCGCCACCGCGATCGGGACGATGTAGCGCGCCTTCTTCCGGCGGCCCACGACAGTGCCCGTGGCCTCGCCGTTGGTCTCCGCGCTGTCGTTCGGTGCCATGTGTGCTCTACCTCCGTGGTCGGCGGCTGCCGTCGCGTTGCACTCGGCCACTCCCCGGCCGCCCTTCTCACCCGATGTGGTCAGGAGTGGTTCTTCTCCATCTGACCAAATAGCGCGGAGACAAGCGTCAGTCCCCGGGAGCAACTGTGCGTACCTCTCCGGGATGACCCGAGCGGAAGTCCCTTAGGGGTCCGCCGAGTCCCGCCGGACGGCCCCCTCGGGGGACCGGCGGGGACGGGTGGGGCCGGACGGGGGGTCAGCCGGCCCGGTGCACCACGGCGTCGCACAGCTCCTCGAGTGCGGCCTTGGCGTAGCACTCGGGCAGCGGTGCCAGCGTGGCCCGCGCCTCCTGGGCGTAGCGGACGGTGTCGCGGCGTGCCTGTTCGAGCGCGGGGTGGGCGCGGAGCCGCCGCAGCGCCTCGGCGAGCCGGGCGTCGTCGGCGAGGTCGCCGTCGAGCAGTTCCACGAGCTCCGTGTCCTCCGGGGCGCCCCCGGCCGCGGCCCGCGCGCGCAGGTGGAGGACCGGCAGAGTGGGGATGCCCTCCCGCAGGTCGGTGCCGGGCGTCTTGCCCGACTCGTGGGAGTCGCTGGCGATGTCCAGGACGTCGTCGGCGAGCTGGAAGGCGATGCCGAGGCGCTCGCCGTACTGGGTGAGAATGTCGACGACCGACGCGTCGGCCCCCGCCATCAGGGCGCCGAACCGGCCGGCCACGGCGACCAGCGACCCGGTCTTGCCGCCCAGCACGTCCATGTAGTGGTCGACCGGGTCGCGCCCGTCGCGCGGGCCCGCGGTCTCCAGGATCTGGCCGGTGACCAGCCGCTCGAAGGCCTCCGCCTGGATGCGGACGGCCTGCGGCCCGAGGTCGGCCAGGATGTGCGAGGCGCGGGCGAAGAGGAAGTCGCCCGTCAGGACGGCGACGGAGTTGCCCCAGCGGGTGTTGGCGCTCTCCACCCCGCGGCGCACGTCCGCCTCGTCCATCACGTCGTCGTGGTACAGGGTCGCCAGGTGCGTCAGCTCGACGACGACGGCGGAGGGGACGACACCGGGCGCCTCGGGGTCGCCGAACTGGGACGCGAGCATCACGAGCAGCGGCCGGAAACGTTTGCCCCCCGCGCTGACGAGGTGCTGCGCGGCCTCCGTGATGAACGGGACCTCGCTCTTGGTGGCGGCCAGCAGCCCCGCCTCGACAGCGGCCAAACCGGTCTGGACATCGGCCTCAAGAGCCTGGTCCCGCACGCTCAGTCCGAACGGCCCGACGACGGTCACGAGGGGATCTCCTGTCTGCTGACGATCACACGGAATGTCGATGTGTCGCTGTCCTCACTCAAGTCAGCGTATCCGGTCCCCTTTGGATCACCGTGGGCGCCTTCCCGCCACCGCCGGTATGTTCGACATCAGCTCATACGATCAGGAGTTGTCCTTTTGTCCCACACCGCGACCGACACCGATCCGACCCAGCCGCCGCCCGGAGACGATCACGCCTTCTTCGGCCAGCCACGGGGCCTGATGACCCTGTCCGGACTGGAGGTCTGGGAGCGCTTCTCGTTCCTCGGGATGCAGGCCATCCTGGTCCTCTTCTTCGCCGACACGGTCGCCGACGGCGGCCTGGGCATGGACCCGGGCACCGCCGCGTCGGTGTCCGCCGCCTACGGCACCCTGGTCTACCTGGTGTCCGTCGCGGGCGGCTGGCTGGCCGACCGGATCCTCGGCTCGTACCGCGCCGTCCTGTACGGCGGCGTCCTCATCGCCTGCGGCCACTACGCCATGGCCGTGCCCACGGCCACGATGACCTGGGTCGGCCTCGGCCTGATCAGCGCGGGCACGGGGCTCCTCAAGCCCAACGTGGCCTCGATGGTCGGCAAGCTCTACGGCACCGAGGACAGCCGCCGCGACGCGGGCTTCGCGCTCTACTACATGGGCATCAACATCGGCGCGTTCGCCGGCCCGCTGGTCACCGGCTGGCTCGGTGAGCACGCGAGCTGGCACTGGGGCTTCTCGGCCGCCGCCTTCGGCATGACGCTCGGCCTGATCCAGTACGTCGCCGGACGGCGTCACCTGGCCGGCCGAAAGCACGCGGCGGAGTACGCCCTCGCCCCCGGGCCGATGCGCAGGGCCGTGCTGACGATCGCGGCCGGAGCCGTGGTGGCCGGGCTGGTGGCGACGGCCCTGGCACTGGCCGGATGGCTCACGATGGACCGCTTCGTCGACGTGCTGACCCTCGTCTCGGTGGTCGCGCCCGTCGCCTACTTCGCCGTGATGTTCAGGAGCCCCCGGGTCACCCCGGAGGAGCGCGGCAGGCTCCGGCCGTACGTCGTGCTGTTCCTGGCGTCCGTCGTCTTCAACTTCATCCTGTTCCAGGCCTACTCGACCATGATCCTGCTCGCCTCGACGAACGCCCGTACGGAGATCTTCGGCTTCCACTTCCCGGCGAGCTGGTACGCCTCCGCTCTGGGCGCCTTCGAGGTGGCGCTGGCGCCCGTCGTGGCCGCCGTGTGGGCCAGGATGGGCCCGCGCCAGCCGCACGCCTCGAACAAGATCGCGATCGGGGTGGTCCTCGGCGGGCTGTCCTTCCTGCTCATGGTGCTCCCCACCTCGGGGCACGCCGACGGGACCTACGCGATGGCCGCCTGGTGGATCGTCGGCTCCTACCTGCTGCTCGGCCTCGGTGACGTCCTGCTGGAGACCTCCGGCATGTCCGCCACCACGAAGCTCGCCCCCAAGGCGTTCGCCAGCCAGACGATGGCCCTCTGGTTCCTGTCCCTGGCCCTCGCCAACGGCATCCAGGCACAGATCGTGAAGCTCTACGGCCAGGTGTCCAATCCTGCCTACTTCGGTGTCAATGGCGCCATCGCGGTGGCGGCCGGTCTGGCCGTCATCGCCGCCGCTCCCTGGCTCAGGCGCACCATGCACCCCGTCCACTGAGGTACCGCCATGCGCATCCGCACCGATTTCCCGTACGAGGTCACCCACGAGGACCTCTACATCCCCCTCGGCGGGGACAGCTCCGGGGCCGGCGGCTCCGGGGGAGGCACGCAGCTGTACGCCCGGATCTGGCGTCCGGTCACCGACCGCCCGGTGCCCGCGCTGCTGGAGTACCTGCCCTACCGGCTCAGCGACTGGACGGCGCCGCGCGACTGGCAGCGCCACCCCTGGTACGCGGGCCACGGCTACGCCTCCGTACGCGTCGACGTGCGCGGGCACGGCAACAGCGAGGGCATGCCGGGCGACGAGTACGACGCGACGGAGCTCGCCGACGGGGTCGCCGTCGTGAACTGGCTGGCCCGGCAGGAGTGGTGCTCGGGCCGGGTCGGCATGTTCGGCATCTCCTGGGGCGGCTTCAACTCGCTCCAGATCGCGGCGCTCGCACCCGAGCCCCTGAAGGCGGTCGTGACCGTCTGCTCGGCCGACGACCGCTACGACAACGACGTCCACTACATGGGCGGCTCCGTCCTCGGGGTGGACATGCACGCCTGGGCCTCCACCATGCTGGCCTTCGTCTCGCGCCCCCCGGACCCGGCGGACGTCGGCGACGACTGGCGGGACATGTGGCTGCGGCGGCTGGAGAAGGTCGAGCCGCTCGTCCACACCTGGCTGGCCCACCAGACCCGGGACGCCTACTGGAAGCACGGCAGCGTCTGCGAGGACTACGGCGCGATCCGGGCGAAGGTCCTGGCGGTGGGCGGCTGGCACGACCCGTACCGCGACACCGTGCTCAGACTCGTCGAGCACCTGGACCCCGGGCAGGTGCGCGGACTGATCGGCCCCTGGTCGCACCAGTACCCGGACCGCGGGCTGCCGCCGGGGCCGGCGATCGGCTTCCTCCAGGAGACGCTGCGCTGGTGGGACCAGCACCTCAAGGACGAGGACACCGGGGTGATGGACGAACCCCTGCTGCGGTCCTGGATCAGCGGGTCCCATCCCCCGGCCACGGTCTACGAGACGCTGCCCGGCCGCTGGGTCGGCGACGCCACCTGGCCGTCCGGGCACGTCACCCCGGTGGCGTACGCCCTCACCGGCGGGCCGCAGCGGGTCCGCTCGCCGCAGCAGACCGGGCTGGACGCCGGCCGGTTCTTCCCGTTCGGCAACGACGCGGACCTGCCGCCCGACCAGCGGGACGAGGACGCCAAGTCGGTGTGCTTCGAGTTCCCCGTGGAGGACGCCCCCGTGGAGATCCTCGGCCGGCCGCGGGTGCGGCTCCGCATCCGGATGGACGTGCCGCGCGGCCAGGCGATCGCACGGCTCTGCGACGTGGCACCGGACGGCTCCTCCACCCTGGTCACCCGCGGCGTCCTGAACCTGGCCACCCGCCACGGACGCGACCGTGCCGAGGACTGGCCCGTCGGCGCGACCGAGGACGTGACCTTCGAGCTGAACGGCATCGGGCACACCTTCCCGCCCGGGCACCGGATCAGGCTCGCCGTCTCGTCCTCGTACTGGCCGTGGATCTGGCCGCAGGCGGGGTCCGACGGCTTCACGCTGGAGGCCGACGGCAGCCTCGTCGAGCTCCCGGTGCGCCGGCACACCGAGGACCCCGCGATCGCCTTCGGCCCGCCGGAGCAGGCGGAGCCGCTCGGCGTCGTGTACCCGGCCACGCTCGACGAGCAGCGCCCGGAGCGCCTGGTGGTCCGGGACGTCGCGAAGGGCGAGTGGCGCCTGGAGGTCGATCCGCGGTACGGCGGCACGCGGGTCTACCCGGACGGCCTGGAGTTCACCGAGGACGCCCTGGAGACGTACACCGTCCAGCAGGACGACCCGCTGTCGGCCCGGGCGCGTTCGGACTGGACGATCAGGCTGCACCGGCCGGAGCTGTCCTGGGACGTGCGCGTCGAGACCCGCTCCGAGCTGAGCGCGGACGCGGACGACTTCATCGCCTCCAACGAGGTGGTGTGCCGGGACGGGGACGAGATCGTCTTCCACCGGACCTGGGAGAAGCGAATCCCGCGGACGGCCGGCTGACCAGGGTTATCGCGTAACTTTCCGGGCATTACGCCTACTTGAGGTTCCGCCGCCGACCGGCGACGCCGACGTACCGTGTTCCTCAAGCGACTGGAAAGGGGCAGCGACTGATGCCCGAGCAAGGCAGCCCGCTCGATCTGGCCGAGGGCGATCCCTTCGGTCCGCACAACCTTCCGTACGGAGTGTTCTCCACCCCGGAGCACCCCGAGCGAAGGGTCGGGGTCCGCATCGGCGGACATGTGCTGGACGCCGGGGCGGCGGCGCAGGCACTCGGCTCGCCGTACGCCAGACTGCTGGCGCAGCCGAGCCTGACCCCGCTGCTGGCGGCCGGGCGCACCGCGTGGCGGGACGTCCGGCGGGCACTCACGGCGTGGGTGACGGTGCCGTCCCACCGCCCGCAGCTGGAGCCGCTGCTGCACCCGCTCGACACGGTGACCCTGCACCTGCCGTACGAGGTCGCGGACTACGTCGACTTCTACGCCAGCGAGCACCACGCCACCAACGTGGGCAGGATCTTCCGTCCCGACGGCGCGGCCCTCACCCCCAACTGGAAGCACCTGCCGATCGGTTACCACGGGCGGGCCGGCACGGTCGTCGTCTCCGGCACGGACGTGGTGCGCCCCTCGGGACAGCGCAAGGCGCCGTCCGACCCCGAGCCGGTCTTCGGGCCCTCGGTGAAGCTGGACATCGAGGCCGAGGTCGGCTTCGTCGTGGGCGTCCCCTCGGAGCAGGGCTCCCCCGTGGTGCTCGGCGACTTCCGGGAGCACGTCTTCGGGCTGTCCCTGCTGAACGACTGGTCGGCGCGGGACATCCAGGCGTGGGAGTACGTGCCGCTGGGTCCGTTCCTCGGCAAGTCCTTCGCCACCTCGGTGTCGGCGTGGGTGACCCCGCTGGAGGCCCTGGACGCGGCCCGTACCGCCCCGCCGGCCCGTGACGCCGCGCTGCTGCCGTACCTGGAGGACGCGGACGACGAGGAGCCCGGCGGCTTCGACATCCGGATCTCGGTGGAGATCAACGGACAGACCGTCTCCGCACCGCCGTTCGCCTCGATGTACTGGACGGCGGCCCAGCAGCTGGCCCAGATGACGGTCAACGGCGCCTCGCTGCGCACCGGCGACCTCTACGCCTCGGGCACCGTCAGCGGTGCGGAACCCGATCAGCGGGGCTCCCTGCTCGAACTCACCTGGAACGGCCGCGATCCGCTGGAGCTGACCGAGGGCAAGCGGACCTTCCTGGAGGACGGGGACACCGTCACCCTGACCGCCTGGGCCCCCGGTCCGCACGGCACCCGGGTCGGACTCGGCGAGGTCACCGGACGAATCACGGCGAAGCCGTGAACGACACCGGACTCACCCTGCCCGAGGAACTCCTGCTGCTCGCCCTGGACCCCGAGCGCGGCAAACCGTACTGCCGGAGCCGGTTCCTGGAGTACGGCGTCGCCGGTGCGGTCCTGGCGGAGCTGGAGCTCCAGGGCCGGATCGCCGAGGAGCGCGGACGGGTGGTGGCCGTGAACCCGCTCGATCCGCCCGACCCGCTGCTCGCGGTGTTCCTCCGCAGCTTCCCGCCCCCGGGCAAGGGAGGGTTCCGCTCCGGGGTCTCCGCCCGGCGCTGGGTGCGCCGGACCGGCCGGGAGGCCGCGGGGATGTATCTGGACGCCCTGGTGAAGCGCGGTGTCCTGCGCAGGGAGACCCGCCGCTTCCTCGGCCTGCTCCCCTACCACCGCCATCCGGCGGGCCCCGCCTCCCCGGCGGAGGGGGTGCGGCAGCGCTTCGAGACGTCCCGCGCGGCGGGCCTCCCCGACCGGCGGGAGCGGCTGCTGGCGGCCCTGGGGGCGGCGGTGCTGCTGCCGTCGGTGGTGCGGGGCGGCGACCGCAGGACACGGGCGGCGGCACGGGCGCTGGCCCGCCAGGAGTGGCCGGCGCAGGCCGTGCACCGCAATGTGCGCCAGGACAGGACGGCCCAGGCGGGCGGCGACGGTGGAGGCGGGGGCGGCGGCGGTGGAGGCGGCGGGGAGTGACCCCGCCGGCCGGCCGGGCCGCTCCCTCCGGAGGTCCCGCCCGGGGATCAGTCGAACTCCGGGGGCTCCTCGTCCCAGCCGAACTCCGGGTCCGCGTCCGGGGCCTGTGACGCCGGCCGCCGGTCCGCCGGTGCGGATGCCCGGACGGGTGCGGGAGCCTCCGGGGCGGCAGCCTGCGGCGCTTCGTGCGCGGCAGCCTCCGGCGGCACGGCCTCCGGGGCGTCCAGCCCCGCCAGCACCTCCAGGACCCCTTCGCCGTAGGTCGCCAGCTTCTTCTCGCCCAGCCCGCTGACCCCGCCCAGCTCGGCGAGGGAGCCGGGGCGCAGTGCCGCGATCTCCCGCAGGGTCGCGTCGTGGAAGATCACGTACGCCGGGAGGCCCAGCTCCTTGGCCCGGGCGCCGCGCCAGGCGCGCAGCGCCTCGAAGACCGGGACGGACTCGGCGGGCAGGTCCACCGGTGCGGCCTTGCTCCTGCGCTCGCCGCTCGATGACGACCGGGTCGTGGGCCGCTTCGGCTCCTTGCGGAGCATCACCTCGCGCTCCCTGCCGAGCACCGCGCCGCTCGCCTCCGTCAGCACCAGCGTGCCGTACTCGCCCTCGACGGCCAGCAGCCCCTGGGCCAGCAGCTGGCGCACCACGCCCCGCCACTCCGCCTCGGCCAGTTCCTCGCCGATGCCGAAGACCGAGAGCTGGTCGTGGTCGAACTGGATGACCTTCGCCGACCTGCGGCCCAGCAGGATGTCGATGATCTGGCCGGCGCCGAACTTCTGGTTCCGCTCCCGCTTCAGCCGCACCACGGTGGACAGCAGCTTCTGCGCGACCACCGTGCCGTCCCAGGTCTCCGGCGGGGTGAGGCAGGTGTCGCAGTTGCCGCAGCTCTGCTCGCCGGGCTCCTGGCCGAAGTACGTCAGGAGCTGGGCACGGCGGCACTGCACCGTCTCGCAGAGCGCCAGCATCGAGTCGAGGTGCGAGGCGGCGCGGCGGCGGAACGCCTCGTCGCCCTCGCCGCCCTGGATCAGCTTGCGCTGCTGCACGACGTCCTGGAGCCCGTACGCCATCCAGGCCGTGGACGGCGCCCCGTCACGGCCCGCGCGGCCGGTCTCCTGGTAGTACCCCTCGACGGACTTGGGCAGGTCCAGGTGGGCGACGAAGCGCACGTCCGGCTTGTCGATGCCCATGCCGAAGGCGATGGTCGCGACGACGACGAGACCCTCCTCGCGCAGGAAGCGCGACTGGTGGGCGGCGCGCGTCCCGGCGTCCAGGCCCGCGTGGTACGGCACGGCCTCGACGCCGTTGCGGCAGAGGTACTCGGCGGTCTTCTCGACGGAGTTCCGCGAGAGGCAGTAGACGATGCCCGCGTCGCCCGCGTGCTCGTCCTTCAGGAAGGTGAGCAGCTGCTTCTTCGGGTCGGCCTTCGGCACGATGCGGTACTGGATGTTCGGCCGGTCGAAGCTGGCCACGAAGTGCTTCGCTCCGGGCATGCCGAGCCGCTGGGTGATCTCGCGGTGCGTGGCCTCCGTCGCGGTGGCCGTCAGCGCGACACGGGGGACGTCGGGCCAGCGCTCGCCCAGCACGGACAGGGCCAGGTAGTCCGGGCGGAAGTCGTGGCCCCACTGGGCGACGCAGTGCGCCTCGTCGATGGCGAAGACGGAGATCTCGCCGCGGGCCAGCAGGGCGAGCGTCGAGTCCAGCCGCAGCCGCTCCGGGGCCAGGTACAGCACGTCGAGCTCACCGGCGACGAACTGCGCCTCCATCGAGCGGCGCTCGTCGAGGTCCTGCGTGGAGTTCATGAAGCCCGCGCGGACCCCGAGGGCGCGCAGGGCGTCCACCTGGTCCTGCATGAGGGCGATCAGCGGGGAGACGACGATGCCGGTGCCCGGCCTGACCAGGGCGGGGATCTGGTAGCACAGGGACTTGCCGCCACCGGTGGGCATGAGCACGACCGCGTCGCCGCCCCCGACGACATGGTCGATCACCGCGCCCTGCTCGCCGCGGAACGCCTCGTACCCGAACACCCGGTGCAGCGTCTGCTGCGCCGCGTTCTCGGTCGTCACACCCATCGTCCCGTTCCGCCCGTCCGTGCCGTCTGTGTCGTCCGTGCCGTCGCCCGGCCGTCGCGTCCACAGCAACCATAGGCGCCGCGTACGACAACGCCGGACGAGCGTGACTTCCCCTGCCCGTCCGGCGCCGTCGTGGTACAGCCGTGCGTCACCGCACGAACACTCCGGCCTGGCTCGCCAGGTCCAGGAAGTACTGCGGGGCCAGGCCGAGCACCAGGGTCACGGCGACGCCGACCGCGATCGTGGTCATCGTCAGCGGGGACGGGACGGCGACCGTGGGGCCGTCCGCCTTCGGCTCGCTGAAGAACATCAGGACGATGACCCGGATGTAGAAGAACGCGGCGATGGCGGAGGAGATCACACCGACCACGACGAGACCGCTCGCGCCGCCGTCCGCCGCCGCCTTGAAGACCGCGAACTTCCCGGAGAAGCCCGAGGTGAGCGGGATACCGGCGAAGGACAGCAGGAACACCGCGAAGACCGCCGCGGTCAGCGGCGAGCGCCGGCCGAGACCGGCCCACTTCGACAGGTGGGTCGCCTCGCCGCCCGCGTCCCGCACCAGGGTGACGACGGCGAACGCGCCGACGGTCACGAAGGAGTACACGCCCAGGTAGAAGAGGACGGACGAGATGCCCTCGGGGCTGGACGCGATGACACCGGCGAGGATGAAGCCCGCGTGCGCGATCGAGGAGTAGGCCAGGAGCCGCTTGATGTCGGTCTGGGTGATCGCGACGACCGCCCCGCCCAGCATCGTGACGATCGCGACGCCCCACATGACCGGCCGCAGGTCCCAGGTGAGCCCCGGCAGGACGACGTAGAGCAGGCGGAGCAGCGCGCCGAAGGCGGCGACCTTGGTGGCCGCGGCCATGAAGCCGGTGACCGGGGTCGGGGCGCCCTGGTAGACGTCCGGCGTCCACATGTGGAACGGGACCGCGCCGACCTTGAAGAGCAGGCCCATGAGGACCATCGCGCCGCCGATCAGCAGGAGTGCGTCGTTGCCCATCGTGCCGGCGAGCGCCGGGTCGATCTGCTGGACGCTGCCGTCGACGACGTTCGCGATGCCGGCGTACGCGACGGTGCCCGCGTATCCGTAGAGCAGGGCGATCCCGAAGAGCAGGAAGGCCGACGAGAAGGCGCCGAGCAGGAAGTACTTCACGGCCGCCTCCTGCGACATCAGCCGCTTGCGGCGGGCGACGGCGCACAGGAGGTAGAGCGGGAGGGAGAAGACCTCCAGCGCCACGAAGAGCGTCAGCAGGTCGTTGGCCGCCGGGAAGACCAGCATGCCGGCCACGGAGAAGAGGGCCAGCGGGAAGACCTCGGTGGTGGTGAATCCGGCCTTGACCGCGGCCTTCTCCCCGTCGCTGCCGGGCACCGACCCGGCCTGCGCGGCGAAGGAGTCCACCCGGTGGCCGTCCGGGGCCGGATCGAGGCGCCGCTCGGCGAACGTGAGGACGGAGACCATCGAGACGAGCAGGATGGTGCCCTGGAGGAACAGGGCGGGTCCGTCGACGGCGACCGCGCCCATCGCGGCGATGTGGGCGTTCTTCGTGGCGTACCCGTCGGCGGCGAGTCCGATCACCGCGGCGAACGCGGCGGCGATCGCGACGACCGTCAGGAACACCTGGGTGGTGTAGCGCGCCCGCCGCGGCAGGAAGGCCTCCACCAGGATCCCGAGGACGGCGGCACCGACCACGATCAGGACGGGTGCCAGCTGGGCGTACTCGATGGTCGGTGCGGTGAACCGGTCGCCCGGGGCGGCCGATGTCACCCCGCCCGCCGTCGTCCACAGGCTGTGGACAGCTGTTGCGCTCACTTGGCGGCCTCCACCTCGGGCTGGGGGTCCTTCTTCTGTACGTCGTGCATGGTGTGCTGGACCGCCGGGTTGACGACCTCGGTCAGCGGCTGCGGGAAGACCCCCAGGAAGATCAGCAGGGCGATCAGCGGCAGGGCGACCGCCAGCTCACGGACCTTGAGGTCGGGCATGCCGCCGATGCCCTCCCTGACCGGGCCCGTCATCGTCCGCTGGTAGAGGACCAGGACGTACAGCGCGGCGAGCACGATGCCGACGGTGGCGATGATGCCGACCACCGGGTACGCGCTGAACGCGCCGACCAGGACGAGGAACTCGCTGACGAACGGGGCGAGCCCGGGCAGCGAGAGGGTCGCCAGACCGCCGATGAGGAAGGTGCCCGCCAGGACGGGGGCGACCTTCTGCACCCCGCCGTAGTCGGAGATGAGCCGGGAGCCCCGCCGGGTGATCAGGAATCCGGCGACCAGCATCAGGGCGGCCGTCGACAGGCCGTGGTTGACCATGTAGAGCGTGGCGCCCGACTGGCCCTGGCTCGTCATCGCGAAGATGCCCAGCACGATGAAGCCGAAGTGCGAGATCGACGCGTAGGCGATGAGCCGCTTGATGTCGCGCTGGCCGACCGCGAGCAGGGCGCCGTAGACGATGGAGATCAGCGCCAGCACCAGGATCACCGGTGTGGCCCACTTGCTGGCCTCCGGGAACAGCTGGAGGCAGAAGCGGAGCATCGCGAAGGTGCCGACCTTGTCGACGACCGCGGTGATCAGGACGGCCACCGGGGTGGTCGCCTCCCCCATCGCGTTGGGCAGCCAGGTGTGCAGCGGCCACAGCGGGGCCTTCACCGCGAAGGCGAAGAAGAACCCGAGGAACAGCCACCGCTCGGTCGAGGTCGCCATCTCCAGCGAGCCGTTGGCCCGCGCCTCGGCGATCTCCGAGAGCGAGAAGGTGCCCGCCACGACGTAGAGCCCGATGACGGCGGCCAGCATGATGAGCCCGCCGGCCAGGTTGTAGAGGAGGAACTTCACGGCGGCGTAGCTGCGCTGCGCCGCGGCGTTCTCGTCGCTGCCGGCGTGCGCCCGGTCCCCGAAGCCGCCGATGAGGAAGTACATCGGGATGAGCATGGCTTCGAAGAGGATGTAGAAGAGGAAGACGTCGGTGGCCACGAAGGACAGGATCACCATCGCCTCGACCATGAGGATCAGGGCGAAGAAGCCCTGGGTCGGGCGCCAGTGGTACGGGGTGGTCCCGCCGGCGTCTCCCCTGCCCGAACGGGGCCGGGAGCCCGGGGAAGGGTCGGCGTCGTGCCAGCCGGCCAGGACGACGAACGGGATCAGCAGCGCGGTGAGCGCGAGGAGCGCCACCCCGATGCCGTCGACGCCCAGTTCGTAGCGGACGCCGAAGTCCTTGATCCAGGCGTGCGATTCGGTGAGCTGGTAGCGGTCGCCGCCGGGTTCGAAGCGGGCGAACACGAGGCCGGCCAGGACGAGCGTGGCCAGCGAGACGGCCAGGGCGAGCCACTTGGCCGCGGTGCGCCGTGCGGCGGGGACGGCGGCGGTGGCGATCGCGCCGATCGCCGGGAGCGCCGCCGTCGCTGTCAGGAGGGGAAAGGACATGGGATCAGACCGCCCTCATCAGCAGGGTCGCGGCGATGAGGACCACCGCACCGCCGAACATCGAGACCGCGTAGGAGCGGGCATAGCCGTTCTGCAGCTTGCGCAGCCGGCCGGAGAGCCCGCCCATCGAGGCGGCCGTGCCGTTGACCACACCGTCGACCAGGGTGTGGTCGACGTAGACCAGCGAGCGGGTGAGGTGTTCGCCGCCGCGGACCAGGACCACGTGGTTGAAGTCGTCCTGGAGGAGGTCCCGGCGGGCCGCCCTGGTGAGCAGGGAGCCGCGCGGGGCCACCGCGGGGACGGCCTTCCGTCCGTACACGGCCCAGGCGATGGCGACACCGATGACGAGCGCCACCATGGTGGCGGCGGTGACGGTGGCCGCGCTGACCGGGGCGTGTCCGTGCTCGTGGCCGGTGACGGGCTCCAGCCAGTGCACGAAGCGGTCGCCGATCGAGAAGAAACCTCCCGCGAAGACCGACCCGAAGGCCAGCACGATCATCGGGATCGTCATGGACTTCGGCGACTCGTGCGGGTGCGGCTCGTGTCCCTCGGCGTCGGGCTGCCAGCGCTTCTCGCCGAAGAACGTCATCAGCATCACGCGCGTCATGTAGAACGCGGTGATCGCGGCGCCCAGCAGGGTGACGGAGCCGAGGATCCAGCCCTCGGTGCCGCCCTTCGCGAAGGCCGCCTCGATGATCATGTCCTTGGAGAAGAAGCCGGACAGGCCGGGGAAGCCGATGATCGCGAGATACCCGAGGCCGAAGGTGACGAAGGTGACCGGCATGTACGTCCGCAGTCCGCCGTACCTCCGCATGTCCACCTCGTCGTTCATGCCGTGCATGACCGAACCGGCGCCGAGGAAGAGCCCGGCCTTGAAGAAGCCGTGGGTCACCAGGTGCATGATCGCGAAGACGTAGCCGATGGGGCCGAGGCCCGCGGCGAGGATCATGTAGCCGATCTGGGACATCGTGGACCCTGCGAGGGCCTTCTTGATGTCGTCCTTCGCGCAACCGACGATCGCACCGAAGAGGAGCGTGACGGCGCCGACCACCACGACGACCAGCTGGGCGTCGGGCGCCCCGTTGAAGACGGCACCGGACCGGACGATGAGGTAGACGCCCGCGGTCACCATGGTGGCGGCGTGGATGAGGGCCGAGACGGGGGTCGGGCCCTCCATCGCGTCCCCGAGCCAGGACTGCAGCGGGACCTGGGCCGACTTGCCGCAGGCGGCGAGGAGCAGCATCAGGCCGATCGCGGTGAGCTTGCCCTCGCTCGTCTCCCCGGCCGCCGCGAACACCGGCCCGAAGGCGAAGGTGCCGAAGGTGGTGAACATCAGCATGATCGCGATGGACAGGCCGATGTCTCCGACCCGGTTGACCAGGAAGGCCTTCTTCGCGGCGGTGGCCGCGCTGGGCTTGTGCTGCCAGAAGCCGATGAGCAGGTACGACGCCAGACCGACGCCCTCCCACCCGACGTACAGCAGCAGGTAGTTGTCGGCGATGACCAGGATGAGCATCGCCGCGAGGAAGAGGTTGAGGTAGCCGAAGAAGCGGCGCCGCCGCTCGTCGTGCTCCATGTAGCCGATGGAGTAGAGGTGGATCAGCGTGCCCACGCCCGTGATCAGCAGGACGAAGGTCATCGACAGCTGGTCGAGCTGGAAGGCCACGTCGGCCTGGAACCCCTCGACGGGGATCCAGGTGTACAGGTGCTGGTGCAGGGTGCGGTCCTCCGCGCCCCTGCCCAGCATGTCGGTGAACAGCACGGCGCCGACGCCGAACGACGCGGCGGCGAGCACGGTGCCGATCCAGTGTCCGGCCCGGTCGAGCCGGCGTCCGCCGCAGAGCAGGACCGCCGCTCCGAGCAGGGGCGCCGCCACCAGCAGCGCAATCAGGTTTTCCACGAGTCCGACCCCTTACAGCTTCATCAGGCTGGCGTCGTCGACCGAGGCCGAGTGGCGGGAGCGGAAGAGCGACACGATGATCGCGAGCCCGATGACGACCTCCGCGGCGGCGACGACCATCGTGAAGAACGCGAGGATCTGGCCGTCGAGGTTGCCGTGCATCCGGGAGAACGCGACGAGCGTGAGGTTGCAGGCGTTGAGCATCAGCTCGATGCACATGAACACCACGATCGCGTTCCGCCTGATCAGCACGCCGGAGGCGCCGATCGTGAACAAAAGGGCCGCGAGGTAGAGGTAATTGACCGGATTCACTTGGCGACCTCCTCCTCTTCTTCCGCGTGGTCACGGGCTGGGCCGCGGTCGCGGCCGAGCCGCTCCCCGGAGCGCTGTTCCAGCGCCTTGAGCTCGGCGATCGATTCGCCGGACACGTCGCGGATCTGGCCGCGCTGACGCAGCGTCCGCATGACGGTGAGCTCGGACGGGGTGCCGTCCGGGAGCAGTCCCGCGATGTCCACGGCGTTGTGCCGGGCGTAGACACCGGGGGCCGGCAGCGGCGGCAGGTGGCTGCTGCGCACCCGCTCCCGGGAGAGCTCCCGCTGCGTCTTGGCGCGCTCGGTGCGCTCGCGGTGGGTGAGCAGCATCGCGCCGACGGTCGCCGTGATCAGCAGGGCGCCGGTGATCTCGAACGCGAAGACGTACTTGGTGAAGATGAGGTTGGCGAGGCCCTCGACGTTTCCGCCGTGCCGGGCGTTCGCCGCGCCCAGGCCGTTGAAGGAGCTCAGGGAGGCCTGCCCGATACCGGCGATCAGCAGGACGCCGAAGCCGAGTCCGCAGGCTGCGGCCAGCCAGCGCTGGCCCTTGAGGGTCTCCTTCAGCGAGTCCGCCGCCGTGACGCCGACGAGCATGACCACGAAGAGGAACAGCATCATGATCGCGCCGGTGTAGACGACGATCTGGACGATGCCCAGGAAGTAGGCGCCGTTGGCGAGGTAGAAGACCGCCAGCACGATCATGGTGCCGGCGAGCGAGAGCGCGCTGTGCACCGCCTTCTTCATCAGGACGGTGGCGAGCGCCCCGACGACGGCGACGGTGCCCAGGATCCAGAACTGGACGGCCTCGCCGGTCGAGGTCGCGGTGGCCGCTGCGGCCAGGCCGGCGGTCATGCGTCCACCCCCTTGTCCGCTTCTCCCTTGGAGACGGCGGTCTGGCGCTCCGTGCCGGGAGCGGCCTCGGTCACCAGACCGCGGTAGTAGTCCTGTTCGTCCATGCCGGGGAAGATCGCGTGCGGGCTGTCGACCATGCCTTCCTCCAGGCCCGCGAGCAGCTCGTCCTTGGTGTAGATGAGGCTCTCGCGGGTGGTGTTGGCGAGCTCGAACTCGTTGGTCATCGTGAGCGCCCGGGTGGGGCACGCCTCGATGCAGAGCCCGCAGAGGATGCAGCGCGCGTAGTTGATCTGGTAGACGCGGCCGTACCGCTCGCCCGGGGAGTAGCGCTCCCCGTCCTGGTTGTCGGCGCCCTCGACGTAGATCGCGTCCGCCGGACACGCCCAGGCGCACAGCTCGCAGCCGACGCACTTCTCCAGGCCGTCGGGGTGGCGGTTGAGCTGGTGGCGGCCGTGGAAGCGCGGCGCCGTCACCTTCTGCGTCTCCGGGTACTGCTCGGTCAGCCGCTTCTTGAACATGGCCTTGAAGGTCACGCCGAAGCCGGCCACCGGGTTCTGGAACTTCTCCCCCGAGGGGTCCGCTGACTCAGACACCGTCGGCCTCCCTTCCGTCACTCGTACTTCCCGCACCCGCATGGTCGTCACTCTGAGTATCCGGCCCGCCACTGACAACGAGCTCCCGCTCGCGTCGCGGCGTGCGGCGCGGCACCGGCGGCAGGGCCTGGCCGGGCAGGGGCGGCACGGGGAACCCGCCCGCCATCGGGTCGAACGCCGGCTCCGGTCCGGCCGCCTCCTCGGCGGCCTTCGCCCTGCGGTCGCGGAAGACGTCCGCGACGAAGGAGACCAGCAGGACCGCGATGACGGCCCCGGCGACGTACAGCAGGATCCTGGAGTAGTCGTACCCCTCGTTGTTCAGCGCCCGGACCGTGGCGACCAGCATCAGCCAGACCACCGAGACCGGGATCAGGACCTTCCAGCCGAGCTTCATCAGCTGGTCGTAGCGGACGCGGGGCAGGGTGCCGCGCAGCCAGATGAAGAAGAAGAGGAGCAGCTGCACCTTGAGGACGAACCAGAGCAGCGGCCACCAGCCGTGGTTGGCGCCCTCCCAGAAGGTGCTGATCGGGTACGGAGCCCGCCAGCCGCCCAGGAAGAGGGTCACCGAGACCGCGGAGACGGTGACCATGTTGACGTACTCGGCGAGCATGAACATCGCGAACTTGATCGAGGAGTACTCGGTGTTGAAGCCGCCGACCAGGTCGCCCTCGGACTCCGGCATGTCGAACGGCGCGCGGTTGGTCTCCCCGACCATCGTGACGATGTAGATGATGAAGGAGACGGGGAGCAGCAGGACGAACCAGCGGTCCTGCTGGGCCGCCACGATCTCCGAGGTCGACATCGAACCGGAGTAGAGGAACACCGAGGCGAACGCGGCGCCCATCGCGATCTCGTAGCTGATCATCTGGGCGCAGGAGCGCAGACCGCCGAGCAGCGGGTACGTCGATCCGGAGGACCAGCCGGCCAGCACGATGCCGTAGATGCCGACGGAGGCGACCGCGAGGATGTACAGCATCGCGATCGGCAGGTCGGTCAGCTGCATCGTCGTGCGCTGGCCGAAGATCGAGACCTCGTTGCCCGCCGGCCCGAACGGGATCACGGCGATCGCCATGAACGCCGGGGCGGCGGCCACGATCGGGGCCAGGATGTAGACGACCTTGTCGGCGCGCTTGACGACGACGTCTTCCTTCAGCATCAGTTTCATGCCGTCGGCGAGCGACTGGAGCATGCCCCAGGGGCCGTGCCGGTTGGGTCCGATGCGCAGCTGCATCCAGGCGACGACCTTGCGCTCCCACACGATGGAGAAGAGCACGGTCAGCATCAGGAACGCGAAGCAGAACACCGCCTTGACGACGACGAGCCACCAGGGGTCCGTGCCGAACATCGAGAGGTCCTCGGCTGCCAGGACGGTGTTCTGCGGCGCCGCGGCGAGCCGTTCGAGGCCGGTCACTCTCCTACCTCCGTTGTCACGACGTGGGAGCCCGGGGCGGCCGGACCGATCCGGACCAGCCCGCCCGGCCGGGCGCCGGTGTCGGCGGGGACGCCCCTGCCGACGGAGTTGAGCGGCACCCAGACCACCCGGTCGGGCATCTCGGTGACGGCCAGCGGGAGTTCGGTGGTGCCGGCGGGCCCGGTGACGGCGAGCAGGTCGCCGTCCTTCACCCCGGACTCGGCCGCGGTGGCCGGGGACAGCCGGGCGACGGCCGCGTGCCGGGTGCCGGCCAGCGCCTCGTCGCCCTCCTGGAGCCGGCCCCGGTCGAGCAGCATCCGGTGGCCGGCGAGGACCGCTTCGCCGTCACCGGGCCGGGGCACCGGGCGGGAGGTGGCCCGCGGGTCGTCGGCGTGGCCGCCCTGCCAGCCGGCGAAGCGGTCGAGCTCACGGCGGGCCGCCCGCAGGTCGGGCAGCGCGAGGTGGACGTCGAGCGCGTCGGCCAGCATGTGCAGCACCCGCGCGTCGGTCGGGCAGAGCGTCCTCGGCATCTGCTCCGGCTTCAGCGCGGCCTCGAACATCCGGGCCCGGCCCTCCCAGTTGAGGAAGGTGCCGGACTTCTCCGCGACGGCCGCGACGGGCAGGACGACGTCGGCGCGCTCGGTGACCGCGCCGGGCCTGAGCTCCAGGGAGACCAGGAAGCCGACCTCGTCGAGCGCCCGGAGCGCCGCCGCCGGGTCGGGCAGGTCCTCCGGGTCGACACCCGCGACCAGCAGCGCGCCCAGTTCGCCGGTGGCCGCGGCCTCCACGATCTGGCCGGTGTCACGGCCGAAGCGGGCGGGGAGTTCGGCGACGCCCCAGACGGACGCCACCTCCTCACGGGCCCGGGGGTCCGTCGCGGGACGGCCGCCCGGCAGCAGCGACGGGAGCGCGCCCGCCTCCAGCGCGCCGCGCTCGCCGGCCCGGCGCGGGATCCACACCAGGGCGGCGCCGGTCGCCGCGGCCGTGCGCAGCACGGCGGTGAGGGCCCCGGGGACCGCGGCGAGCCGTTCGCCCACCACGATCACGGCGCCCTCGCCGCGCAGCGCCTCGGCCGCCACGGCTCCGTCGCCGTCCAGGCCGACCCCGCCCGCGAGGGCGTCCAGCCATTCGGTCTCGGTGCCGGGGGCGGCGGCGAGCAGGGTACCGCCCGCCTTGTCCAGGCCGCGGCTGGCGTGCGAGGCGAGCGCGAACGTCCGCTGCCCGTGCTTGCGGTGGGCCTTGCGGAGCCGCAGGAAGACGCCGGGGGCCTCCTCCTCGGACTCGAAGCCGGCCAGCAGGACCGCCGGGGCCTTCTCCAGGGCGGTGTACGTGACCCCGCCGCCGTCCAGGTCGCGGCCGCGGCCGGCCACCCGCGAGGCGAGGAAGTCGGCCTCCTCACCGCTGTGCACCCGGGCCCGGAAGTCGATGTCGTTGGTGTCGAGGGCGACCCGCGCGAACTTGCTGTAGGCGTAGGCGTCCTCGACGGTCAGCCGGCCCCCGGTGAGCACACCGGCCCTGCCGCGGGCGGCGGAGAGACCGGCCGCCGCGGCCTCCAGCGCCTCGGGCCAGCTCGCGGGTTCCAGCACGCCCTCGGCACTGCGGACCAGCGGGGTGGTGAGCCGGTCGCGCTGCTGGGCGTAGCGGAAGCCGAAGCGGCCCTTGTCGCAGAGCCATTCCTCGTTGACCTCGGGGTCGTTGGCGGCGAGCCGCCGCATGACCTTCCCGCGCCGGTGGTCGGTCCTGGTCGCGCAGCCGCCGGCGCAGTGCTCGCACACGGAGGGCGCCGACACCAGGTCGAACGGCCGGGACCGGAAGCGGTACGCCGCCGAGGTGAGCGCCCCGACCGGGCAGATCTGGATGGTGTTGCCGGAGAAGTACGACTCGAAGGGGTCGCCCTCCCCGGTGCCGACCTGCTGGAGCGCACCGCGCTCGATCAGCTCGATCATCGGGTCGCCCGCCACCTGGTTGGAGAACCGGGTGCAGCGCGCGCAGAGCACGCACCGCTCGCGGTCCAGCAGCACCTGGGTGGAGACGGGGACGGGCTTCTCGAAGGTGCGCTTCTTCCCGTCGAAGCGGGAGTCGGCGCCGCCGTGCGACATCGCCTGGTTCTGCAGGGGGCACTCGCCGCCCTTGTCGCAGACGGGGCAGTCCAGCGGGTGGTTGATGAGGAGGAGCTCCATCACCCCCTTCTGGGCCTTCTCCGCGACCGGCGAGGTGATCTGCGACTTCACGACCATGCCGTCGGTGCAGGTGATGGTGCAGGACGCCATCGGCTTGCGCTGGCCCTCGACCTCGACGATGCACTGCCGGCAGGCGCCGGCGGGGTCGAGGAGCGGGTGGTCGCAGAAGCGCGGGATCTCGATGCCGAGGAGTTCGGCGGCGCGGATGACGAGGGTGCCCTTGGGCACGCTGATCTCGATGCCGTCGATCGTGAGCGTGACGAGGTCCTCGGGCGGAACGGCCGCCTCGCCGCCCCCGGAGGGCGCACTCGTGGTGACTGTCATGCGTTCACCCCCCGGTGAGCGTTCTTGTCGTCTTCGTCGTCGGCCCAGAGGGTCGACCTGGCCGGGTCGAAGGGGCAGCCCTTGCCGGTGATGTGCTGTTCGTACTCCTCGCGGAAGTACTTCAGCGAGGAGAAGATCGGCGAGGCGGCGCCGTCGCCGAGTGCGCAGAACGACTTGCCGTTGATGTTGTCGGCGATGTCGTTGAGCTTGTCGAGGTCGGCCATCTCGCCCTTGCCCGCCTCGATGTCGCGGAGCAGCTGGACGAGCCAGTAGGTGCCCTCGCGGCAGGGCGTGCACTTGCCGCAGGACTCGTGGGCGTAGAACTCGGTCCAGCGGGTGACGGCGCGCACCACGCAGGTGGTCTCGTCGAAGCACTGCAGCGCCTTGGTGCCGAGCATGGATCCGGCGGCGCCGACCCCCTCGTAGTCCAGGGGGACGTCGAGGTGTTCCTCGGTGAACATCGGGGTGGAGGAGCCGCCCGGGGTCCAGAACTTGAGGCGGTGGCCCTTCCGGATGCCGCCGCTCATGTCGAGGAGCTGGCGCAGCGTGATGCCGAGCGGGGCCTCGTACTGTCCGGGGCTGGTGACGTGTCCGCTGAGCGAGTACAGCGTGAAGCCCGGGGACTTCTCGCTGCCCATCGACGTGAACCAGTCCTTGCCCTTGTGCAGGATCGCGGGCACGGAGGCGATGGACTCGACGTTGTTCACCACGGTGGGGCAGGCGTACAGGCCGGCGACCGCGGGGAAGGGGGGCCGCAGCCGGGGCTGGCCGCGCCGTCCTTCGAGCGAGTCGAGGAGCGCGGTCTCCTCACCGCAGATGTAGGCGCCCGCACCCGCGTGGACCGTGAGCTCCAGGTCGAGCCCCGAGCCCAGGACGTCCTTCCCGAGGTAGCCCGCCTCGTACGCCTCCCGCACGGCCTCGTGCAGCCGGCGCAGGACGGGCACGACCTCGCCGCGCAGGTAGATGAAGGCGTGCGAGGAGCGGATCGCGTAGCAGGCGATCACGATGCCCTCGATGAGGCTGTGCGGGTTCGCGAAGAGGAGCGGGATGTCCTTGCAGGTGCCGGGCTCGGACTCGTCGGCGTTGACGACCAGGTAGTGCGGCTTGCCGTCGCCCTGCGGGATGAACTGCCACTTCATCCCGGTGGGGAAGCCGGCGCCGCCGCGTCCGCGCAGACCGGAGTCCTTGACGTACGCGATGAGGTCGTCGGGGGTCATGGCCAGGGCCTTGCGCAGGCCCTCGTACCCGTCGTGGCGGCGGTAGGTGTCCAGCGTCCAGGACTCCGGCTCGTCCCAGAAGGCGGAGAGGACCGGGGCCAGGAGTTTCTCCGGGCTGCTCCCGTTGGTGTCGGGCTCGGTCGCCAACGTCATCACTCCCCCTCCTCGGCGGCGGGCCCGGCCGGGTGCTCCGGGTCGGAGGCCGATGTCTGCTGCGGTGCGTCGTGCGAGCTGAGCCGCTCGGCCGGTGACGGGTCGTGGGGCGCAGCGTCCTCGGGGTGCGGGTCCTGGGCGTCCCGGTGGGTCGCGCCCCTCGGTCCGACCACCCGCGCCTGCGGGGCGGCCTCGCCCCTGGCGAGCTTCAGCCCGACCAGGGAGGCGGCGCCCGCTCCGCCGCTCGCCTCGACGGCGCCGGGGCGCCGGTCGGGGAAGCCGGCCAGGATCCGGGCCGTCTCCTTGTAGGTGCACAGGGGGGCGCCGCGGGTGGGCTCCACGGTCCGGCCGGCGATCAGGTCGTCGACGAGCCGTGTCGCGCTCTCCGGCGTCTGGTTGTCGAAGAACTCCCAGTTCACCATCACGACGGGCGCGAAGTCGCAGGCCGCGTTGCACTCGATGTGTTCGAGGGTGACCTTGCCGTCGTCGGTCGTCGCGCCGGCCTCGTCGTGGCCGACGTCGAGGTGCTCCTTGAGCCGGTCGAAGATCGCGTCGCCGCCCATGACCGCGCACAGGGTGTTGGTGCAGACCCCGACCTGGTAGTCACCGCCGGGCCGGCGCCGGTACATCGTGTAGAAGGTGGCGACCGCGGTGACCTCGGCGGTGGTGAGGCCGAGCTGCTCGGCGCAGAACGCGATGCCCGTGCGGGAGACGTACCCCTCCTGGGACTGCACCAGGTGCAGCAGCGGCAGCAGCGCGGAGCGGCTGCCGGGGTAGCGGGCGATCACCTCCTTCGCGTCCGCTTCGAGGACGGCGCGCACCTCGTCCGGGTAGGGCGGGGCGGGGAGCTGCGGCATCCCCAGGCTGACTTCTTGGTTCGATGCGGTCACCGGTCGACGCCTCCCATCACGGGGTCGATGGACGCGACGGCGACGATGACGTCGGCGACCTGGCCGCCCTCGCACATCGCCGCCATGGCCTGCAGGTTGGTGAAGGACGGGTCCCGGAAGTGGACCCGGAAGGGGCGGGTGCCGCCGTCCGAGACGACGTGCACGCCGAGTTCGCCCTTGGGCGACTCCAGGGCGGTGTACGCCTGCCCGGCCGGGACCCGGAAGCCCTCGGTCACCAGCTTGAAGTGGTGGATCAGGGCCTCCATGGAGGTGCCCATGATCTTCTTGATGTGGTCGAGCGAGTTGCCGAGGCCGTCGGGCCCGAGCGCGAGCTGCGCGGGCCAGGCGATCTTCTTGTCGGCGACCATGACCGGGCCCGGCTCCAGCCGTTCCAGGCACTGCTCGACGATCCTGAGCGACTGGCGCATCTCCTCCAGGCGGATGAGGAAGCGTCCGTAGGCGTCGCAGCTGTCCGCGGTCGGGACCTCGAAGTCGTAGGTCTCGTAGCCGCAGTACGGATCGGTCTTCCGCAGGTCGTGCGGGAGTCCGGCGGACCTGAGGACCGGGCCGGTGGCGCCGAGCGCCACGCAGCCGGTGAGGTCGAGGTATCCGACGTCCTGCATACGGGCCTTGAAGATGGGGTTGCCGGTCGCGAGCTTGTCGTACTCCGGCAGGTTCTTCTTCATGGTCTTCAGGAACTCGCGGAGCCGGTCGATCGCCCCCATGGGGAGGTCCTGGGCGAGGCCGCCGGGGCGGATGAACGCGTGGTTCATCCGGAGTCCGGTGATCAGCTCGAAGAGATCGAGAACGAGTTCACGATCGCGGAAGCCGTAGATCATGATCGTCGTGGCGCCGAGTTCCATGCCGCCGGTGGCGATGCAGACCAGGTGCGAGGAGATCCGGTTGAGCTCCATCAGGAGCACCCGCAGGACGGTGGCCCGGTCGGGGATCTGGTCCTCGATGCCGAGCAGCTTCTCGACCCCGAGGCAGTAGGCCGCCTCGTTGAAGAAGGGGGTCAGGTAGTCCATGCGCGTGACGAAGGTGGTGCCCTGCGTCCAGTTCCGGAATTCGAGGTTCTTCTCGATGCCGGTGTGGAGGTAGCCGATGCCGCAGCGGGCCTCGGTGACGGTCTCGCCGTCGATCTCCAGGATCAGCCGCAGCACGCCGTGCGTGGACGGGTGCTGGGGACCCATGTTGACGATGATCCGCTCGTCGTCCGACTTCGCGGCGGACTCGACCACCTCGTCCCAGTCGCCGCCGGTGACCGTGTACACGGTCCCCTCGGTGGTGGCGCGGGGTGTTGCTCGGGGAGTAGTCATCAGCTGTACGACCTCCGCTGGTCCGGAGCCGGGATCTGGGCGCCCTTGTACTCGACGGCGATGCCGCCGAGCGGGTAGTCCTTGCGCTGCGGGAAGCCCTGCCAGTCGTCCGGCATCATGATCCGGGTCAGGGCGGGGTGCCCGTCGAAGATCAGGCCGAAGAAGTCGTAGGTCTCGCGCTCGTGCCAGTCGTTGGCCGGATAGACCTCGACGAGGGACGGGATGTGCGGGTCGCTGTCCGGGGCGGACACCTCCAGGCGGATCAGCCGCCCGTGGGTGAGGGAGCGCAGGTGGTAGACCGCGTGCAGCTCGCGTCCCTCGTCCCCGAGGTAGTGGACCCCGTTGACGCCCGTGCAGAGCTCGAAGCGCAGGGCCGGGTCGTCGCGCAGGGTGCGGGCGACCGGGAGCAGGTGCTCGCGGGCGATGAAGAAGGTGAGTTCACCCCGGTCGACGACCGTCTTCTCGATGGCGTGGGAGGGGACCAGGTCCTGTTCCTCCAGCGCGCCCTCCAGTTCGTCGGCGACCTCGTCGAACCAGCCGCCGTACGGCCGGGCGGTGGCGCCCGGGAGGGTCACCGTGCGGACGAGCCCCCCGTAGCCGGAGGTGTCGCCGCCGTTGTTCGCGCCGAACATGCCCCTGCGTACGCCGATGACCTCACCGGAGTCGTCCCGCGGGACCGGCACCTGGCCGCTGTCCGTGCCGTGCTCGTCGCTCATCGCAGCAGCCCCTTCATCTCGATCAGGGGGAGCGCCTTGAGCGCCGCCTCCTCCGCCTCGCGGGCGGCCTCCTCCGCGTTGACCCCGAGCTTGGAGCCCTGGATCTTCTGGTGGAGCTTGAGGATGGCGTCGATCAGCATCTCGGGACGCGGCGGGCATCCCGGCAGATAGATGTCGACCGGGACGATGTGGTCGACACCCTGAACAATGGCGTAGTTATTGAACATTCCACCCGATGACGCACAGACCCCCATGGAGATGACCCACTTGGGGCCGGGCATCTGGTCGTAGACCTGCCGCAGGACGGGCGCCATCTTCTGGCTGACCCGCCCCGCCACGATCATCAGATCCGCCTGCCGCGGCGATCCGCGGAAGACCTCCATCCCGAAACGGGCCAGGTCGTACCGCCCGGCGCCGGTCGTCATCATCTCGATGGCGCAGCAGGCGAGGCCGAAGGTGGCGGGGAAGACGGAGGACTTCCGTACCCAGCCGGCGGCCTGCTCGACAGTGGTCAGCACAAAGCCGCTCGGCAGCTTCTCTTCGAGTCCCATGGTGTGCCCCTCAGCCCCTCAGTCCCATTCCAGGCCGCCCCGGCGCCACACATACGCGTAGGCGACGAAGACGGTGAGCACGAAGAGCAGCATCTCCACGAGCCCGAAGATCCCCAGGGCGTCGAAGCTGACCGCCCAGGGATAGAGGAAGACGATCTCGATGTCGAAGACGATGAACAGCATCGCCGTCAGGTAGTACTTGATGGGGAAACGGCCGCCTCCGGCTGGAGTGGGGGTGGGTTCGATGCCGCACTCGTATGCTTCGAGCTTTGCTCGGTTGTAGCGCTTCGGGCCGATTAGCGTGGCCATGACCACGGAGAAGATCGCAAACCCTGCCCCGAGGGCGCCGAGCACGAGGATGGGCGCGTAGGCATTCACGCTCCTCGCTCCTTCCAGTCGTCCTTGACCGTTGGACCGCATCGGGCGACCGGCTCGCCACCTCATCAAGATCGTGCACATGTGAGGCAGTTCACAAGCCCGACTGCCCCGCATCCTATGCCTGCCGTCCTGTGATCTGCGACACGGGGTACACCAACGTCTTTGTGATCTCCACCACCTGACGAACGATCATGAAGTCGGATGAGCGGTGATCTTCGTACGCGAAGCGGCCGAGCGGTTACGAGACGTGACATCTCGCGGTGTTGTCGCTGGTCAAAGGGGCGCGGCACTATCAATCGACGCCATGTACAAGCAAATTGGCGCTGGATATCGAGCACGTGATAAGGGAAGCGACCCGCGACGAGGGCACCCGGACGGGGCACCTCCGGTACCGATGTGGACATTGCGCACGCATTCACGATCTTCCGGACGGACGGGCGCGCGGGCCCGACGAGCGGGCCGACCCGGCGGGAAGAGGTGCGGACGGACCGCCGCCGGGGAGCACCGGCGGGGCGCCGGCGGGAATCGCCGACGGGGTGGCACCGGGGCCGTCGGCGGGGCGGCAGCAGGAGGAGCCGGCGGGGCGGCTCCGGGAGACACCGGCGGGCCGGTGCGAGGGAGTGCGGGCGGGCCGGCGTCGGAGCGGGTGCGGTCCCGGGCGGAGGATCGGTGACATCCCGTCAGGTCCGTACCGAACCGGACATCGTGCGCCAATGGTGCACAGCGCCCGGAGCGCGCGGCCCCCGCGCACGGAACGCGGCGTGCGGCCGGACGGTTGCCTCGCACCGGAGGAGCACGGAGTGACCTGCGTCACCCCACGCGGACTCCAAGAGAAGCGGGCTTGGCCAAGCGTGTGAACAGATGGTAAGCGACGGGCAATTCGGACCTATTGAAAGAAGGCCGTGATCACAGGGGTACAACGGTGCGCCCGTTTTGCCCCTTAGGGCGTCAATAAGGGCGCTCAATAAGCGGATTCACAGGTTCCGAACGTAACTGTGTCGCAACACACGTTTCTTGATGGGACCCCTACGGCCCTGATAGCGCTAGTACCCATGTCCCACACCGCTCACATACCCAGCCACCGGAAACCCCGCCGGAGCGCCTCGAAGACGGCGCTGCGGGCAGGAGTTGCCGGCGGCATGCTCAGCACCATCGCGGTCGCGGGTGCCGCCGGTCCGGCCCAGGCCGAGCCGGTGACCCAGACCATCGAGATGCCCACCATCACCGCCGGGCTCTCCACCTCCGTCGCGGCCTCCGCGCAGGCCACCCAGGCGGTCGCTCTCGACCTGGAGACGCGCGCCGCCGAGGACGCCGCGGCGACCACCGCCGCCAAGACCGCCAAGAAGGCCAAGGCCGAGGCCGTCCGCAAGGCGGAGGCCGAGAAGAAGGCCAAGGCCGCCGCCGAGGCCGAGAAGAAGGCGAAGGCCGCCGCCGAGCGCGCCTCCCGCTCCGCCGAGCGCACCACGCTCAGCGCGTCCACCGGCTCCTCGGGCTCCTCGGGCTCGTCCACCGCGTCCGCGTCGGTGAGCTCGTCGAGCGCCACCGGGTCCGCCGCGTCGGTCGTCTCGTTCGCGCAGTCCCAGGTCGGCGACGCGTACGTCTCCGGCGGCACCGGTCCGAACTCGTGGGACTGCTCGGGCCTCGTGCAGGCCGCCTTCCGCACGGTGGGCGTCGACCTGCCGCGCGTCTCGCAGGACCAGTCGACGGCCGGCACCCAGGTCTCGCTCGACAACCTCCAGCCCGGCGACATCCTGTACTGGGGCGGTGCGGGCAGCGCCTACCACGTCGGGATCTACGTGGGCGGCGGTCAGTTCGTCGGTGCGCAGAACTCCAGCACCGGTGTCGTGCAGAAGTCCCTGGACTACGACCCGCCGTCGGGCGCCGTCCGCGTCCTCTGATCCACGCGCTCCGCGTCCCCGAAGACGACCACGGGCCGTCACTCCACCGTTCGGAGTGACGGCCCGTCATCGTGCGCGGGGTGTCTCCGGCGCCTCGGCCCCGACGGGGCCGGTACTCGTGCAGGTGCCGTTACTGGTGCCGGTGCCGGTATCGGCTTCCGGGGCGGCCTCCGCCGGAGCCCGCCGCTGCGTCCCGGGTCCGCCGGCGCCCTCCCGGCGCAGCAGCAGCACACCCGCCACGCACACCAGGGCCGCCAGCACGAAACCGTACGGCGGGGTGGAGCCCGAGGGCTGGGTCTCGTAGACGAGGGCGGCCGAGAGCACGGTCACCGCGCCCAGGGCCCGGCCGCCGTCCGCCGTGGCGGCGATCACCGCGGTCGCCCACAGCAGGTACCAGGGCTGGACCATCGGCGAGAGGGCGACCAGGGCCAGCAGCGCGAGGCCCAGGGCGGGCACGGGCCGGGTGCGTCCGGTCGTCGCGTGCCACGCGAGGCGTGCGATCAGCGCGAGTGCGATCAGCAGGCCCAGGTTCTGCACGGCGGACTTGACCGGGCCGGGGTCCGTTCCGGCCAGCAGCCGCAGGAGTTCGCCCAGGCCCAGGCCGAGGTCGCTGCTGAGGGACAGCGCGGTGTGGATGCGTCCGGCGACGCTCTGGGTGCCGATCCAGCCGAAGCCGGTGCCGCCGAGCACCGTCGCGCCGACGACCACCGCCCCGGCGACCAGCCCGGGGGCCAGCAGCCCCTTGGCCACCCGGCGTACGGCCGGACCCGCAGCGGCCCGGCCCACCACGACACCGACGAACAGCAGCGCCACCGCCGCGGGTGACTTCACCATCATGGCGAGCCCGATGACCGCCGAGCCGAGGATCCACCTCCCGCGCAGCGCGAGCAGCACACCGGCCAGCATGAGCCCGGTCATCAGCCCGTCGTTGTGGGCACCGCCGACGACGTGGATGAGCAGCAGCGGGTTCAGCGCGCCGAGCCACAGTGCGGCGCTCTCGCTGCGGCCGTGCTCCCGGGCGAGGTTGCGCAGGGCCCACACGATCAACACGAGCGACCCGAGGGCGATCAGCCGCATCCCCAGCACGGCGGGCACCAGGGTGCCGCCGGTCGCCCACGCGACGCCGCGGGCGAGGAGCAGGAAGAACGGCCCGTACGGGGCGGGGGTGTCGGTCCAGTGCCCGCCGACGCTGGCCGCCGCGTCACCGCCCGGCCCGTCGGGGTCGAGGGCGGAGGGTCCCACGCTGTAGACGTCGTGCCCTTCGAGGACCATGACGCCCTGCGCGATGTAGCTGTAGACGTCGGCGCTGTACAGCGGGGGCGCGAGGACCATCGGTGCCGCCCACCACCCGAGGGTCGTGAGGGTGTCGCGCACGGAGGCTCCGGCCCGGCCGTACAGCCACCAGGCGACGACGAGCACCGTCAGTCCGCCGTAGGACAGCGCGTAGCCGGCGGCCCGCACCGCCGGGCCGTGGGACACCCACAGCCCCCACGGGTCGTGGGCCGGCAGCGTGCCGACCGCCCAGCCGCCCAGGGCCACGGCCGCGGAACCGGCCGCGCCGAGCCGTCTCACGCTGCCGGTGGTCCGTGCCGTCTTCGCCCCCATGGCTCGAACCTATCCCAGGCCCGGCCGCCGCGGACCGGCGCCCGGACCCGTCCGCTCAGGCCTTCGGGGCGACCTTGGAGAGGCCGTTGATGATGCGGTCCATGGCGTCGCCGCCCGTCGGGTCGGTGAGGTTGGCGAGCATCTTCAGCGTGAACTTCATCAGGACGGGGTGGGTCAGGCCGCGCTGGGTGGCGATCTTCATGACCTTCGGGTTACCGATCATCTTCACGAAGGCGCGGCCCAGCGTGTAGTAGCCGCCGTAGGTGTCCTTGAGGACCTTCGGGTAGTGCTGGAGGGCCAGTTCCCGCTGGGCCGGGGTCGCGCGGGCGTGCGCCTGGACGATGACGTCCGCGGCGATCTGGCCGGACTCCATGGCGTAGGCGATGCCCTCGCCGTTGAACGGGTTGACGAGACCGCCGGCGTCGCCGACGAGCAGCAGGCCCTTGGTGTAGTGCGGCTGGCGGTTGAACGCCATCGGGAGCGCGGCCCCGCGGATCGGCATCGTCATGTTCTCGGGGGTGTAGCCCCAGTCCTCCGGCATGGAGGCGCACCAGGCCTTGAGCACCTCGCGCCAGTCGAGCTCCTTGAAGGCCGACGAGGAGTTGAGGATGCCGAGGCCGACGTTGGACGTGCCGTCGCCCATGCCGAAGATCCAGCCGTAGCCGGGCAGCAGGCGGTCCTCGGCACCGCGCCGGTCCCACAGCTCCAGCCAGGACTCCAGGTAGTCGTCGTCGTGGCGCGGCGAGGTGAAGTACGTGCGGACCGCGACGCCCATCGGGCGGTCCTCCCGGCGGTGCAGGCCCATGTGGAGGGACAGCCGGGTCGAGTTGCCGTCGGCGGCGACGACGAGCGGGGCGTGGAAGGTGACCGGGGTCTTCTCCTCGCCGAGCTTGGCGTGCACGCCGGTGATGCGGCCGGTGCGCTCGTCCTTGACCGGTTCCCCGACGTTGCACCGCTCGTACAGGCGGGCGCCGGCCTTCTGGGCCTGGCGGGCCAGCTGCTCGTCGAAGTCGTCGCGTTTGCGGACCAGACCGTAGTCCGGGTACGAGGCGAGGTCCGGCCAGTCGAGCTGGAGGCGGACACCGCCGCCGATGATGCGCAGGCCCTTGTTGCGCAGCCAGCCCGCCTCTTCGGAGATGTCGATGCCCATGGAGACGAGCTGCTTGGTGGCGCGCGGGGTGAGACCGTCGCCGCAGACCTTCTCACGCGGGAAGGCCGTCTTCTCCAGGAGGAGGACGTCGAGTCCGGCCTTCGCGAGGTGGTACGCGGTCGTGGAGCCGGCTGGGCCCGCTCCGACGACGATCACGTCCGCGCTGTGTTCGGAGAGGGGCTCGGTCACGGTCGGATCTCCCGAAGACTCGAATTCGCGTGCCGCGCGGCACATGTCGCGTGCAGTCTATGGGTGGCCGCCGATCAACCTCCCGAAGGGCTCCCCGATGCCGATCGTGCCTTCTCCGGCCCCGTCCGTACGTCTGCGCGTCCCCACCGACGAGGACGCCCTGTCCTGGCACCGGGTCTTCGCCGATCCCGAGGTGATGGAGTTCCTCGGCGGCCGGGCCGCCGAACTGTCCGTGTACGAGGAGCTGACCGCGCGCCAGCGCAGACACGACGCGGAGCGCGGCCACTGCCTGTGGACGGTGCTGGACGGCACCGGGGCGGTCCTCGGCTTCACCGGTGCCCAGCCGTGGCCGCACACGACGTACGGGCCGGTCGGCGAGACCGAGATCGGCTGGCGGCTCGGCCGGGCCTCCTGGGGCCGGGGGTACGCGACCGCCGCCGCGCAGGCCACGCTGGAGCGGATGCGGACGCTCGGCACCCGGGAGGTCGTGGCGATGATCCACGCGCGGAACACCCGGTCCGCGGCGGTGGCCGTACGGCTCGGGATGCGGCGGGCGGAGACGTACACGACCCCCTTGCAGCAGGAGGCGCACTGCTTCCGGCTCGTCCTCTGAGCGCGCGCGGGGTCAGGCGCGCACGCCCCGGTGGAGCGCCACCACTCCACCGGTGAGGTTGCGCCAGGCCACGTCCGACCAGCCGGCCTTCTGCAGCAGCGTCGCCAGGCCGGCCTGGTCGGGCCAGGCGCGGATCGACTCGGCGAGGTAGACGTAGGCGTCCGGGTTGGAGGACACCGCCCGGGCGACCGGGGGCAGCGCCCGCATCAGGTACTCGGTGTAGACGGTCCGGAAGGGCGTCCACGTCGGCTGGGAGAACTCGCAGATCACGACCCGTCCGCCGGGCCGGGTGACCCGGTACAGCTCGCTCAGCGCGGCACCGGTGTCCTGGATGTTGCGCAGCCCGAAGGAGATCGTGACGGCGTCGAAGGTCGCGTCCTTGAACGGGAGCCTCGTGCCGTCGCCCGCGGTGAACGGCATCCACGGGTGGCGCTTCTTGCCGACCCTGAGCATCCCGATCGAGAAGTCGCAGGGCACCACGTAGGCGCCGGCCCGGGCGAACGGCTGCGAGGAGGTGGCCGTGCCGGCCGCCAGGTCGAGGATCTTCTGCGCCGGGCGCGCGTCGACGGCCCGCGCGACCTCCTTGCGCCACAGCCGCGCCTGTCCCAGCGACAGCACGTCGTTGGTGAGGTCGTAGTTCGCCGCCACGTCGTCGAACATCGAGGCGACTTCGTGCGGCTGCTTGTCCAGGGATGCTCGGGTCACCGTCCCATTCAAGCAGCCCCGCCCCCGCTGCCCCGCGGCGGTGTGGACCGGCGTCGGCGTTTCCCCGCGGGCGGCGCCCGGCGCGACCGCGGAAGCGGCGCCGGGTGCGCCCCGGGTCCGGTACGGGGCGGGGCGCACCCGGCGGGTGACGGGCCGGGCCCGGCGCGGGAGGGATCCGGCGGCCGGACAGGTCATCGGGGTTTTCGGGAACAGCACCGCCCCGATCGACGTCTGACGGGGCGAGGGAAAGGGGTTTCCGCGCCGGTGACCGCCCGGCGGCTCCCCCACGGCGTGGGGAGAGGGGGCCGCCGGACACCGTTCCGGCGCGGACGGGCACCCGGTGCCCGGGGAGCAGGTCAGCGTGCGGGGCGGACGATCCTTCCGTCCCGGGCGGCCACACCGAGAGCACGGACGTTCACCACCGCATGCACAGAGACGACAGACAGCGCAGACGGAACACCACCGGCCGGTCCCGGGGCCCCGGGAGGCCCGCGCCGGGTGCCCGGGCCTCCCGCACCGGGTCCCGGAGGCGGTCCGCCGTCCGGCGGATGCGGATCCGCCGGCGGCGGGCGGGGCTCACCGGGGTGGTGCTCGCGGCCGCCGCGGCGGCCTTCCTCCACCTCTCCGCACCGTGGGAGGACGACGACACCGCGGCGGCGGCCGGCCGGAAGGCGTCCGGGACCGCCTCGTCCCCGGCCCCGCCCCCGCCGGAGGCCCCGGAGACCGAGGCCCCCGCGGACGCCGGTGCGTCACCGGAGGCCGGGGAGTCGCCGGACGCCGAGGAGCCCGTGGACGCGCGCTCCGTCCCGGCCTCGGGTCCCGGCACCTTCACGGTGGCGCGCGCGGGCGTCCGGCCGGGCGGCGGCAGCCGCTACCGCGTGGAGGTGGAGGACGGCATCGGGGTGGACCCGGACAGCGCCGCCGAGGACGTCGCGGCGATACTCTCCGACCCCCGGGGCTGGAGCGAGGGAGGGAGCCGCACCTTCCGCCAGGTCGCCGACGGATCGGCCGGACTGGTGATACGGATCGGGACGCCGAGGACCACCGACCGGCTCTGCGGGCAGTACGGCCTCGACACCAGGGGCGAGGTGAACTGCCGCGGCGGGAAGAACGTCATGGTCAACCTCGCCCGCTGGCAGCTGGGTTCACCGACGTTCGACGGTTCCGCGGCGGAGTACCGGGCCCTGATCATCAACCACGAGGTGGGGCACTGGCTGGGCCACGGCCACGAGACCTGCCCCGGCGCCGGCCGGCCGGCCCCCGCCATGATGCAGCAGATCAAGGGCCTGAAGGGCTGTGTGTCCAACGCCTGGCCGTACGACGAGAACGGCCGCTACCTGGGCGGCCCGCCCGCACCGTAGGCCCGTCGCGCCGGTGGGGCCGCCCGCCCGGTCGGCCCGGCGCACGTACGTCCGTGGCCCCGCCGGTCGGACCGGCATGACGCGCGGGCGTCCGTGGCCCCCGCCGGTCCCCGCCGTGGGGGCCCGACTCGGTCCCCGCCGTGCGCCCGGTCCGCCCGCCGGGCCGGGAACGCCCCCGCGGTGGCCGCCGGGCCGTCACGGTCACCGCCGCCGGTGCACCAGCCGTCCGCCGAGGACCGTGGCCACGCAGGACACGGCGCCGGCCGCGCACAGGGCCGCCTCGTCCGGCACGTCGAAGACCGCGAGGTCGGCACGGCCGCCGACGGTGAGCGGCCCGTGCACCGAGCCGGCGAGGTCGTGCCCCCGGACGAAGGGGTCGAGGGCGAAGGGGTCCCGGGCGAGGGAGCCCGGGGCGGAGCGGTCCGGGGCGGGCTCTCCGGCCGGGGACGCGGCCGGCGGGACCACCGTCAGCCCGGCCCGGGTCACGGCGGTGCACACGGCGGGGTCGCCGAACCCGCCCGCGAGATGGGTGGTGCCGTGCCGCAGCATGCGCTGGAGCCCGCGGCGTACGCTGCCGGCCCTGCGCGGTCCGTCCGCGCCGGCGGCCAGCCGCTCGAAGTCCGCCCCGGTCAGGGGCTGGTCGCCCAGTTCGTCGGCCTCGCGCGGGTCCGGGTGGTAGCAGCGGGTCAGCAGCGGGACGCCGTCCCACTGGCGCAGGCCCGGGGTGAGGACGCCCGGCCACCGGCGGACCCGGGCATCCGGGTGGGCGGCCGTCACCGCGTCGTACGGGCCGAGGGCCACGACCCGGTCGCCGTCCACCGCGACCGCGCCGCCGTCCACGGCCGCCGCACCGACCGGGAGGACCAGCGGTGCGGCGTGCACGGTCAGCACGGGCGGTTCAGTGGGTGTCGAGGAGCTTGAGCTCCGGGTGCGCCGTGCCGCCGTCGATCGCGGTGGAGGAGATGTGCGAGACGACCCGCTCGTCGACCGGGTCGTTCGCCGGGTCGTCGTGGACGACCAGGTGCTCGTAGGTCGTGGCGCGCTGGGCGGGGACGCGGCCGGCCTTGCGGATCAGGTCGATGATCTCCAGCCGGTTCGAGCGGTGCCTCGCGCCCGCCGAGGAGACGACGTTCTCCTCCAGCATGATCGAGCCGAGGTCGTCGGCGCCGTAGTGCAGGGACAGCTGGCCGACCTCCTTGCCGGTGGTCAGCCAGGAGCCCTGGATGTGGGCGACGTTGTCGAGGAAGAGCCGGGCGATGGCGATCATCCGCAGGTACTCGAAGAGCGTGGCCTGCGTCCGGCCCTTCAGCTTGTTGTTCTCCGGCTGGTAGGTGTACGGGATGAAGGCCCGGAAACCGCCGGTGCGGTCCTGGACGTCGCGGATCATCCGGAGGTGCTCGATCCGCTCGGCGTTGGTCTCGCCGGTGCCCATCAGCATGGTGGAGGTGGACTCGACACCGAGGCCGTGGGCGATCTCCATGATCTCCAGCCAGCGCTCGCCGGACTCCTTGAGCGGGGCGATCGCCGTACGCGGCCGGGCGGGCAGCAGTTCGGCGCCGGCGCCGGCGAAGGAGTCGAGGCCGGCGGCGTGGATCCGCGCGACGGCCTCCTCGGCGGAGACACCCGAGATGCGGGCCATGTGCTCGATCTCGGAGGCGCCCAGCGAGTGGATGACCAGCTGCGGGAACGCCTTCTTGATCGCGGAGAAGTGCTCCTCGTAGTACTCGACGCCGTAGTCCGGGTGGTGGCCGCCCTGGAACATGATCTGGGTGCCGCCCAGCTCGACGGTCTCCGCGCAGCGGCGCAGGATGTCGTCGAGGTCGCGGGACCAGCCCTTGGCGGTGTCCTTGGGCGGCGCGTAGAACGCACAGAACTTGCAGGCCGTGACGCAGACGTTGGTGTAGTTGATGTTGCGCTCGATGATGTACGTCGCGATGTGCTCCGTACCGGCGTAACGGCGTCGGCGCACGGCGTCGGCCGCGGCGCCCAGTGCGTGCAGCGGAGCCGACCTGTACAGGTCGAGCGCCTCCTCCGGGGAGATCCGCCCGCCTGCGGCGGCGCGGTCGAGGACGGGCTGAAGGTCGGCCTTCTCGGTCACCGGGCTGTCACCTTTCGGCGGTTCTGCTGCTGTTCCACGGACCGATCCAGCCTACGCCAGCCCCTCCCGGCCTCAGCCGTCGGACCGGGTGAGCGTCCCCGTCGGCGTTCCCGCGGCCTCCTCGTGGGACTCGTAGCGCAGGGTGCCGCCGGAGGTGAGGGTGAAGTCGAGGTCGGCGGCGCCGCCCGTGCACGCCGCACCGGTACGGGCGTCCGGGTCGGCGCGCTCCCGGATCTTCAGGGAGGTGGCGGTGCCGGAGACGAGGGTGCCGACGCCCTTGCACACCACGGTGGTGCCGAGCGCGTCGAAGCGGTACGACAGCCGGACCACCTCCTCGCCCTTCCTCCCCTCGACGAAGACCGCCGTGACCGTGCCGTGGGGCGCGCCGCTGCGTTCGGTGGCGGAGCCCTTCCAGGTGCCGGCGAACTCCTTCGGCACCGCGCTCACCGGGGCGGAACCCGAGGGGGCGGCCGACCCGGAGGACTGCCCGGAGCCCGGCGGGTCCTGCGGCCCGGTCGTCGCCGGGGGCTTCGCGGCGTCGTGGGTGCTGCCCTGTCCCCCGTCGTCGTCGCCGGTGAACAGGTCACCCAGCGTCCCGGCGCCCACGGTCACCGCGGCGAGCGCCCCGGCGACGGCGAGCGCGACGGTGCAGCTGACCCGTCGTCCCCGGCGGGTGCCCGGCTCCGGACCCGCGTCCACGGTGACGGCGACGCGGGCGCCCGTGCCGCGCTCCCCCGGTGTGTCCGCGCCGGCCGGCGGCCCGGCGGGCGGCAGCGGCAGCGGCAGCGGCAGCGGCAGGCCGAAGGTGCCGGGGGCCGCGCTGCCCAGCGAGGCGCTGGTGAAGGGCACGGGTCCGGACCGCACCGGCGCGTCCTGCGGTTCCAGGTCCAGCAGGGCCACGGCCGACCGGCTGACCTCGCGGACCAGCGGGCCGGGGAGCCAGCCCGGTGCCACCAGTGCCGCCGCGCCACCGGGTGCGAGCCTGCGGGCCAGTTCGGCGGGGGCGGGCCGGTCCGCGGGGTCCTTGGCGAGGCACCCGGCGACCAGCTCGCGCAGCTCGCCCTCCAGGTCGCCGAGTTCGGGCTCCTCGTGCACCACCTTGTAGAGGAGGACGGCGGAGGAGTCGCCGGGGAAGGGGTCGCTGCCGGTGGCGGCGTAGGCGAGGACCGCGCCGAGCGAGAACACGTCGGCCGCCCCGGATATGTCCAGGCCGCGGATCTGCTCGGGTGCCATGTAGCCGGGCGAACCGACGGAGACGCCGGTGGAGGTGAGGGAGACGGTGGCTCCCAGCGCCCGGGCGATCCCGAAGTCGATCAGCCGGGGGCCGTCCAGGGCCAGCAGGATGTTGGACGGTTTCACGTCCCGGTGGATGAGGCCGTGCCCGTGCACGGCGTCGAGCGCCTCGCCGAGCCCCGCCCCCAGGGTCCGCACCGCGTAGTCGGGCAGCGGACCGTGGCGGGTCACGGCCTCGGAGAGCGGCGGCCCGGCGACGTAGCCGGTGGCCACCCAGGGCACCGCCGCCTCGGGGTCGGCGTCCAGCACCGGGGCCGTCCACCGGGCGCCGAGGCGCCGGGCGGCGTCCACCTCACGGCGGAACCGTGCGCGGAACTGCTCGTCCAGGGCGAAGTGCGGGTGCACGACCTTGACCGCGACGGTGCGTCCGCCCGCGCTGCGGCCCAGGTAGACGCGGCCCATGCCGCCCGCCCCGAGTCTGCCGAGCAGCCGGTAGGCACCGATGGTGTGCGGTTCGCCGGTTTCCAGCGGCTGCATACGGTCTCCCCCTGTGGACCCGGGACTCGGACGGCAGCCTAGGCCGCCCCGGTCGCACGGTCACGGAGACCCCGTGCGCCGATATCGCCCCTATGGGCACGAAGCAGGGATTTCGCCACACGGAAAGGCGCGAATACGCCGTTCGTCCGTACCGGCCGGGTTCACCGGAGGAAACCGGAAGGCCTTCCCGGAGCCGTCCGCTATTCCCCGCCCGTCCGCGAAGAGGTGCGCGGAGAGGCGTCCCGGAAGGCGCGGGGAGAGGGCCGTCCGACAGCACTCCGGCCATTCACGCCCTTTCCCGGGAACGGAATGCCGGAGTCACGCATCAGGGGAAAGCGGCGCGGAGAAGGAGAGCACGGAGAAGGTTCAGGATTCACCCTTTCTCCGGGCGGCATTCCGGTCCCCCTCCGCACCCGTGCGCGGAGGCCGGGGCGCGCGGGGCCGGCCCGCGGAGTTCCGCGCGCCGGCCCCCGCTCCGCCTCCGTCCGCGGTCGCCCGCGCACGGCCCGGACACCGGTCAGCCGCCGAGCAGTTCCACCTTCACGTCCGCGGGGAATCCGGTCGTCGGGCCGGTCCGCCGGGCGAACTCACGCACGCCCGCCAGCTGGTCGGGACCGAAGCGGAAGTCCAGCGTGGTGAAGTAGCGCTCCAGCACCTCGGCGTCGAAGGACTCCCAGCGCGCGGCCTGTTCGGCCACCTTGGTGACCTCCTCCAGCGAGAGGTCGCGGGAGGCCAGGAACGCCTCGTGGACCTTCTCCACGTAGTCCGGGTGCGAGGCCAGGTAGTCCTTGCGCGCCGCCCAGACCGCGAAGACGAAGGGCAGCCCCGTCCACTCCTTCCACATCTCGCCCAGGTCGTGGACCTGGAGCCCGAGCCGGGGGGCGTCGTGCAGGTTCGCCCGGAGCGCGGCGTCACCGATGAGGACGGCCGCGTCGGCCTCCTGCATCATCAGGCCGAGGTCCGGCGGGCAGGTGTAGTAGTCGGGTGCGACGCCGAAGCGCTCGGAGAGCAGCAGCTGGGCCAGCCGTACGGAGGTGCGCGAGGTCGATCCGAGGGCCACCCGGGCGCCGTCCAGCTGGTCCAGGGGGAGCTGGGACACGATCACGCACGACATCACGGGGCCGTCGCAGCCGACGGCGATGTCCGGGAGGGCCACCAGGTCGTCGGCGTTGCGCAGGAACTCGACCAGGGTGACGGGACCGATGTCGAGGTCCCCGCGGACCAGCTGCTCGCTGAGTCTCTCCGGGGTGTCCTTGGAGAGCTCCAGATCGAGCAGGGTTCCGGTCCGTGCCAGGCCCCAGTAGAGGGGGAGGCAGTTCAGGAACTGGATGTGGCCGACGCGCGGCCTGCTGCGACGGTCGTCGCCTTCTACGGGAGAGACGGTTGAATTGTCCACATCGCGAGGCTAGACCTGTCCCTCTCGGCCGACATCATCGGGTCGCCCGACTGCCTCCGGAGGGCCTCTCCGTCACCTCTCCCGCGGCCCAATCAAACATCCGGGTGAAGTGATCTTTCCCTCTACCGCTCCCCGCTGACTGCGTGCTAGGCTCGCCCGCAAGTTGCAGTTTGGTTTCCCTTGCAGTACAGAGCCTGCGGAGCATGTAACCCGCAGGCTTTTGTAGTTTTCAGACTTGTTTGCAGGTTCTGGAGCAGGGCAACCCTTTGGCCCAAGGAGGGCTTATGGCTACCGGAACCGTCAAGTGGTTCAACGCTGAAAAGGGCTTCGGCTTCATCGCCCAGGACGGCGGCGGCCCGGATGTCTTCGTCCACTACTCCGCGATCAACGCGTCCGGGTTCCGCTCCCTCGAGGAGAACCAGGTCGTGAACTTCGACGTCACTCAGGGACCCAAGGGTCCGCAGGCTGAGAACGTCACCCCGGCCTAGTTGCCCGGGTCGGCCGATCGCGGCCGAGTGAGCAGTACCCAAGGAGCCCCGCTCCCCCGCTTCGGCGGAGGGCGGGGCTCCTGCCTTTCCGCCGCGGTCCCGCGTTCTTCCCCGCCGCCGCTCCGGCCGCCTCCCGGTGGGCGGTTCTCCGTACGGGCCCGGCGCGCCGCCTCCTGTCGGGGGGTGGTGCGGAGCCCACCCGATACTGACGGGCCCGCTCCTCACAAGGCAGACTGTGCACGCGATACCAGCGGTACGCGGCAGAGCGGGATCAGCAGGACCGGCGGGGCGAGCTGGACAGGGGGCATCATGGACCGCGACAACGGACCCGGCGTGCGTGTTCCGGAACAACGGGCGCCGTGGGACGAACCGGCCGGCACCGAACTGCGCTTCACCGTGCTCGGCCCGGTGCGCGTCCGGCGCGGCAGCGAGGCCCTCCCCCCGGGCTCCCCCCAGCAACGCGCCCTGCTGGCCGCCCTGCTCCTGCGCCACGGCCGGACGGCCACCGCCGCCGAACTCATCGACGCCCTCTGGGGCGACGAGCCCCCGTCCCAGGCGCTCGCCACCGTCCGCACCTACGCGTCCAGGCTCCGCAAGGCGCTGGGCCAGGAGGTCCTGGTCAGCGAGGCGGGGGGCTACGCCGTCCGGATCCCGCGCGGGGCACTCGACCTGACGCTCGCCCAGGACCTGGCGGTGGAGGCGGAGAAGGCCCGGAGCAGCGGGGACCGCGGCCGGGCCCGGGCACTGATCGACAAGCTGCTCGGCCTCTGGGACGGCGAGGCCCTCGCCTCGCTCCCCGGCCCGTACGCCGAGAACCAGCGCACCAGCCTGGAGGAATGGCGCCTCCAGCTCACCGAGACCCGGCTGGACCTGGACCTGGAGGCGGGCTGCCACGCGGAGGCGGTCTCCGAACTGACCGCGCTCACCGCCGCGCAGCCGCTGCGCGAGCGCCTGCGCGAGCTGTTGATGGTCGCCCTGTACCGCAGCGGCCGTCAGGCCGAGGCGCTCGCGGTGTACGCCGACACCCGCCGGCTGCTCGCGGAGGAACTGGGCGTCGACCCCCGCCCCGAACTCTCCCAGCTCCAGCAGCGGATCCTCCGGGCGGACGAGGAGCTGGCCCGCGCGGCCGACGGGCCGGCCCCCGCCGCCGCACCGGTCCGCCCGGCCCAGCTCCCCGCCACCGTCCCGGACTTCACGGGCCGCGCCGCGTTCGTCACCGAGCTGGGGGACCGGCTGGCGAGCTCGGAGGGTTCGGTCATGGCGGTCTCCGCGCTGGCGGGCATCGGCGGCGTCGGCAAGACCACGCTCGCCGTGCACGTCGCCCACCGGGCCCGCCCGCACTTCCCGGACGGCCAGCTGTACGTCGACCTCCAGGGCGCGGGCGCCACGGCCGTCGACCCCGAGACCGTACTCGGCGCGTTCCTGCGGGCGCTGGGCACCGCCGACTCCGCGATCCCGGACTCGCTGGACGAGCGCGCCGCCCTCTACCGCTCCACCCTCGACGGCCGCCGCATCCTGGTCCTGCTCGACAACGCCCACGACGCCGCCCAGATCCGGCCCCTGCTCCCCGGCACGGAGGGCTGTGCGGCGCTCGTCACCAGCCGGGTCCGCATGGTCGATCTGGCCGGCGCGCACCTGGTGGACCTGGACGTCATGTCGCCCGACGAGGCCCTTCAGCTCTTCACCCGCATCGTCGGTGACGAACGCGTCCGCGCGGAGCGCGAGGCGGCCCTGGACGTGGTGGCGGCGTGCGGCTTCCTGCCGCTGGCCATCCGGATCGCCGCCTCCCGGCTGGCCGCCCGCCGCACCTGGACGGTCTCGGTACTGGCGGCGAAGCTCGCCGACGAGCGCCGCCGTCTCGACGAACTCCAGGCCGGCGACCTGGCGGTGAAGGCCACCTTCGAGCTCGGCTACGGCCAGCTGGAGCCCCCGCAGGCCCGCGCCTTCCGGCTCCTGGGCCTGGCGGACGGGCCGGACATCTCCCTGGCGGCGGCCGCCGCCGTCCTGGACCTGGACCCGCACACGGCGGAGGACCTCCTGGAGTCCCTGGTCGACACCAGCCTCGTCGAGTCGGCGGCCCCGGGCCGCTACCGCTACCACGACCTGGTGCGCCTCTACGCGCGTTCCTGCGCGGAGCGGGACGAACATCCGGCGGCGGAGAGGGATCTGGCGCTGGCCCGGCTGCTGGACTTCTACCTCTCCACCGCGGCCGGGGTGTACGCGCTGGAGCGGCCGGGCGACCGGACCGTCGACCACCTGGAGGCCACCGAGTACCCGGGCCTGGAGTTCGCCGCGCAGAAGGCCGCGCTGGACTGGCTCTACACCGAGGCGGGTCCGCTCCTGGCGTGTGCACAGCAGGCGGCGGTCTCGGGGCGGGTGCGGCGCGCGGTCGATCTCATGCTGGCGGCGAAGGACCTCGGGGAGTCGGGGGCGAACTCGCGTCAGTTCGAGTCCGTGGCCCTGGCGGTCCGGGACGCGGCGGTGGCCGCGGCCGACCAGCGGTCGGAGGCGCGGGCCCGGACGACGCTGGCCCAGGTGCACAGCGTCGCGGGGCGGTTCGGGCAGGCCGAGGAGGAGGCCCGGCGCGCCCTGCTGCTGGTGCCGGCGATCGAGGACGTCTGGACGCACTGCAACGCCCCCAACGAGCTGGGGATCATCGCCGGGTACCAGAACCGGCACGGCGAGGCGGAGCCCCTCCTCCAGCAAACCCTCGCCGCGTTCCGGGCGGACGGGAACCGGCCGGGGGAGGCGAGCGCCCTGTGCAACCTCTCCCGGATCCGGCTGGCCATCGGCCACACGGACAGTGCGGTGGAGCTGGCCGGTGAGGGGGTCGCGCTCTACAACCGCCTGGGGCTCACGCTGCGGCTGGCCAACGGGCGGTACGCGCTCGGCCTCGCGCTGGCCCGCGCGGGCCGGCAGGGCGAGGCGCAGGAGCGGCTTCAGGAAGCACTCGCGGTGTTCCGGGAGAGCCGCCAGCGGCTGTGGGAGGGCATGACGCTCTTCCGGCTGGCCGAGGTCCACCTCGACGCGCTGCGCCCCGGTGAGGCCGCCGCGCTGTCAGAGCAGGCCCTCGCGGTGCTGCTGCACATCGGCGGCGAGTGGCGCCGCGCGAACGTGCTGACCGTGCTGGGCAAGGCGCTGGACAGGATCGGGCAGGTGGACCGGGCCCAGGTGTGCTGGCAGGAGGCCCTGTCGACCCTCGACCAGCTGAAGGCGCCCGAGGCCGGCGCCGTACGCCTCCTGCTGGCGTCCGCACCGGCCCCCAACGGGCTCTGACGGCGCGTTCATCGTTCGTTTATCGCGGCCCTGCACTCTGTTTTCCGTCGGAGCGTCGCGTCGGGGGGCAGGCGATCCGGCGCTCGGACCGCGCACTAGGGTGAACGGCTCCGAACGGCCCGTCCGGCCGTCCACGGGGGAACAGCCGGACGGGTTCGGCCGCCTGTCACGCACCGGAGAATGGAGCTCGCATGAGTGATGTCAAGAAGCCCGAGGCACCGAAGGTGGGCTCCTCGAAGGCCGCGAAGCCGACGGACAGCCACATGACCGGCGAGCCCGAGACCGGGCCGACGGACAGCCACATGACCGAGGAGCCCGAGATCACCACCCTGGACAGCCACATGACCGGTGGCGATCCCCGGTAGGTCCATCCGGACGGGGGAGGCGGCCGCGGCGGCGCGGAGGGGGAGCCGTCGCGGCCGCCGCATGTCCGCGTGCGGGCGGGGGCCCGGGCCCCCGCCCGTCGGCGCGGCCGTCAGGCCCGCAGTTCCGCCGTGACCAGGCAGCGCTTCACCCGGGAGACCGATCCGGGGCTGTCCATCCGGACCGAGACGACCGTGGAGTCGCCCGCGCCGACCTCGACGTCGGTCTCGCCGGTGTCGACGGTCAGGCCCTTGGCGTCGACGAAGGTCACGTCGATCTCGTACACGTGCGTGCCCGTCGCCGTCGAGCTGACCTCGACGGACGAGGCGGTGTTCGCCTTGCGCGTGCCCTTCCTGGGCGCGGCGCAGCGGATGACGCGCACACGGGGGGAGTCCGAGGCGGTCGGGCCGGGCGTGGACGACGCGTACGTCGAGCCGCCGGACGAGCCGGACGCGACATCGTCATCGTCGTCGTCGTCGTAGTGGTGGTAGCCGTTGTTGCTCTTCTTGGAGCTGGAGCAGCCGCCGCCGGAGCTTCCGCCGCTGCGGCTCTTCCCGCTCTTGCCGCTCTTGCCGCCGCTGCTGGACGTCGAGAATCCGGTGAGCGCGAGCACCACCACGACCAGCACCGCCGCGAACCTCATCTGTCGCCGCATCATCGATGCAGCCCCCCTCGTTGTTGTCGGCCACTTCGGCCGTCGTACGGCCGCAGGACAGCGTGACACCCGGCGTTCCGGGCCATCACCCCCTGTGCGGTCATGACCCTGTCACGATCTCGTCATGGTCTCCGATGGCAGGGGGGTCCGGCCGGGCGTAGCGTCGGTCCGGGGAGCGGTGCGCACGGTCGTGCGCCATGGCCCGGGAGGCTGTCGATGATCCGCAACGTCCTCGGTTCCGTCGTCGCGCTCGTGGGAGCGGCGGCTGCCGTGCAGAGCCCGTTCCACACCTGGTACGACCACCGCCTCGGGCGGGACTACCGCGTCCAGGACCTGTTCGGCGGCATCACCGGGGTCTCGTCGTCCGTGATGGGCTCGATCCTGCTGCCGTTCCTGTTCGCCGCGCTGCTCACCCTGGTGGGCGTCCTGCTCCGTTCCCGCGGGGCGGTGGTGCTCGCGGGACTGGTGATCCTGGGCTTCACCGTGCTGTGGATGGTGCGGGTGGGACAGGCCGTGGGGAGCCTGACGGTCGGCGGCGAGGGCTCCGGCCTGCGCTGGGGCGTGGCGCAGGCGCTGGCGGGCGGGGTCCTGCTCCTGCTGGGTGCGCTGGTGATGTCGGGCCGGCGGGGCTCGCGGCGGCGCGGCGCCCCCGAGCCGTACCCCGTGCCGCCGGACGACCGCCCCGACACCTGGCCGCCGACCCAGGAGCCGGGACCGGCCGCGTACACCTCGCCGGGGCCGGAACCCGAGGCGGACCCGTACACGGGGCCGGGGCGGCACCGCGGGGCCCGCGGCGACGAGGACACCGCGGAGTTCCCGGTGCGGGACGGGAGCAGCGGTCCGGTCCGGGACGAGCCGCAGGGGCCGCAGGAGCCGCAGGAGCGGGACCGGTACCACCCGCCCCATCCGTGAACCGGGACCGGTGCCACCCGCCCCGCCCGTCGGGCGTGGGCGTCAGGCCCGGGCCCTGTTCCCCGTCCCGGTGCCCTTGAGCGCGTCCAGGGCGTACACGCAGCGGTCCTTGCTGCACGCGTAGACGACGCCTCCGCGCGCCACCGGGGAGCCGGTGATCTCGCCGCCGGTGGCCAGCTTCCAGCGGAGCTGGCCGCCCGCCGCGTCCAGGGTGTAGAGCACGTGGTCCGCCGAACCGAAGTGGACCCGGCCGTCGGCGACCACCGGGGCCCCGACCACGTCGCCGCCCGCCGCGAAGCGCCATTTCGGGGTGCCGGTCACCGCGTCCAGGGTGTACAGCGCGCTGCCGCTGCCGACGTGCACGTTGCCCGCCGTGACCAGCACGGGCTCGACGGACTGCCGGGCCTCGGTCGCGATCCGCCACCGGTCCTTGCCGGTCGCGGCGTCCAGGGCGTACACGGTGCCGAGGTAGTCGGCGAGGTACACCCCGCCGCCGGTGACCGCCGGGCCCGGGGCGAAGGCGGGCGGGGACAGGAAGACGGCCGGTGACTCGAAGTGCCAGCGCACCCGGCCCGAGACCAGGTCCACGGCCAGCACACGGGTCCCGGCGGCGACGTACACGGAGCCGTCCGGCGCGGGGGTGACCCGGACCGGGACCCCGCCGCAGGAGGCGGCGTCGCCGACCGGATACGACCAGCGCTCGGTGCCGGTGCGGGCGTCGACGGCCCGCAGCCGGGCGTCCTGCCACAGGAACACGGTCCCGTCGTGGATCGCGGGACCGGCCTCCGCCGTCTCGAAGTCCGTCTGGACGCCCGTGGTCTCCCACAGCTTCTCGCCGCTGGACGCCTCCCACGCCTGCACCCCGCCGCCGCGCGTCCCGGTCAGGACGGTGCCCCGGTCGGCCTTGAGGGAGTACACCCAGGCGTCGGTCCGGAGACGCCACCGCTCGGCGCCCGTCGCCGCGTCCAGCGCGTACAGCGACGGGCCGTCGGAGGCGTGGATCCGGCCGCCGTCGACGGCCATCGACCAGGCCACGTCACGGGTCTTGAACTGGCGCCGCCCGTTGCCGACGTCCAGCGCGTGGACCTCGAAGGAGGTCACGTACAGCAGGTCGTCGACCACGACGGGGGTGCCCCACACGTCGTTCGACATGCGGAAGCGCCACGGCCGCCAGCGCTCGGGCGCGGCGGGCGCCGCGTCCGGGGCGGGTGCGGGGGCGGGCACCGGAGCGGCCGGGGTGTGCCCGCCGGGCGGGCGCACCCAGCCGGTGGCCGGGTCGGCGTGCGCCGCCGCGGGACCGCGTACGTCCACGGGGCGCGGCCCGGGGCCGATCGGCACCCGGGAGCCGGGCAGCCGCACCGGGCCGCCGTCGGGGGCGGGCGCCGACACCGGCGCGGGGGCCGGCGCGGTCCGCAGGTCGCCGCCGGGGCCCCAGGCGTTGTCCCGGTCGGCACCGGGCGGCGGCTGCTGCGGGGGCGGGGGCACGGCCACCGGGGCGGGCGCGACGCCGACGGTGCGGCCGCCGCCGCGGCGCCGCTCGATCATCGCGGTCGCGACGCCCGGCAGCCAGGCCGAGGCCGTGCCGCTGTCGTCGCTGCCGGAGCCGAACAGGTGCGGGGCCAGCTGGGACTGCAGATCCGCCGGGCTGGGCCGCCGGGTCGGGTCCATCTGCATGCAGGCCTCGATGAGCGGCCGCAGGTCGTCGGGCAGCCCCTCGGTGTCGGGGCCCTCCCGCAGCAGCATGAAGACGGTCTCGACCGGGTTCGCCCCGTGGAAGGGCGCGTGGCCCGTCGCCGCGAAGACCAGGGTCGAGCCGAGCGAGAAGATGTCGCTGGCGCCCGTCACGCTGCGCGAGTCGCGCGCCTGCTCGGGGGACATGTACGCGGGCGTGCCCACCGCCACGTTGGTCATGGTCAGCCGGGTGTTGGAGACCCCGGACGCGATCCCGAAGTCGATCACCCGGGGTCCGTCCTCGACCACGAGGACGTTGGACGGCTTCAGGTCGCGGTGCACCAGCCCGGCCCCGTGGATCGACTGCAGGGCCTCGGCGATCCCGGCCGCCAGCCAGCGCACGGCCTGCGTCGGCATCGGCCCGCACTCACTCACTATCTCCTCGAGGGAGGGAGCGGGGACGTAGGCGGTGGCCAGCCAGGGCACGGCCGCCCGCGGATCGGCGTCGACCACGGCGGCGGTGTAGAAGCCGCTGACCGCGCGGGCGGCCTCCACCTCACGCGTGAAGCGGACCCGGAACAGCTGGTCCTCGGCCAGTTCCGTGCGGACGGTCTTGATCGCCACCCGTCGGCCCGACGCCGACCTCGCCAGATAGACCAACCCCATGCCGCCGGCCCCGAGCCGTCCCAGCACCTCGAACGGGCCGATCCGCCGCGGGTCATGCTGCGTCAGCTGCTCCACTTGCCTGCCACCTCCCCGTACGGGCCTCAGGAACAGAAGCCCGCGAAATCCCGCCCTGTGCAGCGTCTCACCAGTGGGCACCACTTGGCGGTGCGCACCCTGATTCTTCCTGTCCCGGGGCCTGGTTGCGAACCCGGGGGCGAGTCGGGGTGTTGTGTGGCACTCCATCCCTTTCAGGACAGCCGCGGAACGGCCGCGGGAGGGCTACGGCAGCCGCTCCGCGGACTGGAGCACGGCGAAAGCCGCACCCTGGTCGTCCTGGAGGACCGCCGTCCGCCCGTACGGGATGTCCACGGGCGGGACCGTGATCCGGCCACCCAGCCGGGTCGCCGTCTCGGCGGCGCGGTCGCAGTCGGCGACGTCGAAGTAGGTCAGGAAGTAGCTGGGCAGCATCGCGGGGAACGCGTCCGTGATGACCGCGCGCCCGGCGACCGCGGTGTCCTCGCCGGGCTCGGTCCCGGGGGGCGACCAGACCCGGAACGGCTCCACCGTCCCGTCGGGGCCGGGCAGCCCGAGGTCGGTGCCGCGGAACCCGAGCACCTCCTCGTAGAAGGCGTCCACGCGCTCCGGCTGCCGGGTGTGGACCTCCGTCCAGCAGAAGGCTCCCGGGGCGTTCTGCTGCTCGAAACCGGCGCGCTCACCCGCCTGCCACAGGCCGAAGACCGCGCCGCCGGGATCGGCCGCCTGGGCGAGCACCCCGGCGGCACCGGCCCGCACCGGGTCGGTGATCACCTGGCCGCCGGCCTCGCGGACCAGCGCGACGGTGGCCCGGATGTCGTCGGTGGCGAAGTAGACGCCCCAGGTCGTGGGCATGCGGCCGTCCCGCTTCGCGGCCAGCGCGGCGACCAGCTCCCCGTCGCTGTAGGCGTCGGCGAAGGGCATGCCGTCCGCGGCGCGGAAGGTCCAGCCGAAGAGCCCGCCGTAGAAGCGCTTGCCCGCCTCCAGGTCGGCGAGCTGGACGTCCACCCAGCACGGCGCGGACTGCGCGAAGACGGCCATGGCCGGGGTCCTTCCGTCGCCGGGGGAGGAATCACGGGTGCCCGGACGCCGTCCGGACGGTCACACCGGGGATCACGGCGGACCGCGGCGGTGACCGCCGTGACCTCCGTCACACTCAACGTAGCCTCGGGGGCGCCGGGGCGCGCCCCGAGGGACCGAAAGGAACCTTTGCCCGAATCGTGAAGCCGGGTCACGCCTCATGGACGGACGTTGTCCACCGAAGTTGTCCACAGGCTGTTGATAACACCATCGCACCAGAACATCCGGGCTCCCGGAGCGCCGCAGATACCCCTCAGGAGTGCCGCGGAGGCGCCTCACACGGTGCCGCGGACACACCCCGGGAGTGCCGCGGGGGAGAAATTCCATAAACGCCGGGGCCCGCCCGAAAAGCCGCTCGGACCTCCTCGGGAATTACCCTGCCCGCCCTGTCCGCACTGGGTCGTTCCCCATTTGCAGTCGGTCAGATCGCGCTCGGATCACCCCTCGGTAAGCTGACGGCATGACAGGACAAGTGCGCACCGTCGACGGCCGCGTGGCTGGTCGGCGAGGTCAGGCGACGCGGCAGAAGCTGCTCGACTGCCTCAGCGAGATGCTCAGCTCCTCGCCGTACCGGGACGTCAAAGTCATCGACGTGGCCCGTAAGGCGGGGACTTCACCCGCGACTTTCTACCAGTATTTCCCCGACGTCGAGGGCGCCGTTCTCGAACTCGCCGAGGAAATGGCCAAGGAAGGCGCCGGACTGACCGAACTGGTCGGCGGGCGCTCCTGGACCGGCAAGGCCGGCTGGCAGGCCTCCGAAGAACTGGTCGAGGGATTCCTCGACTTCTGGCGGCGGCACGACGCGATCCTCCGTGTCGTCGACCTCGGCGCGGCCGAGGGCGACAAGCGCTTCTACAAGATCCGCATGAAGGTGCTGAACTCGGTCACCAACTCCCTCTCGGACGCGGTCAAGGAACTCCAGTCCAAAGGCAGGGTCGACAAGGAGGTCAGTCCCGGCGCGGTGGCCGGCTCCCTGGTCGTCATGCTCGCGGGGGTCGCCTCGCACCAGAAGGGCTTCACCACCTGGGGCGTGAAGCAGGCCGAAATCCGGCCGAACCTCGCCCTGTTGGTCCACCTGGGCATCACCGGCAGGAAGCCGGTCAGGTAGGCGCCGGCCAGGACGCCCCGCACACACCGGGCGCCGCACCCGCGTGCGGCTCCCCCCGTCCTGTCTCACCGACGGCGGACCACCCCGGTGGTCCGCCGTCGGCGTTCCCGCCGGCGGACCGCAGGCCGGATCCGGCGGCCCGCGGCGGTACGGTTCCGCGGCCGGGTCCCGACGGCGGCACGGCGGGCCGGGCCCACGGCCGGGCGGAGGGCACCGGGACCGGACCCGGCGCGGGCGGGTGGTCCCGCCGGGGCGCCCGAGGCGGTGGAATGGACCCATGAGCGATGCACAGAAGGACTTCCGCGACCTGCTCCACGCACAGCGCGTCTGGGACGTGCCCCTCCCCCGTTTCGACGCGTCCCGCGCCCCCTCCACGCCGCTGCCCCTGTTCCACACCTGGTTCGCCGAGGCGGTGGCCGCCGGGCAGACCGAGCCGCACACCATGACCCTGGCCACCGCGGACGCGGAGGGCCGTCCCGACGTCCGCACGCTGATGCTGCACGACGCGGACGGACGCGGCTGGCACTTCGCCTCGCACGCCACCAGCGCGAAGGGGCGCCAGCTCGCCGCCCGCCCCTGCGCGGCGCTCGGCTTCTACTGGCCCGCCCAGGGCCGCCAGGTGCGGGTGCGCGGCACCGTGGTCCCCGCGGGCCGCGCGGAGAGCCGGGCCGATCTGAGCGCCCGGTCCACCGGTGCGCTGGCCGCCGCGCTGACCGGGTCGCAGAGCGAGGTGCTGCCCTCGCACGAGGACCTCGTACGCGCCTCCGAGGCGGCCTGGGAACGCGCCCGGGCGGAGCCGGACGCCGAGGCGGAGACCTGGACCCGGTACGTGGTCGAGCCGCGGGAGGTGGAGTTCTTCCAGGGCGACGACCGGCGCCGGCACGTGCGGCTGCGCTACCGCCGCGAGGGGGCGGACTGGATCCGCGAGCTGCTCTGGCCCTGATGCCGCCCTTACACGGCTTTCGCCCGGAAGGGGCACTATGGGAGTCAGGTGAGCTGCTGGAGGCACCCATGGCACGAACCCGTTCCCGCTACGCCCCGGACCGCGGTCTGACCACCCGCATGGTGAGCACGATGTTCTTCATCGGCCTGCTGTACGTGGTCCTGGTGGGCGTGCTGCTGGCCGTCCTGCGCGGCGCCTGGCCCCTCGTGCTGATCCTGGCGGGCGGGATGTTCGTCGCCCAGTTCTGGTTCAGCGACCGCATCGCGGCGTACGGCATGGGCGCCCGGGAGGTCACTCCGCAGGAGGCGCCGGAGCTGCACGGGGCGATCGACCGGATCTGCGCCCTCGCGGACATGCCGAAACCCCGGGTGGCGATCGCACGGAGCGACGTGCCGAACGCCTTCGCGACCGGCCGCAGCGAGCGGACGGCCCTGGTCTGCGCGACGACCGGGCTGCTGCGCAGACTGGAGCCCGAGGAGCTCGAAGGGGTCCTCGCGCACGAGATGTCGCACGTCGCGCACCGGGACGTCGCCGTGATGACGATCGCCTCGTTCCTCGGGGTCCTCGCCGGCGTCGTCACCCGGGTGGCCCTGTGGGGCGGTTTCGCCCGCAGCCGGGGCAACGACCCCGTGGGCATCATCATCATGCTCATCCCGCTGGTCAGCGCGGTGGTGTACGCCCTGAGCTTCCTGCTGACCCGGCTGCTCTCCCGCTACCGGGAGCTCTCGGCCGACCGCACGGCCGCCCTGCTCACCGGGCGCCCTTCGTCGCTGGCCTCCGCCCTCACCAAGGTGAGCGGGCAGATGGCCAGGATCCCGACGGAGGACCTGCGCAAGGCGGAGCCGTACAACGCCTTCTACTTCGTGCCCGCCTTCGCCTCCAAGGAGAGCCTGGGCCGGCTGTTCTCCTCCCACCCGACCCTGGAACAGCGTCTGGACCAGCTGGCCCGCATCTCGGCCGGCCTGTCCCACCCGTGAGGAGCCACCGTGGGCCTGCTCGACAGCATCCTGGGGCGCAGCAAACCGGTCCGCCCCGACCTCGACCGGCTCTTCGCGGTACCGTCCGCCGCGCTCACCCTCCAGGCCGGCACCGGATTCGCCCCGACCGGGGTCGGCTCGGTGTGCTTCGCGGGGGTGGAGGGCGGCACCTTCGCCCGGGTCCGGCAGGACGTGCAGGACCTGCTCGACGCGGACACCGACCGGGGCGGGATCCCGGTCGGGTTCAGCCGGGACGCGTACGGCTACACCTGGCTGGTCGCCCGTCAGGAGACCGGTGTGGACGGCACGGCTGCCCTCGTCAACGACCTGCACGCGGTCAACACGCTGCTCCAGGACGGTGGGTTCGGCCCGCATCTGCTCTGCTCGCTGATCGGGTTCCGGGATCCGGAGGGGCGTTCGCTCGCCCTGGTCTACCTCTACAAGCGGGGCACCTTCTACCCGTTCGCCCCGGTCCCGGGTGGCGGGGAGCGGCGCGACAACCAGCTGGAGCTCCAGGTGCGGGCCGTGCTCGGCGAGGACCTGCGGGTGGAGGACGACCTGTCGCGCTGGTTCCCGGTGTGGGGCGCTCCGGGGCTCTGAGCGGGCCGCGCCCCGCCCGTGATCATTTCGCAACCGATTCCCGCCCGGACCGGAACCCATCATGTCCATGTCCTACATACGCTCCGAAGCATGCCCGAAAGCACCCCCACCCCCCACGACACCCCGTCCGACCCCATGGACCGCACCGACGGGCGGCCGGTCTACGTGATCGGCGGCGGCCCGGGCGGTCTCGCCGCGGCCGCGGCCCTGCGGGAGCAGGGCGTCCGGGCGGTCGTCCTGGAGAAGTCCGGCCAGGTCGGGTCGTCCTGGCGGGGCCACTACGACCGGCTGCACCTCCACACGATCCGGCGCTGGTCCGCCCTGCCCGGGCTGCCGATGCCCCGCAGGTTCGGGCGCTGGGTGTCGCGCGACGACATGGTGCGCTACCTGGAGAAGTACGCGGAGCACCACGAGCTGGAGGTGGTGACGGGCGTCGAGGTCTCGCGGATCGACCGGACCGGTGACGGCACCGGCTGGCAGCTGAGCGCCACCGGCGGCCGGGTGCTGACCGGCCGTGCGGTGGTGGTCGCCACCGGCTTCAACCACACCCCGAAGGTCCCCGCGTGGGCCGGGAGCGAGGACTTCACCGGAGAGCTGGTGCACGCCGCGGAGTACCGCTCCCCCGCCCCGTACGCGGGCAAGGACGTCCTGGTCGTCGGGATCGGCAACACGGGGGCGGAGATCGCCGTGGACCTGGTCGAGGGCGGGGCGTCCCGGGTGCGGATCGCGGTCCGCACGGTCCCGCACATCGTGCGCCGTTCGACGGCCGGCTGGCCCGCCCAGGCCACCGCCGTCCTGGTCCGCAGGCTGCCGGTGGGGCTCGTCGACCGGGCGGGCCGCCTGATGTGCCGCGTCTCCGTGCCCGACCTCGCGGCACAGGGCCTCCCCCGCCCCGACACGGGCCTGTACTCCCGGGTCAAGGAGGGCGCGATCCCCGTGCAGGACGTCGGGCTGATCGACGCGGTGAAGCGCGGCACGGTGGTCCCGGTGGCGACGGTCGGATCGTTCGACGGGGACGCGGTGCTGCTGGCGGACGGGACGCGGATCACCCCGGACGCCGTGATCGCGGCCACCGGGTACGAACGCGCCCTGGAGGGCCTGGTCGGGCACCTCGGCGTGCTGGACCCGCGCGGCCGGCCGGTGGTGCACGGCGCCCGCACCCCGGACGGGGCGCCGGACCTCTACTTCACCGGCTTCACCAACCCGATCAGCGGGATGCTCCGCGAGATGGCCCGGGACGCGCGGAAGATAGCCGCGCGCGTCGCGAAGACGCGCTGACCCGGCCCGCCCGGGGACCCCGGGCGACGGCTGACGGCCCCGGGCCCCGCGCGCGGCGGAGCAGGGCCGTCAGAACCGCCGCGGCGCCCGGGGCGTAACGGACCACGCCGTACGAGCCGGTCACCCGGCGCTCCCCCGCGGGCCGGCCCCGCCGGGTCAGAACCGTGCGGAGGGGCGCCCGGGCGGCAGCCGGCGGTGAACGGCCCAGGCGAGGGCCGCCCCCACCGCGTACCAGAACAGGTCGGGGGCGTTGAACGTCGAGCCGAGCACCAGCCGGGCCGCCGTGCTCTGCCGGGCGAGCTCGGCCGGGACGCCGGTGAGCTGGGCCAGTTCGACGGCCCAGCTGAAGGCCAGCGCGGTGACCGCGGCCGTCAGCGGCCTGACCCGGGGCACGAGGAGGACCACGAGGATGTGGACCAGCACGGTGTACAGGGCGTCACCCGCGTACTTCGCCACGTCGCCGCCCGCCGCCGCGCGGACGCCGAGACCGGCGGCGACGGTCACGAGAGCCACCGCCGCGGCGGCCGCCCGGACGGCGAAGGCCCCGGGTGCGCCTGCGGGGACGGCCGGTGTTTCACTCATGACCGGTACGTCTATCAGGACGTGAGCGGTCGCATCCACTCCGCTGGACGGCCCCGGAGCCCCGGCCCGCGGGCCGCCGGCCCACCGGTCACCGGACCGCCGGCGGGCGATCAGCCCGGCCCGGATCCACCGGGCACCGGGGGGTGAGCCGTCTCAGAGACGGGCCCGGTCGCCGCCGGGCAGCTCCTGGACCGCAGGGACCACCAGCGGGCCACCGCGGTCGATCTCGCACCAGATCCGCTTGCCCGCGCCCTCCGGCTGCCAGCCCCAGCGGTCGGCCAGGCCGTCCACCAGCTCCAGGCCGCGGCCGTTGGTGTCCTCGCCCTCCGCGTGACGCGGCCGGGGCGGACGGCAGCTGGTGTCCGCCACCTCGACGCGCACGGTGCCGGCCGAACCGGCCGGGCTCGTCGAGCCGAAGAGCATCCGCAGCACGGCCGGACAGCCCGTGTGGACGACCGCGTTGGTGACGAGCTCCGAGATCAGCAGGATGAGCGTTTCCGCGAGGGGCTCGTCGTCCTCCATCCCGGACCCGATCAGCCTCGACCGCGCCCATCTGCGGGCCCGGCCCACTTCCGCGGGATCCGGCCCGACCTCCAGCTGAACCTGAAGCACCTGCACCGCTCACACCATCCGAACCGGCGGACACATCGCCTCGCGCCTCCTCGGGGTCACGGAACGTGACTCCCCTGTGAGACAGCATGGTTGACGTACAGTCACCGCAACAAGCGCTTCGGGCATATTCCCGCGCGAAGGAGTACGCGTGGTCCATACTGTGCGACGCGCGCTGCGGAGAGTCGAACAGAGCCGCGCCGGCATCCCGGGGACCGGGTCCCCGACAGGCCCGTCGCAGCTCCGTGGGCCGCGAGCAGGACACCGTGCACCACCCGGCGCGGCCTCGGGGGCCGTACCGGGTCCGTCCGGTTCCAGTACCACTCGCATCCCACGGAGCGTACCCGAGCGCACACCCGTGACTCCGCCCGGTGACCGGTCGCATCGGGGGCGCACCTGATTTTCGGATGCGTTGCGTCACTCGGAGTGCACCACCCGTACGCCCCCGGTCAGCCACGACCGCCCCCGGAGCGGCACGGCGGCGGCGCCCCCGGACGGCCGGGGACGGGCCGAAGAGGTGCGCGAACTTCTCACTCCGCCGGGCGTGTTGACGCGCGGGCCGGACCCGGGGACCCGGGCCGGGGGGGGGCGCACACGGCACGGCCCGTACGGCCCGCCCGGCGCCCTGCCGGGCGGTCGCCGCCGCGTCCGGCGGGGCGCGCGAGGGCCCGGCCGGGCGTCACGGCCGGCCGGACACCGGTCCCGGCAGGGCGAGTTGGCCGTGCGGGCGCCGCCCGGGCCCGTCGGGGTGGGCGGGCGGTGCGGGCGGCGGGCCCGGCAGGCTGTCAGGCTGTCAGGCGTCGGGTTCGATGACCGTGAAGTACGCGGAGAAGGCGGCGACCGCCTCCGTCTCGGCGATCCGCCCGTCCTGGTCGGTGTCGAGGCTGCGCGCGGCCAGACGCGCGAGGTCGTCCTCGGCCCCGAGCACCCGCAGGGCGCGTTCCACCCGGTCCACCGGGGCGGAGACGGGTCCGGTGCCCTCCGGGTCCGTCCCGGCGGCGACGGCGAGTGCCGCGCGCAGGAAGGGGCGGGCGATCTCGGCGAAGCGCTCGGGGCTGTCCCGCAGGCGCTTCACCGCCCCGCCGACGAACTCCTGCCGGCTGACGCGCTGGTCCCCGTCCACGTCGGCGATGCCCGCCATGCCCTGCCAGAAGGCCTCCGCACCCGAGTACAGCGACTGGCCGCGGTCACAGCGGGCCTTCGTGCCGAACTCGGTGAGCAGACGGGCCGCGGCGTCGTTGAAATCGGCGCGATCGATGTAGCCGTTGCCGTCCTGGTCGAAGGCGGCGAACCGGTGCGCGATCTTGCGCTCGTACTCTGCGCTGTCCATGCGGGGAGGGTACGACGCCCGGGGCGTCACGTGTCACCCGCGGCCCCCGGAGGTGTGACGGCCGCGTGGCGCGTCAGGCGGTGAGCGGCCGGGACTCCTCGTCGGTGGCCGCGCCGGCGTCGGGGTAGACGTCGAAGAGGCGCCGCACGCCGAGCGCGCCGAGGACCTTGTTGACGTGGGAGCCGTCGACGGCGCCGCGGGCCGGGAGGATCAGCCGCAGCCGGCCGCCGCAGGACTTCATGAGGCGCCGGGCGGCGATCAGGACGTTGACACCGCTGGAGTCGCAGAAGAGGACGCCGGAGAGGTCGAGGACCACGTCGTGCCGCCCCGCGGCCACGGCGCCGTGTACGGACTGACGCACGACGGGTGAGCTCACGAGGTCGAGTTCGCCGTGGATCCGCAGCACGGTCCACTCGTCCTGCTCCGTCTCGTACACCTTCAGCGTCACGCGACTCGGCCTCTCGTTCCGGGGGGCTCCGGAGGATCCGGAAGTTTCCGTTCCTCCTCGCGGCTGCCCGCGAAACCACCCGCGAAACCCGCTTCCGCCCACCAGCCTGGCACAGGATGCAACCAAAAACGATCACTTCAGGATCGTTTATGCGATCGAGAGAAGGCAAGGGGTGAAGCATTCTCTATCATCCGGCGCCACTCCTGGGATGCACTTGCCGGAAAGGTGCGTGTCCGGAGCATGCTGCCGACTACATTCGACGTCACGAGAGGCACAGGGCTGGGGGCCGGATGGCGAAGGACGCACCACCGCGCTGGGACCGCCGCATGCAGCAGCGGCTGGCCCGCGGCGAGGCGGCGGCGCTCGGCGAGTTCTACGACCGGTTCGCCGTTCTCGTCCACAGCCAGGCCCACCGCATGCTCGACGACGAGGACGCCGCGGACCAGGTGACGCGGGAGGTCTTCGGCTACGTCTGGGAGAACCCGGACGCCTACGACCCGAAGCACGGCTCGATGCGCTCGTGGGTGGCCCGGCTCACCCACCGCCAGTCCGTGCAGAGGCTCCGCGGGACGCACCCGGAGGCCGAGGGGCCCGACGCGGACGCGCACGCCGAGGAGCTGGAGCACCGGGTGCTCAGGGCGACCACCGCGGCACGCGCCGACTACATCGTCGCCTCCATGCCCGCACCGCTGCGCGCCGCCCTGGACCTCGCGTACGTCCAGCGGCGGGACTACCGGCAGGCCGCCGCCGACCTCGGTGTCACCGGGGACGAGGCACGGCGCCGGCTCCGGCTCGGCCTGCAACTGCTCTCCACCGCGCACACCCACTCCTCGACGGACACCGCCCCTCCCGGCTACGGGCCGACGCCGTGAACGGCGGCCAGGGCCGCGGCGGCCGTGAGGAGCAGCCGGTGGAACGACGCATACCGGGGCCCCGGGCCGCCGCGGACGACCGGGAGTCGCTGCCCCCGGTGCGGTCGGCGGACCGCGAGGCGGCGGAGCCCCCTGATCCGGAGCCGTCCGCGCCGTCCGGGCCGTCCGTGAAACCGCTCCCGCACGAGGTGCTCAAGTCCCTGCTGGGCGCCTGGGCCCTGACCGCCTGCTCCGCCGAGGAGACCGCGGCCGTCGAGGAGCACCTCCCCACCTGCGCCCCCTGCGCCGACGAGGGGCTGCGGCTGCGCGAGGCCGTGGGGCTGCTGCACACCGAGGGCACGCTCGACCTGGACCCGATGCTGCGGTCCCGGGTCCTGGAGGGCTGCCTGGGCCGCCGCCCGGCCCGCATCCCGGTCCCTGCGTGGGCGGCCCCCTACGACGCGGAGACCGCCCGGCTGGACGCGCTGCTGCGGGATATCGGTGCCGCGGAGTGGCACGCGCCGGTCCGGCTCAAGTGGTTCGAGGCCGACCGTCAGGTGAACCGGAAGACGACGGTCGCCGGGGTGATCGGCCATCTGCTGGCGGTGGACGGCCTGGTGTCGCGGGCGCTGGGGCTGGACGACCCGCTCGGCAAGGGGGACGACGCCCCGCCGCCGACGGCGACCGGGCGCACCGAGGCGTACTGGTCCGCCGCGCGCCGCCCGCCCACCCGGACCGTGCGGGAGCCCTGGCGCGACCAGAGCCACTCCCTCGTGCGTACGGTGTCGTTCGCCGGCCGGGGCGTCGCGGAGCTCTCCGTGCCGTACGGGGGCTTCGCCCTCCCGCTGCAGGACTCGCTCCTGGAGCGGGCCTTCGAGTGCTGGATCCACGGCGGTGACATCGCGAACGCGGTGGACTACCCCTACGAGCCGCCGGCCGCCGCCCATCTGCACCGCATGATCGACCTGACCGCGCGGCTGCTGCCCGGAACCCTCGCCGAGCGCCGCCGCGCGGGGCTGGCCTCACCCGTCCGTCACCTGGTGACCGCGGGCTCGCCGGGGCGCTCCCTGCACCTGGAGATCGAGGGCCGCGGCGGGGGTGACTGGTACATCGCACTGGACTCGCCGGCCGCCCTCGGCTCCCCCGCCCACACGGTCGCGCAGGTCGCGCTCGACGGGGTGGAGTTCTGCCGGCTGGTCGCCGGTCACGTGCCGCCGGTGGAGGCCGCGGCCGGCCAGGAGGGCGACCGCGAGGCGATCAGCGACGTCCTGTTCGCGGCGGCCTCCCTCAGCAGGCTGTGACCGCGCGGGCGGGCTCGTGCGCGGGCCGCCGGGACCCCGAGGCCGGCCGTGGGGCGGGTCCTACGGGAAGACGACCGTACGGCGGCCGTTGAGCAGGATGCGCCGCTCCGCGTGCCAGGTGACCGCGTGGGCCAGCGCCCGGCACTCCACGTCCCGCCCGACCGCGACGAGCTGGTCCGGTGTGACGCCGTGGCCGACGCGCTCGACCTCCTGCTCGATGATCGGCCCCTCGTCGAGGTCGGCGGTCACGTAGTGCGCCGTCGCGCCGATCAGCTTCACCCCGCGGGCGTGGGCCTGGTGGTACGGCTTGGCGCCCTTGAAGCTCGGCAGGAAGGAGTGGTGGATGTTGATGATCCGGCCGCTCAGCTGCTTGCACAGGTCGTCCGAGAGCACCTGCATGTAGCGGGCCAGGACGACGAGTTCGACGTTCTCCCCGCGGACCAGCTCCAGCAGCTGTGCCTCGGCCTCCGGCTTGTTCTCCCGGGTCACCGGGATGTGCCGGAACGGGACGCCGTAGGAGGCGACCAGCTCGGCGAAGTCCGTGTGGTTGGAGACCACGGCCGCGATCTCGACCGGCAGGGCACCGGTGCGCGAGCGGAACAGCAGGTCGTTGAGGCAGTGGCCGAACTTGCTGACCATCAGCACGACCCGCATCCGGTCGCTCGACCGGTGGATCTGCCAGTCCATCCGGAAGGCCTCCCCGATCGCCGCGAAGCTGGCGCGCAGCTTGTCCACGGTGACCGTGGCGTCCGCCGAGAAGTGGACCCGCATGAAGAAGAGACCGGTGTCGTGGTCGCCGAACTGCTGGCTGTCCTCGATGTTGCAGCCGGTCATGAAGAGGTAGCTCGACACGGCGTGCACGATGCCCTGCTTGTCGGGGCAGGACAGGGTGAGGACGTACTGCTCGGAGGCGGTGTCCGAGGCAGCGGGTACGGATTCGGCGGGCTGCGGCGCGGTCATCCCCGTAGGGTGCCACACCGCCCGGCGCTCAGGCGGAGCTGGTCATGATGCGGAGCACGTCCAGCGAGCGCGGCGGGGTGTCCGGGTCCTCCGCGTCGTTGGTGGCGAGCATCACATGGGCCTCGCGGGCCGCCATGACCGCCTCCTGCCAGCCCGGGTGCTCCAGATAGGCGGACACCGGGGCGTCGGCGCCTATCTGGTGCATGATGCGCAGCACCCGCAGGGCAGCGACGTCCACGAGGGCGGCCTCGGCGGAGTCGCGGAAGATCGTCCCCACGTACTTCTCGGCGGACCAGTTGTCCAGCCAGGTGTCCTCGACCAGGCGGTACACGGCGTCGGTGACGTCGCCGTACCCCTCCCGGCCGGCCAGCCAGCACTCGTGGTGGAAGACGGGGTCGGAGAGCATGTGCAGCGCCGAGCGCACGTTGCTGCGCCAGCGCCACCAGGGCATGTCGTTGAGCGGCATGCCGCCCATGGTGGACGAGCGACGGCCGCGACGGGAAGTGTTCTCCGAACCTTGCTGCACGGTTGCCGATCGTACGTTCCCCGCCGGCGGCCGGACGCGGCCCCCCGGATTTCACCTCCACGTCACCCTGCGTTGACGGCGGCACACAGCGGCGTTACCCCTGGAGCGCGAAAGTTCACGACCATGACCGGATGGCGACGCCTCACCTCCCCCCGTCCCTACAGGCTCCTCACATCGGCGGCGGCCGGGGCGCTGCTGCTGTCCGGCTGCGGGGTGCTCCCGGGGTCCCCGGGCGGTTCCGGGGACCCGGTCACCGTGATGACCTGGGCGCCCGACACCACCGCGGCCGACGCGGTGAACATGGCGGGCATGCCGGCCATGGCGAGGACCTACGCCCGCTGGATCAACGACAGGGGCGGGATCGGCGGCCACGAGCTCCGGGTGCTCACCTGCAACGAGCAGGACACCGCGGCCGGGGCGTCGAAGTGCGCCCGGCGGGCGGCCGACGAGGACGTGGCGGCGGTCGTCGGTTCGTACAGCCGGTACGGCCGGGCGTTCCTGGCCCCGCTGGAGGCCGCCGGCATCCCGTACATCGGCGGGTACGGAGCGTCGGCCGACGAGTTCACCAGCTATCTCTCCTACCCGGTCAACGGCGGCCAGCCGGCCCTGGTGGCGGGCAACGGCGAGCAGCTGGCCGCCGGGTGCGCACGCGTCGCGCTCGTGCGGCCCGACACCCTGGTCGGTGACACCCTGCCCGGCCTCCTGGACACCGGCCTGAACCGGCGCGACCGCCCCGCGCCCTACGACATCAGCACGACCGAGGGGGCCACCTCGTACGAGAGCGAGGCGGCCGGGGCCCTCGACCGGGCGGGCGACGGCTGTGTGACCGCGGTGCTCGGCAGGAGCACGGAGACCTTCTTCGACTCCTTCCGGCGGCTGGAACCGGAGGGCAGCCGGGTGCGGATCTCGTCGGTGCTCGGCAGCGTCGGCCAGGCCCTCGTCGACCGCACGGGGGGACCGGACAGCCCCTTCGAGGGGGCGCTCGTCACCGGCTGGTACCCGGAGTCGGGCGACGCCCGCTGGAACGAGATGCGGAAGGTGATCCGGACGTACGCCTTCGGGGACAACCGGATCGATCCGACCGACTCGGGGGTGCAGACCACCTGGATCGCGTACACCGTGCTGAAGGCGGTCGTCGAGGCGATGGACCGGCCGGACATCACGGCGGGCGGGATCTCCGTGAGCCTCAACCGCGGCACCGAGGTGGACACCGGCGGCCTCACCCCGGTCCTGCGCTGGCGGTTCCAGGACATGGTCGGCACGGCCGCCTACGGGCGCATCGTCAACGGGCGGGTCACGTTCCAGGTGGTCCGCGACGGACGTCTGACCACGGAGAGGAAGGGCTTCGTGGACGTCACGGAGACCCTCGTCGACTCCCACTCCGGCGGCTGACGCGCGGGCACCGGCCCCCGCCCGGGGTGAGCGGGCCGGGAGCCGGTGACGGGGCGTCAGAGCTGGGTGGGGGCGCGCTCGGTGAGGCCGTACTTCTGCGCGAGGGAGTTCCAGAGGCCGGAGGCCTTCTGCTTGGCGGTGGTGGCCTCGCCGCTCGACGCGTTGGCCTTGGCGGTCTCGTCGGTCGTACGGGCCTTGCCGCCTTTGCAGACCTTCTTGCCGTGCTTGGCCTGGACGGCCCAGGCCGCGTAGTGGTCGTCGGCCTCGGCCGACGCCTGCCAGGCCTGGGTCAGGGAGCTCTTCAGCGCGGCGTGGTCGGGGAGCTTGTCGACGCTGAGCGCCTCCAGCCGGGTCACCAGGCTCCGGCGCTGCTCGGCGGCGCCCTTGAGGTCGGTGGCGGCCTGGTCGAGTTCCCGGCAGCTCTTGATCTTCTCGACCGCGCTGATCACCGCGGAGCGGCTGCTGTTGCTGTCCGCGAGCAGCTTGTCGAGCTCCTCGGCCTGCGGCTTCGCGGGGTCGGCCTCCTCCTGCGGGGAGCCGGCGGTGGGGCTCTGGGCGGCCACCGTCTTCTTGTCGTCGGGGGTGTCGTCGCCGCCGCTCATCAGGGCGCCGGCGCCGAGTCCGATGACGGCGCAGCCGACGACGACGGCCGCGATCAGCGGGACGGCCGCGGACCGTCTGCGCGGGGCGTCACCGCCCTGGTCGGGTGCCTGGCGTCCGTGACCGCCGTGGCCGCCGTGCCCGCCCTGGGGGGCCTGCGGGGCCGGCCGGTGGGCCGGAGCGCCCTGCGGCTGCTGCTGCCCGGCGAACCGGGGCATCTGCTGGGTGGCGCCGGCGGGCTCGTCGCTGCGGAAGAGGTTGTCGAACTCCGCGGGCGGCTGCCGGTCGCCCGGGGCTCCCGGCCGTATCCCGTACGGAGCTCCGCCGGGCACCGGGGGTATGTACTGGGTCGCGTCCGCGTCGGACTGCGGTGCGGGCGCGGCGTCGTGCCCCAGGTAGCGGGTGGACTCCGCCGCGCGCTCGGGCGGCATCCCGCCGGGGACGGGCGCGATGTACTGCGTGGCGTCCGCGTCCCCGCCCTGCCCCGTGCCTCCCGCGGGACCGGCCTCGGGCGGCAGGGGCTGGGCGAAGGACTGGTGCTGGTACGGGTCCTGCCGGTACGCGTCCTGCTGCGGCGCGTAGTGCTGCTGCGGGTACGGCTCGTGCTGCGGCTGCCGGTAGGCGTCCTGCGGGTAGTGCTCGGGGGGCAGCTGCCCGGGCGGCGGGCCGTCCTGGTGCCCGCCCTGCGGGCCCCAGGGCTGGCCCCACGGCTGGCCGCCCGCGGGAGTGGTCTGCTCCGGCTGCCCGCCCGCCGGACTCCCCGCGTGCCAGGGGGGACCACCCTCCGCGGGCAGCACGACACCTTCGTGCGCGGGCCGTACAGCGGGAAGCTGCCGCTCGTCACCCTGTCCGCTCTGCGTCACCGGGACTCCTACGTGTGAACCTATGGAATCGTCGGCTCACGCTACCGGGTGTCCGGAGCCCGGCGCCAAGCGCCCGAGAGCGGTCACCACCCCTTCACAGGGCGGGTGACACCTGGGGCTCCCGCGGCGCTGACGGGAGTGGGGCCGGCGAAGGCGCCGGTCAGGCGGCCTGCAGCTCCAGCCTGGCACCGAACTCGCGGACCGAGGGTTCGTTGGCGTAGGGCTCGAACCGCTGTTGCAGGTCGTCGAGATATTCGGCACCCCGGCTGGAGCGCACCGTCCCCAGCAGTTCCATCGCGCGCAGTCCCGTGTGGCAGGCCTGCTCCACCTCACGCTGCTGCACCTGTGCCGAGGCCAGCAGCACCAGGCCGATGCCGCGGCGCCGGGTCCGGGACTCCGGGAGGGCCGCCAGCGCCTCCTTGGCGCGGCGGGCGGCCGGCTCCCCCTGCCCCAGGTCGCGGTGGCAGTGCGCGAGTTCGTCGGCGAGGTAGCCCGCGTCGAAGTGCGCGATCCAGTCCGGATCGTCCCCGGTGTCCGGATCGGCCTGCTCCAGGGCGGTCAGCGCACGGCCCGCCGCGGTCTGGCAGGTACGGGCGTCGCCCATCAGCGCGTGGCCCCGGGCCTCCGCCGCGTGGAACATCGACTCCGCCCTCGGGGTGACCCGCCCCCGCGCCCCCTCCTGCGCGGCCCGGGCCAGTTGGGCGATCTCGCGCGGATTGCCGAGCTGGGCCGCGAGATGGCTCATCGAGGCGGCCAGCACATAGCCCCCGTAGGCACGGTCGCCGGCCGCCTGGGCCAGGCGCAGCGCCTGGATGTAGTACCGCTGGGCCAGTCCCGGCTGACCCGTGTCGACGGCCATGTACCCGGCGAGCTCGGTGAGCCGGGCGGCCGCGGCGAACAGCTCACGGCCGACCGATTCGCGGTACGAGCCCGAAAGCAGCCCGGACACCACGCTGTTGAGGTAGTGGACCAGCACGGGCCGCACATGCCCGCTGCCGAAGCGGTGGTCCAGGTCGATGAGGGCGGTGGTCATCGCCCGCACCGCCGCCACGTCCGGCAGGCCGACCCTGCTCCCGGCGGTCCGCGCCACCTGGGGGTCGGCCCCGGTGATCAGCCAGTCCCGGCTGGGCTCGACCAGCGCGGAGGCGGCCACCGCCGAACCGGACAGCAGGTCGCGGCGGCCCACGTCGCTGCGCCACAGCTCGCAGACCTGCTCGACCGCGCCGAGCACGGTGGGGGCGAACTGGAGCCCCACCCCGGAGGCCAGGCTCTTGCCGTTGGCCATGCCGATCTCGTCGATCGTGACCGTACGCCCGAGCTTGCGCCCGATGGCCTCGGCGATGATGCCCGGCGCCCTGCCGCGCGGCTGCTGGCCGCGCAGCCAGCGGGCCACCGAGGTCTTGTCGTAGCGGAGATCGAGTCCCCGCTCCGAACCGACCATGTTGACCCGCCGTGCGAGACCGGCGTTGGAGCACGCCGCCTCCTGGATGAGCGTCTGGAGCCGTTCGTTCGGCTGGCGGGCGACGAGAGGTCTGGCTGCCATATTTCCCCCTGAGACCACGGTGATTTCAGCGAAGGCATCTCTGCCCGGCACGGCACGAGAAATGCGCATATTCATCTGTACCGGGTACGTGCGGTGGTGAGTTGGCACAATCCTGCGCCTGCCTACCCGGACACCGGTGCGCTTCCTCCCACGCGCCCCCGGCAGTGCACCCGTGCGCCCCGCGTGCGGGGACCGGAACCACCCCGACGAGTGAGCGCGCGCCCGTAACCCCGGGGGGCGCACGGAGTTGAGTGGGGAGTGGAAGAGCCCATCGGAGTGACGGAAGCCCCCCAGGTCCCCAAGCAGCGAGGTGAACAGCTGCTGGAGGCCGCCGCCTGGTACACCCAGGAGCGGCACTGGGACGTGTTCCCCGGCACCTGGCTGGAGGCCGCCGGGGGGACGGAGCGCTGTTCGTGCGGTGACGCCGACTGCCCGGCCCCGGGGGCGCACCCCACCGGGCCGGACTGGGCGGCCCAGGTGACCGGCAGTGCCGCGGCCGCCCGCCGGATGTGGAGCAGACAGCCGGGCTCGTCGGTGCTGCTGCCCGCCGGACGGACCTTCGACGCCCTGGACGTACCGGAGTCGGCGGGCTTCCTGGCGCTGGCCCGGACGGAGCGGATGGGCCTGACGCTGGGCCCGGTGACCCGCACCCCGGACCGCCGGATGCTGTTCTTCGCACGGCCGGGCTCGGCGGCGAAGGCACCCGAGCTCGTCCGCGGCCTGGGCTGGAACGCCGAGACGATCGGCCTGGTCGGGCGCGGCGAGGGCGATCACGTCGCCGCGCCGCCGACCCGGATGGCCGGGCGCGGTGCCGTGCAGTGGGCCCGCAGGCCGTCCCGCGCCGATCTGTGGCTGCCCGACGCGGACGAGCTGATCAGCCCGCTCGCGTACGCCTGCGCCCGGGAGGCCGCCGACGCCCGCAGCCGTCTTTCGTAGGGTGGTCCCCACAAGCGGGGACTTCGAAAGGCAGTGCCATGCCGGACCAGGCAGAGCGTGCAGACGAGATCGGGACGGCGGGTGCGGCTTCCGGGCTCGCCCCCGCGGTGCGAGTGGAAGGGCTGTGGAAGCGGTTCGGGGAGCAGGTCGCGGTCGGGGGGATCGATCTGGAGCTGCCCGCGGGCAAGTTCGTGGGTCTGGTGGGTCCCAACGGCGCGGGGAAGACCACGACGCTCTCGATGGTGACGGGGCTGTTGCGGCCCGACAGGGGACGGATCGAGGTCGCGGGCCACGACGTGTGGCGGGACCCGGTCGAGGTGAAGTCCCGGATCGGGGTGCTGCCCGAGGGGCTGCGGCTCTTCGAGCGGCTCTCGGGGCGTGAACTCCTCGGTTACACGGGCAGGTTGCGCGGGCTTCCGGGTGCGGAGGTCGACAAGCGGGCCACCCAGCTGCTCGACGTGCTGGATCTCGCGGGGTCCCAGCACAAGCTGGTCGTGGACTACTCGACCGGGATGCGGAAGAAGATCGGACTGGCGTCCGCGCTGCTGCACAATCCCGAAGTCCTCTTCCTCGACGAGCCGTTCGAGGGTGTGGACCCGGTGTCGGCGCAGACCATCCGCGGGGTGCTGGAGCGCTACACGCGCTCCGGGGCGACCGTGGTCTTCTCCAGCCATGTGATGGAGCTCGTCGAGTCCCTCTGCGACTGGGTGGCCGTCATGGCGGCGGGGCGGATCCGTGCCCACGGCACCCTGGCCGAGGTGCGGGGCGAGGCCGGCTCCCTGCAGGACGCCTTCCTCGAACTCGTCGGTGCGGGCTCCCGGGACACCGGGGACTCCCTGGACTGGCTGGGCGGTGCCCGATGACGGTGCTGGACGCCCCCGTGGGCGAGGCGGTCCCGGCCGCGGGCGGCCAGGGCCTCGTCCCCGTCTTCGCGCGGCTCAAGCTGACGCTGTTGCGCAACGGGCTGCGCGGATCGTCCGGCCGGCGGGCCGCGTACGTCGTGTCCCTCGTCGTCACGCTGCTGCTGGCGGTGGGGATGGTGATTGGGCTGGTCGCGCTCCGCGGGCACGCGCTGGCGGGTGTTCCGGTGGTGCTGCTGACCGCGGTGGTGGCGCTGGGCTGGGCGGTGATGCCGCTGTTCTTCCCGAGCGGGGACGAGACCCTGGACCCGAGCCGGCTGGTGATGCTGCCGTTGCGGCCGCGGCCGCTGGTCGGGGCGCTGCTGACGGCTTCGCTGATCGGGATCGGCCCGTTCTTCACGCTCGCCCTGCTGCTCGGCTCGGTGATCGCCCTGGCGCACGGGGCCGTCGCGGTGGTGTTCGCGGTGGTCGCCGTGCCGCTGACGCTGCTGGTCTGTGTGGCGCTGGCCCGGTCGGTCACGACGGCCAACATCCGGCTGCTGACCTCGCGCAAGGGCCGCGACCTCGCGGTGCTCAGCGGTCTGGTGGTCGCGGTGGGCATCCAGTTCGTCAACTTCGGTGCGCAGCGCCTGGGCCGGGCGGGCGGGCTGTCCTCGCTCGAACCGGTCGCGGACGTGGTGCGCTGGCTGCCGGCGGCCTCGGCCGTCGGGGCGGTGGACTCGGCCTCTGCGGGGGAGTACGGGACGGCGCTCGGGCAGCTGCTGGTCTCGGTGCTGGCGCTGGGCGTCGTGATGGGCCTGTGGCAGAGGAGCCTCGTGAAGCTGATGACGTCGCCGGACGGTTCCACCCTCACCGCCGAACCGGGGTCGGGGCGCTCCGGGTCGGGCCGTTCGGGTCTCTTCGCGCTGCTTCCCGAGGGGCGTACGGGCACGGTGATGGATCGGAGCCTGCGCTATGTCGTGCGGGATCCGAAGACCAAGGCGGCCTGGGTGACCGCGCTGGCGATCGGCCTGATCGTGCCGGTGCTCAACGCGGTGCAGGGGTCCGGATCGGTGTACTTCGCCTGCTTCGCGGCCGGGATGCTCGGCATGCAGATGTACAACCAGTTCGGGCAGGACACCTCCGCGTTCTGGATGGTGGCGCTCTCGGTGTCCTCGACGCGGGACGCCTTCCTGGAACTCCGGGCGCGGGCACTGGCCCTGCTGTTGATCACCCTGCCCTACACGGTGCTGGTGACGGTGGTGACCGCGGCGGTCATCGGGGACTGGGCGGCACTGCCGGGGGTCATGGGGCTGTCGTTCTCGGTGCTCGGCGCGATGCTGGCGACGGGCGCCCTCGCCTCGGCGCTGTTCCCGTACTCGATCCCGCAGGACGGCGCGTTCAAGAACGTCGTGCCGGGTCAGGGCGGGCTCGCCTGGATCTCCGTCTTCGGCGGGATGGTGGCGGCCGCGGTGCTCAGCGGGCCGGTGATCGGGCTGACGATCTGGCTGCACGTGGCGGACCGCCAGGACCAGCTGTGGCTGCTGCTGCCGGTGGGCGCGGTGTACGGGGCGTTCCTGGGATGGCTGGGCGTACGGCTGGCGGCACCGCAGACCGCACGGCGGCTCCCCGAGATCCTGGCTGCGGTCAGCAAGGGCTGAGGGAGGCACGGGGCGCGGGGGCTCTCCGCACACGCGGCAGGGCCGCCCGCGCACGGGCCGGGGCACGGGCCCGGGTGCTGCGCGCGGTCCCGGGGGCTGCGGGTGGTCCCGCGCCCGCTGGGCCTGGACCGGTCCCGGGCCGGGGCCGGCGCACGCCGGGGGTGTCCGGGGTTCAGGGGCTGACGGGCTCCCGGTCGCCGCTGCGCCCCTCGGCGAGCTGTTCCAGGAAGGGCTCGACGGCCCTCCGCCAGCCCTCCGGCCGGTCGTAGTGGACGAGATGGCCGGCGTCCTCCACCTCGGCGTACTGCCCGCGCGGGAGGACCCGGACCATCTCCTGGGCCTCGGCCCGGCCCAGCTCCCCCTCGATCCCGCGCAGGACCAGGGTGGGGCAGCGGACCTGGGCCAGCTCCTCCCAGTGGGCGTCGTAGACCCAGGTGGCCCGCGAGGTGAGCATCTGCTCCCGGGAGAAGACGGGCCGCCAGCCGTCGGCGGCCTCGGTCATGACCTCGGCGAAGAACTCGCCGCGTGCCGGGTTCGGCCGCTCCACCCAGGGGTCGTCCTCGCCGAACCACTTCCGCACGTCGGAGAGCGTCGCGAAGGGCAGCGGCCAGGCGCTGAACCAGTCCGCCCACTCGCGCTGCGAGGCCGCGCCGATCGCGGAGGCCCGCATGTCGCAGATGATCAGCGCCTTGACGAGGTCGGGGCGCTTCGCGGCGAGCTGCCAGGCGGTGAGCGCGCCCATCGAGTGCCCGACGAGGGTCACCGGGGCGAGGTCCAGCTGTTCGATCACGGCCTCGGCGTCCGCGACGTACGCGTCACGGGTGTACGAGCCGCCGGCCGGCTTGCCGCTGCGCCCGTGGCCCCGCTGGTCGAGGCCGACCGGCCGGTGGCGCTCGGAGAGCCAGCGGGCGGTGGACGCCCAGTGCGTGGCCCGTCCCATCAGGCCGTGCAGCATCAGGATCCCGGGGGCCCGCCCGGCCTCCGCGCCCTCCTTGGGCGGATCGGCGAACTCCCAGGCCGCGAGGCGTACACCGTCCGATCCGGTCACATCGATGCGCCGCACCATAGGTCCTGGCACCCCCTTCTGGATCCTCGATCACCGTGTGTGCGTGCACGCCAGACTATCGAACTCTTATTCGAAAACGCGCGCCCGGCGCGCACCATCCCACGTTTGAGTGACAGCGGTTCGGGATTGGCGACGGCCGGCCCGGGGAGACCTTCACCGGGAAGCGGACCGCTCGGGGACAGGGGTCCGCGGGGACTGACTTCGAGAGCTCGGGGCTCCAGGTCAGCACGGGGGAGGACCGGCCCCCGGGCCGGCGGGGGGCGGGGGCGCGTGGCGGGCCGGGGGCCCCGGGGGGGCGCGCGGGGGGGGCCCCCCCCCGCGGCCGGGGTGGGGGGGCAGGGCGGGGCGCGGCCCCCCGAGGTGTGACTTCCG
>NZ_JBEXRT010000016.1:0-151292 GCF_040613235.1 Streptomyces sp. NPDC006296 | reverse complement strand
GCGTCGTCGTGCACGAGCCGGTCGGCGTCTGCGCCCTGATCGCCCCGTGGAACTACCCGCTGCTCCAGGCCAGCTGGAAGATCGCCCCCGACCCGACCTCCCGTGCCCCGGCCCGCACCGCGTCGGCGTAGCGCGCCTCGGGCACGTCGTAGTGGTCGCGCTCGAAGGCGCGGGGCGGGCAGCCGATGGCCGCGGCGAAGGCGTGCAGTTCCTCGAACGACACGTCGCTGACCAGGTGCGACCACAGGTGGCCGTGCCCCGGCCAGGTCGGCGGGTCGATGTAGAGGGTCACCGGCCGAGCACCTCGGCGAGCGACCCCACCCGGGCGACGGACACCGTCGCCTTCGTACAGACCCAGTGCGGATCGGCCCCGAGCTCGGGCTCGACGTCCAGCGCGTGCGGCCCCTCCCCCGTGCACACCGGGCACAGCGGCCACCGTCCGTGCTGTTCCAGGAGCGCGTCCTGGACGTCCTGCGCCACGAGCCCGGTGACGAACGACACTCCCTCGGGCCACTGCTCGACCCACCAGCGGCGGTGGACCACCGCGTCCTCGACCATCGAGACGATCCCGGCCTCGGCCACGTCGCCCGCGACGAGGTCGGCCATCACCAGCGCACGTGCGGTGTGCAGCTCCTGTTCCAGGTTGTTCAGCTCCATGGGCCCCATTGTCCCCCGCCGCCTCCGTGGCCGAGCCCGGATCGTCCGGGGGCGGGGACCGTGTGATCCTCCGGAAGGAGGGGCCAAAGGGGGGGTTGACGGGATTCGTCCGTGAAAATATCTTTCAAATGTGACCCATGACGTGAAGGAAAGTTTCAACCCGGACTCCCCGCCCGCGCCCGCCGCTCTCGCGGCCAAGGTGCGGACCCTCGCTCCGTCCATGACCCGTTCCATGCAGCGGGTCGCCGAGGCGGTCGCGGGTGACCCCGCCGGGTGTGCCGCCCTCACCGTCACCGGGCTCGCCGAGCTGACCGGCACCAGCGAGGCCACCGTCGTGCGCACCGCCCGCCTCCTCGGCTACCCGGGGTACCGGGACCTGCGCCTCGCGCTGGCCGGCCTCGCCGCCCACCAGCAGTCCGGCCGGGCGCCCGCCGTCACCGCCGACATCGCGGTCGACGACCCCATCGCGGACGTCGTCACGAAGCTCGCCTACGACGAGCAGCAGACCCTCGCGGACACGGCGGCCGGACTCGACACCGCGCAGCTCGGAGCGGCCGTGGTCGCCGCGGCGACGGCCCGCCGCATCGACATCTACGGCGTCGGCGCGTCCTCCCTCGTCGGCCAGGACCTGGCGCAGAAGCTGCTCCGGATCGGCCTGATAGCCCACGCCCACATGGACCCGCACCTCGCCGTGACCAACGCGGTGCAGCTCCGCTCCGGCGACGTGGCCATAGCGATCACGCACTCCGGCTCCACCGCCGACGTCATCGAACCGCTCCGGGTCGCCTTCGACCGCGGCGCGACGACGATCGCCATCACCGGGCGCCCCGACGGACCGGTCTCGCAGTACGCCGACCACGTGCTGACCACGTCCACCGCCCGGGAGAGCGAGCTGCGGCCGGCCGCCATGTCGAGCCGCACCAGCCAGCTCCTCGTCGTCGACTGCCTCTTCATAGGGGTGGCCCAGCGGACGTACGAGACGGCCGCGCCCGCCCTGTCCGCCTCCTACGAGGCGCTCGCACACCGCCGTACCCCGCGCAGCCGCTGACCACGGCAGCGCCCCACCCCCTCCGAAGCAGCACGAGCCCGAGAAAGCAGAGTCGCCGTCCATGACCTCCACCACCGACGCGAACACCGACGTACCGGCCCCCGGCGGTACCGACGCGCTGCGCGCACAGCTCGCCACCCTCACCACCGAGGCGTTCCGGCCGGAGCTCGCCGAGATCGACCGGCTGCCCACGCAGGAGATCGCCCGCATCATGAACGGCGAGGACACCACCGTCCCCGCCGCCGTGGCCGAGCGGCTCCCGCAGATCGCCGCCGCGATCGACGCCACCGCCGCGCGCATGGCGCGCGGCGGCCGGCTGATCTACGCGGGCGCCGGCACCGCCGGACGGCTCGGGGTGCTCGACGCCAGCGAGTGCCCGCCCACCTTCAACACCGACCCGTCCGAGGTGCTCGGCCTGATCGCCGGCGGCCCCTCCGCCATGGTCAAGGCCGTCGAGGGCGCCGAGGACAGCAAGGAACTCGCCGCCGCCGACCTCGACGGCCTGGACCTCACCGCCGACGACACGGTGGTCGGGATCTCCGCCTCCGGCCGCACCCCGTACGCCATCGGCGCCGTCGAGCACGCCCGCCGCACGGGCGCCCTGACCATCGGGCTCTCCTGCAACGCGGACTCCGCGCTCGCCGCCGCGGCCGAGCACGGCCTGGAGATCGTCGTGGGGCCCGAGCTGCTCACCGGCTCGACCCGCCTCAAGGCGGGGACGGCGCAGAAGCTCGTCCTCAACATGCTCTCGACGATCACGATGATCCGGCTCGGCAAGACGTACGGGAACCTCATGGTCGACGTGCGCGCTTCCAACGAGAAGCTGCGCGCCCGCTCCCACCGGATCGTCTCCCTCGCCACCGGGGCCTCCGACGAGGAGATCGAGGCGGCGCTCGCCGCCACCGACGGCGAGGTCAAGAACGCCGTCCTCACCCTGCTCGGCGGGGTCGACGGCCCGGCCGCCGCCACGCTCCTGGCCGAGTCCGACGGCCACCTGCGCGCCGCCCTCGCGGCGGTCCGCACCCCCTGACGCACCACTCCTCGCACAGCAAGGCACCACGCACCATGGCTACTGAAGACAAGAACCGCGCCACTGCCGCCGCGATCCTGCCGCTGGTCGGTGGCGCCGCGAACGTCAGCTCGATCGCCCACTGCATGACCCGGCTCCGGCTGGGTCTGCACGACCGCTCCCTCGTCGACGACGAGGCCCTGAAGGCGGTTCCCGCCGTGATGGGCGTGGTCGAGGACGACACCTACCAGATCGTCCTCGGCCCGGGCACCGTCGCCCGGGTCACCCCGGAGTTCGAGCAGCTGGTCGAGGAGGGCAGGGCGTCCGGTGCCCCGGCGCCCGTCCACACGGCCGAGGAGCTCGCCGACAAGGGGGCCGCGCTGAAGGCACGGCAGAAGGCGAAGAACGCGACCCCGTTCAAGCTGTTCCTGCGCAGGATCGCGAACATCTTCGTCCCGCTGATCCCGGCCCTGATCGGCTGCGGCATCATCGCCGGCCTCAACGGGCTGCTGGTGAACCTCGGCTGGCTGACCTCGGTGACCCCCGCCCTCGCGTCGATGGCCTCCGGCTTCATGGCGCTGATCGCGGTCTTCGTGGGCTACAACACGGCGAAGGAGTTCGGCGGTACCCCGATCCTCGGCGGTGCGGTCGCGGCGATCATCGTCTTCCCCGGTGTCGCGAACATCGACGCCTTCGGCCAGACCCTCTCCCCCGGCCAGGGCGGCGTCCTCGGCGCCCTCGGTGCGGCGGTCCTCGCGGTGTACGTCGAGAAGTGGTGCCGCCGCTGGGTGCCCGAGGCGCTGGACGTCCTGGTCACCCCCACGCTCACGGTCCTGATCTCCGGCCTCGTCACGATCTTCGGCCTGATGTACGTGGCCGGTGAGGTCTCCTCCGCCATCGGCACCTTCGCCGACTGGCTGCTCTCCACGGGCGGTGCGGGCGCGGGCTTCGTGCTCGGCGGCTTCTTCCTGCCCCTGGTGATGCTGGGCCTGCACCAGGCGCTGATCCCGATCCACACGACGCTGATCGAGCAGCAGGGCTTCACGGTCCTGCTGCCGATCCTCGCCATGGCCGGGGCCGGCCAGGTCGGTGCGGCAGCAGCCGTGTACCTCCGCCTCCCCCGCAACGAGTCGATCCGCAGGACCATCAGGTCCGCGATGCCCGCGGGTCTGCTGGGCGTCGGCGAGCCGCTGATCTACGGCGTCTCGCTGCCCCTGGGCCGTCCGTTCGTCACGGCCTGTGTGGGCGGCGCGTTCGGCGGCGGTTTCGTGGGGCTGTTCAACCAGCTCGGCGACTCCGTCGGGTCCACGGCCATCGGCCCGTCCGGCTGGGCGCTGTTCCCGCTGCTGGACGGCAACCACGGTCTCGGTTCGACGATCGCGATCTACGCGGGCGGTCTGCTCGTCGGCTACGTCGCGGGATTCGTCGCCACCTACTTCTTCGGCTTCAGCAAGTCCCTGCTGGCGGAGTTCAACGTCTCCCAGGAAGCGGCCCCCTCCACGGTCGCGGCCACCGGCCCGTCCACCGCCCCGGGCGACAGCCCGACGAAGGAGCCCGCAGGCGTCTGACCCCCCTCCGCCGCCGTGCCGCGGCAGAAAGCGGGTGGCGCACGGTCCCCGGACCGTGCGCCACCCGCTTCTCCTTTCTCCCTCCGCTTCCACGCCCCGTGGACCGGCCGGTCCGGCCGCGAGGGAACCGCGCGCCGGTCCGCCCGCATCCCTCTCCCCGGACGCCGGTCTTCGATCACCGGTCGGCGCCCCGGACACCGAGAGGCGGCAGAGATGACGAGCGGACGGGCGAGCGGCGGCCTCGCACACCCGACCCCCTCGCCCGGAGGGCGGGAGACGGGCCGGCCGCACGAACCGCGATCCGGCATCGCCCGCACGACCGGGGCCGTCCTGCGACGCGACGGGCTGCGCCTGTACGGCCGGTCGGCACACGTCACCGGTCTGGTCGCGGTGGGCGGTCTGCTGCTGACCGCCGTGGCGTTCCTCGCCGCCTGGCCCACCTTCGACGCGATACGCCAGGGCGCGGTGCGGGCCCGCCTCGACGAGGACTCCTACGCCCCGGACGGCACCCGGGTGCAGACCCTGTGGCTCGTCCTCCTCGCCTGCCTGCCGTTCCTGGTCCTGCTGCTGCACCTGGGGTGCACCGCCCTCCAGACGGCGTGCGCCCGCGCGGTGGCCGCACCGGGAGGCAGCCTCCCGCGCGGCCGCTTCCGTACGGTCCTCGGGGTGTACGCACTGCGCGGGGTGTGCGTATGGATTCCGCTCGTGACCGGCGTGCTGGTGCAGGGGTACTTCACCACCACCCTGTTCAGGGAGTACACCGTGCTCGTCCCCCAGGGGGAGCACCCCCGTCTGTTCCCCCTGCTGCGCCACGGACCTCCGCTGCTCGGCCTTCTGCTGACGCTGGTGCTCCGCTTCGGCTGGGCCCTGGCCCCGGCCACCGCCGCGCGCGAAGGCCTCCGTCCCCCGGCCGCGCTGCGCCGCTCCTGGTCGCTGACCTGGGGCCGGACCGCCTCCTGGGCCCGCACCCTGGCCGTCGCGCTGCCCCTGGGCGGGCTCACCGTCGGCCTGTACGTCCTGCTCCAGGCCGCCGCCCGGCCGGCGCGCGGCGGGACGGCTTCCCTCTTCCTGACGTGGGGCCCGGACAACACCTACGCCGCCCACGTGGCCGGGGTCCTCGCCCCGATCGCCCTCGCCCTGCTGCTCACCGGGGCCCTGGTCCTCCCGCCGGCGCACACCGCCCTGACGGTGCTTCACCAGCGGCTCGCCGGCCCCGGGGAGCGACAGCCGGCGAGCGGACCGGCCACCCGGACCTGACCGCAGGGCCGTTGAGCCTGTGCGGCCCGGCCGGGGAAACGGAGGAAAGCCTTGAGAGCAACAGTGAGGGTCCGACCGGCACCTGCCGGTCGGACCCTCACTGTTGTTCCGGTGGCGGCTCGCGCCCGCCCGCCGATCAGCCGGCGGCGGGTGCGCCGAGCATCGCGGAAGCGTGCTGGAGCGGCGTGTGAACGCGCTCGGGCGCGATGGCCGGGGACGGGCCGGGGCAGGTGAAGCCGAGCTGGGTCATGGCCCGGAGGACTTCAGCTGCGCTGAAATCGCGGCGGTCCTGGCGGGTGACGACCTGACCGACCTGCTTGACCGGGTAGGTGCGGCGCCCGATGATCACGGACTCGCCGATGACCTGTTCGGGCTTGACGCCCTTCATGGATTCCAGGACACCGCTCTTGGTGAGGTCGAACGGGAAGCGGGCGATGACACAGCGCATGATGCCTCACAGGGAGAGGAAGGAGATGGTTCCACCGCGATGAGGCGGTTCAGTGAGCAGGGGCGAGGTCGCGCCCGACGCCGGCCCGGCCTTCGGCGGCCGGCGGCGCGGCGAGCAGCCGCCCCGGGGCTCCGCACCCGGCCTCGGTGGTCGTGGCCACGGGCGGGGCGAACGGCCCGCTGTCACCGAGGATGTCGCGCAACCTGAGCCGGTCGGTGTAACCGGGGCTGTCGCGGACCGCGGCGAGCCGGGCCTGGGTGACCAGCTGCGTGCACAGGCCGTCGTCGTCGCAGACGGACAGGTGCCCGGTGCGGGCTCCGGCCATGACGGACAGGGCGACCTCAAGGGTCATGTCGTCGCTGACCTGCAGTGCGTCCATGTCCGCGGCCTCTGCCGCGGTGCTCTGCGCGGGAGTGACGCCTGTCGAGTGGGGATGCATCTGGATCAGCGTCAAAAGGTGCCTTCTGCCGTGGTGGGTGAGTTTCCTGATCACGAGGCTCTCAGGCCGCCGCCGCGTCGGCGGCCTGCCGAGCGGTCCTGCGCCGGGCAGCCGGGGCCGGGCCGCGCCGGCCGCGTGAGGATGCGCTGCGCTTGCGTCGTTCGGTCACCGGCGCGGTGATCGTGACGGGGACGCCGGAGGGTGCCTGGGCACCGGTGATCCGGCTCAGTTCCTCTTCGCCGAGGTGGATCCGGGTGGTCTGGGGCACGATCCCGGCGGCGGTCATGAGACGGCTCATGTCGCGGCGCTGGTGGGGGGTGACGAGGGTCACGACACAGCCCGACTCGCCGGCCCGGGCGGTGCGCCCGCCGCGGTGGAGGTAGTCCTTGTGGTCGGTCGGCGGGTCGATGTTGACGACCAGGTCCAGGTTGTCCACGTGAATGCCCCGGGCCGCGACGTTCGTGGCGACGAGCACGGTGACGTGCCCGGTCTTGAACTGGGTCAGCGTCCGGGTGCGCTGGGGCTGGGACTTGCCGCCGTGCAGTGCGGCTGCTCGCACTCCACTGTTCAGCAGGTGCACGGTGAGTTTGTCGACCGCGTGCTTGGTGTCCAGGAACATGATCACCCGGCCGTCGCGGGCTGCGATCTCGGTGGTCGCACGGCTCTTGTCCGCGCCGTGCACGTGCAGCACGTGGTGCTCCATCGTGGTGACCGCACCGGCGGACGGGTCGACGCTGTGGACGACCGGGTCGGTGAGGTAGCGGCGGACCAGAAGGTCCACGTTGCGGTCGAGGGTGGCGGAGAACAGCATCCGCTGCCCATCGGGGCGCACCTGGTCCAGGAGGGCGGTGACCTGGGGCATGAAGCCCATGTCGGCCATCTGGTCGGCCTCGTCCAGAACGGTGATCTCGACCTGGTCCAGCCGGCAGTCACCACGGTCGATGAGGTCCTTGAGCCGGCCCGGCGTGGCGACGACGACATCGGCACCGTCCCGCAGCGCCTTGGCCTGCCTGCCGATCGACATTCCGCCGACGACGGTGGTCAGGCGCAGGCTCACCGAGCGGGCATAGGGAGAGAGCGCATCGGTGACCTGCTGAGCCAGCTCGCGCGTCGGGACGAGGACGAGGGCCAGCGGCTGGCGGGGCTCGGCGCGCCGGCCTGCGGTGCGGGCCAGAAGCGCCAGACCGAAGGCGAGCGTCTTGCCCGATCCGGTGCGCCCGCGCCCCAGGGTGTCGCGGCCCGCGAGCGTGTTGGGCAGGGTCGCCCCCTGGATGGGGAAAGGCACCCTGACGCCCTGCGCGGTCAGCGCAGCCAGCAGCTGCGCCGGCATGGCGAGATCGGCGAACGCCTGGACAGCGGGCAGAGCGGGAGTGATCGTCTCCGGCAGGGCGAACTCGCCCGGGGCCGCGCCGGACCGTCGGCCGTGGCCACCGGAGCGGCTCGGGCCACCTGAACGGCTGGGGGCGGGTGAGCCGGAACGGCTGCTCCGGCCGGAGCCGGGACCGCCGGTGCGGCGGGTCCGGGAGGTGCGGTCGTTCGTGCGTGTGGGGTTCATTCGAGAACCTTCCTTGATACGGCGCGTATCAAGGAATTCACCGGCAGAAAACAGCGCGGGAAATCACGAGAACGGGCCGGGACGGAATACTGGAGGGACGCCGCCGCAATGCATCCGGTACGGTGCGGGCGGGAAAAAAGGACGACCGGGCGGGCGACGCCGTTTCGGCGCGAGGTCCCGGATGCCGTCGGGTGCGGACCCGGCGCGCAGGCCGCCTGGAGCGGAATCGGGGTGGTTCCGTCCCACGGAGGCTGCCCTCCGCGGTACATGCCCGTAGCCGGGGCCCGCACCCCGAGGGGTGCGGGCCCCGGCCACGAAGTGCGCTTCAGCGTCAGGCCGGGACGATGTTCTCGGCCGTCGGACCCTTCTGGCCCGAGGCGATGTCGAAGGTGACCCGCTGGCCTTCGAGCAGCTCACGGAATCCCTGAGCAGCGATGTTGGAGAAGTGGGCGAACACGTCGTCGCCTCCGCCGTCCTGCTCGATGAAGCCGAAGCCCTTGGCCGCGTTGAACCACTTCACAGTGCCAGACGCCATGTCATGTCTCCTTTTTTGGGGCAGTACGCCGGAATCCGCGACACACGGATACCGCGTCGCCGCGATGATGCCCCGCCCGGAGAACAACCGGAAACACAGAACGCTTCACGCGGGAAATCACCGACGCGAGCGTTGAATTTTTGGGAACCACAACTGCAACTGAATCGACAGTAGCATGCCGTAGTGATCCGAGTACGCCTGACAGAACAAATTGATTCGCTACGATAAACACGCTGTCGGCGCGAGAAAATCAACCCTCGTCTCGCGGCAGCAGATATTGGCCCACAAGCGGCACAGTGTTCCGGCGAGAAATCTCGTCGCCTGCGGCTCGGCGGGTGTGACCACCCGCGGTGGCGCCCCTCCACCCGACGGTGCCCCTCGAAGGCACCGTGCCGCGTTCACGGCCACCCGCCACGACCGGTATTCCGTCGCGGCCTGCGGGCCCCTGTCCGCCGTCCGCAGCGGACCGGGCGGTGGCAGTCCAGGGCCCGGCCCGCAGTGTCCTCCGCGCGCAGGCGCAGCCGGGCCGCCTCAGCCCGTGGCCGTCGGATCGCCCGAGACGGCGGCGCGCCGGTACTCGGCGTTGATGCGCTGAGCTTCTTCGAGCTGGTCCTCGAGGATGACGATGCGGCAGGCGGCCTCGATGGGCGTGCCCTGGTCGACGAGTTCCCGCGCGCGGGCGGCGATGCGCAACTGGTACCGGGAGTAGCGCCGGTGTCCCCCCTCGGAACGCAGCGGGGTGATCAGGCGGGCTTCGCCGACGGCACGGAGAAAGCCCTGGGTGGTACCGAGCATCTCGGCGGCCCGGCCCATCGTGTAGGCGGGATAGTCGTCGTCATCGAGACGACCGAAGGATTCGCCTGCTGTCATTTGCACCTCTCTGCGGAACGCGCTGAGGGGCCCGGGTGCCATATGGCACCCGGGCCCCGAAGGAATTGCTACACCATCAGCCGGCCCTGGCGTGGGGCCGACCCTCTGTGTCCGCCGACCCGGCATGAAAGTCGCCGGGGCTGCGGGGATCGCGGTTGCTTGACCGGAGACCACCTCACTATCGATGTCCTGCGGTACCCGGGCTCACGACTCCGCCCGGGCGATCCTGATGGCGCCCACTCCTCCGTTCTACCCTCTGGGATCAATCACTTTCTTGCTGCGATCTGCTCAGTGGCCTGTCGCAGCACCACTCTCCGGCAGCCAGCCCCGTCACCCGTCCTGCATCTGCTCTGGCTTGGAACCCCACTGCCGAACCTCCCGGCGCGCGCGCCTGCAGCCGACGCCTTCACCGAGGTGTCGCTCATGTGACACCGCTGCTGGGTACTGCTCACCGCTTGCGGCGGCCCCTGACTACCGCGGGCCACCCGGTCCGGCCGTCAGTCTCGTCGCCGTCCTGCAACAACCCTGGCTTCGAAACTCCACCGCCGCACCGTCCTGCTCACTTCAACTGCGGGTACAACTGCCCGGCAGTTCGTCTCTGCCGGGCCCTGCTGTCCTTCTGGCTACGAGAGAAACCATACTCACGTCACAACCCAATGTCTACTCTCCCCAGCATAGATTTCCTCGACCGTGGTCGATAGACAGTCGAAGCGGCTCAGGGACGGACACGCGCCGACCACCCGGCCCCGACCGCCGGGACGCGCCTCACGGCACGGACCTCCCGCTCAGGACGGCAGTCGCCCCTCGCGGTTGATCTCCGTCACCCGCGCCCGGAGCACCAGCCCCGGCGGCGCGGGCCGGACCACGTCCGGCGGGCAGTCCCACTCCGCGCCGCCACCCGGCGGACGCAGCTGGACGTACGGCCCGACACGGCCCATCACCCGGCCCACCCTGCCGTCCCGGCCGTCCACCGCGAAGGTCCCGGGCTCCGGGGTGCACGGCTCCAGTCCCTCAACGGTCATGAGCCGCCGCCGCTTCCAGCTCCGCGCTCAGCCGCAGCGCCGTCTCGACCGAGCACCGGCCCAGGTCGACCAGCGGTACCGGCCGGCTGCCCGCGAACGACAACGGGTCGATCCGCAGCGAAGGCAGCTTCACCCCGACCCCCGCGAGCCCTGCCCGCAGCCGTGCCACCGCGTCCTCTGCCGCCCGAACTCTGCCCGCTGCCTCTTGGCGCCGTTCCGTAGCCGTCGTCATGATCTTCCCCATTTCCACGCTGAGTAGTTGCCATGCCTACTCAGCGTGGCCAATTCCTCGCTACCGTGGAAGAGGTGCAGTTCCAACATCCGCACGTGTGCCACGGGGAGTCGCCTTGCCCGGACCGAAGAAGCTCGACCCCGCCTCCTCTCCGCGCGCCCTGCTGGGCGCCGAGCTCCGCCACCGGAGAGAGGCGGCGAGCATGTCCCAGGAAGACCTGGGAACACCCCTGTTCGTCAGCGGCTCGTTCATCGGACAGCTGGAGGCCGGCACGCGCCGGATGCAGGAGGACCAGGCCCGGAGACTCGACGAGGTACTGGGCGCGGACGGGTTCTTCGTACGGAACTGCACCGCCCTCAAGAAGTCGAAGTACCCGGACCACTTCGCGGAGGCGGCCGAGGCGGAGGCCATGGCGGAGACGATCAAGGAATTTTCGCCGCTCCTCATCCCTGGGCTCTTGCAGTCAGAGTCGTACGCGCGCGCCATCTTCCTGGGCTACCGGCCTACAACACCCGAGGAAAAGGTGAACGAACTGGTCGAGGCCAGGCTCGAGCGCGCCGGCCTCCTGACGCATCCAACAATCCCCACGATTTGGACAGTCCTGGATGAGGCGGTGCTGCGACGAAGAGTCGGCGGCCCCGAAGTCATGCGCGAGGCGCTCACCCACCTCATGCGATTGATGCGACAAAGGCGCGTCATCGTGCAGGTGTTGCCCTTCTGCGCGGGTGGGCATTCGGCGATGGGCGGACCACTCAAACTCATGACGTTCCCTGACGCGCCACCTCTGGCCTACCTGGACGGGCTTGGTTCCGGACAACTTCTTGACGATCCAGCACAAGTACTGTCATACGAACTGACCTACGATTTGCTGGTGGCCAGCGCATTGTCACCTGATGCATCCCTGGCCTTGATCGAATCGGTGGCGGAGGATTACGCCTATGAAGATCAACAGTTCTGACCACATCCTGGCCACGGCAACGTGGCACAAGTCCTCGTACAGCGACGGAAGCGGTGGCAACTGCCTCGAAATAGCCACCTGGCACAAGTCCTCACACAGCGGCGGGGACGGTGGCAACTGCCTCGAAGTCGCCACCTGGCGCAAGTCCTCGCACAGCGGCGGGGACGGCGGTGACTGCCTCGAAGTCGCCGACGGGCTGCCCGACATCGTGCCGGTCCGTGACTCCAAGGTGACCGACGGCCCCGTGCTGGCCTTCGGGACCGGTGCGTGGGGTGTCTTCGTGGCCGGTCTCGACCGGCTGTAGGCGATCACCGGGGCGCGCGGGGAAGGACGTCACACCACCTGGATCACGTGCTTCCCCCGCACGCCTCCCGCCTCCAACGCCCGATGGGCGGCGGCGATCCCGGAGAGCGGGTGGACGGTGTCCACGACCGGGCGGATCGCGCCGCTCTCCGCGTATGCGGCGAGCCGGGCGAGGAGGTCGTGCCTCGGGTTGCCACTGAAGAAGCGGACGCGGCGCGGGCCGTGGGCGGTGGAGGCGAGCAGGTAGGCGAGGCTCGCGGCCGGGTGGTCGATGTCGAAGGCGATCGAGACCATGCGTCCGCCGGGGGCCAGGAGCCTGCGGAAGGAGCGGTGTTCGGTGCCGACGGTGTCCAGGACCACGTCGAAGGGGCCCAGGTCCTCCGGCCCGGTGGTCCGGTAGTCGAAGGCCTCGTCCGCCCCGAGTTCCCGTACGAAGTCGAGGTTCTTCCCTCCGGCGAGGCCGGTCACCCGCGCCCCCAGCGCCTTGCCGAGCTGGACGGCGACGCTGCCGATCCCGCCGGCGGCGCCGCGCACGAGCAGGCGCTCGCCCGCCTTCAGCCGGGCCTTGGTCTCCAGAGCGGTGAGGGCGGTCGTCCCGGCGGGCAGTGACGCGGCTTCGACGAGCGAGAGGTTCGCCGGGGCGTAGGAGAGTCGTCGGGGCCGGACCGCGACGTACTCGGCGGCGCTTCCGAAGGTGCGCCCCAGCAGTCCCCACACCCGGTCGCCCTCACGCAGCCCCTTCACGGCGCCGTCGACGCGGGCGACCTCGCCGGCGAAGTCCATCCCCGTGCGCAGCGGGAAGCGGCTGCCCGTCACCAGGCGGACGCGTCCGGCCCGGCCGTACAGCTCGCCGCCGTTGACGCTGAGCGCGTGGACACGGACCAACACCTCGCCCTGTTGGAGTTCCGGGACGGGGACCCGGCCTTCGTAGAGCACTTCGGGAGGGCCGTAGCTGTCGTGGAGCGCCGCTCGCATATCGTCCATACGTCCCACGCTAAACGGGTAAGTGGACGGCACCCTCCATGTGGACCGAAGTGAGAAACATGCCTGATCAGACCTATCGGAAAGCCCCCGAGTCACTGCGTTCCGACGCCCGGGAGAACCGCGAGCGCATCCTCGCCGCGGCCCGCGAGGCGTACGCCCTCCAGGGGATCGACGTGCCCATGGCAGCGATCGCCCGGCGTGCGAAGGTCGGGGTCGCGACGCTCTACCGGCGGTTCCCGACGCGTGCCGCCCTGGTGTCCGAGGCCTTCTCCGAACAGCTCGCCCACTGCGTCGCACTCCTCGACGAGGGGCTGAACGACCCCGACCCCTGGCACGGTTTCTGCTCGGTCGTCGAGCAGGTCTGCATGATGCAGGCGACCGAGCGGGGCTTCACCGAGGCGTTCCTGTCGCAGTTCCCCGACCACGCCGGGTACGCGGAGGGGCGCCGCCGCGCCGAGGAGGGCCTCGCCCTGCTGGTCCGGCGGGCCAAGGACTGCGGACGCCTGCGCCAGGACTTCGACGTACGCGACATCACGCTGCTGATGCTCGCCAACTGCGGTGCCGGCGCGGGAGCGGGTGCCGACGCGCCCGCCGCGACCCGGCGGCTGGTCGCCTACCTCCTCCAGTCCTTCCGCGCCGAGACGGCAGCCCCGCTGCCGCCTCCCGCACCGCTCGGACTCGACCGGATCCCCGCGTAGGGTCCGCACCTCCGCACGCTGTGGCGCGGGTCACATCGGACCCGTGTCACAGATCGGGGGCGCGCGTGCGTCACGTGGCCGTCATCAGGAAGCAGCAGCGGAAGGCGGACACCATGAACACGCACCGGACGCCGGCAACGGCCCCCACCAGAGGCGGACGCGCCGGCGCCGGCGCCGGCCGGCCCGGCCGGGCAGCGGCACCGTGGTCGCCGCGGGCAGCGGGCTGACAGGCGCCGAGCCGGCGGCCCCTCACGAGGGCGCGGGGAGACCGGGACCTCGTGTGCGGCACCCGAGGCTCAAGCCCTGGACTCCGAGCGCTCTTCAGAGGATCGGGTGGAGGGCCTCTTCCCGCCCACCCACCCTCCCCACCAGCGAACTTGACTGTTTGTGACCGAGTTGCGACAGGGCGTCGCCACGCTCTAGCGTGCCCGACAGCAGGCGACCCCCGCCGGTGCGCGAACACCTGACAGGGGTCTGACCACTCGATCGTGAAACAGAAAGGCGATCTGATGGCTGTCGAGCAGTTTAGTGCCGCCCCCCGCGCCCCGTACGAGCCCACACACCCCAGGGCGAACCCCGGTTACGGAAAGCGTTCCGCCCCGGACCAGCTCCCGCGGAGCGCCCGCGACTTCTCCCGTCTGCCGCCCCGCGAAGCCGCCGTCGCCTCCTACATCGACCGGCTGCCGGACGGCTCCGACATCTCCGTCAAGACACTGGCCAAGTGGCTGCCGTACGGCCAGTGCGCGCTGCGCACCGCGCTCAACCGGCTTCAGGCCGCCGGACATCTGCGCCGGGGCAGCGAGTGCGTCGCCACCGACGAGGTCATGCTCTGGGTGACCCGGACGTTCTTCTCGCGCACCGCGCGGGACGACGCCTGGTGGGCGGCCTTCGCCCGGGGTGACGCGCCCCCGGAGACACGGCGGCCGACGCGGTCCCGGGCCTTCGTCCTGCTGGCCGCCCTCGGTCGCACCGCGCCGTCGCTGAGTCTGTCGGCGGCGGACTGCCTGCGTCTGCAACCGCTGGTGGACGCCTGGTTCGAGCGGGGCGCCACCGAGGACGAGACCCTGCGCGCCCTGACCCACGGGCTGCCCGCCACCGTGCACCACGCCGCGTCCCTCGTACGCCGCAGGCTCGTGGACAAACTGCCTCCGGAGCGCTTCGCACCCCGGCCGCCGGCCGTCGTGCTGCGGACCCTGGAGTGCGCCGACTGCCGTGCGCCGGGAAGCGCCGAGGCGCTGCGCGGAGGGCTCTGCGGGAGGTGCCGGGGCGAGGACACGGGCATCGCCGCCCGTCCGCCCGGCACGGTTCCCACCGACGGTGTGCGGGACCGGATGGCGACCGTCCGGGCGGGCCTCGTCCCCCGCTCCGAACGCACCGACCGGGCGCGGGGCATCACACGGGAGGGCGGCTCCGGCCCGCGCTGACGCCCCCGGGCCGTCCGCCGCCGGGTGCGCTCAGGCGCCCACCGTCCCGTCGACGCCCTCCCGGAGCAGGTCGGCGTGGCCGTTGTGGCGGCCGTACTCCAGCAGCACGTGCACCATCACCATGCGCAGCGAGACCTCGTGCCCCCAGCGCGGCTGGAGTCCGGTCAGATCCAGCGAGTCCGCCTGCCGCTCGATCCGCCGCGCGTGCTCCACCTCGGCCTCCCAGGCGCCGAACGCCTCCGCCCGCGTGGAGGCGCTCGCGTCGTACGCCGCCTGGAAGTCGATCCGGTCCGACCAGACCATCGGCGCCTCGTGGTCCTCGAACACCCGCCGGAACCAGGCGCGTTCGACCTCGGCCATGTGGCGCACCAGGCCGAGGAGGGAGAGCGTCGAGGGAGGCATCGACCGCTGCCGCAGCTGCTCGTCGTCCAGCCCCTCGCACTTCATGGCGAGGGTGGCCCGGTGGTAGTCGAGGAACGCCCGCAGCGTCTCCCGTTCGCCGCCTGCCACGGGCGGACCCGTGCGGGGATCGTCGGTCATCGGTGGTGCTCCTTCTCGGTGTGGACGGGCGGTCAGTATCCGGCACCCGCCTTCGGGCCCCGCCGGGGAGGCCGGCCGGCGCGGGCGGGGACAGCACGACGTCGGCCCCCGGGATTCCTCCCGGGGGCCGACGTCGCACGGATACTGCGGGTACTGCGGGGTCCTGCCTGGAACGACCGATCCGAGGATCAGAAGTCCATGTCACCGCCCGGCATGCCGCCCGGAGCGGCCGCGGAGGCCTTCTCCGGCTTGTCGGCGATGACGGCCTCGGTGGTGAGGAAGAGCGCCGCGATGGACGAGGCGTTCTGCAGGGCGGAGCGCGTGACCTTCGCCGGGTCGATGATGCCCTCGGCGATCATGTCGACGTACTCGCCGGTCGCGGCGTTGAGGCCGTGACCGATCGGCAGGTTGCGCACCTTCTCGACGATGACGCCGCCCTCGAGACCACCGTTGACGGCGATCTGCTTGAGCGGGGCCTCCAGCGCGAGCTTGACGGCGTTGGCACCGGTGGCCTCGTCGCCCGTCAGGTCGAGCTTCTCGAAGACGGCCGAGGCCTGGAGCAGAGCCACGCCACCACCGGCGACGATGCCCTCCTCGACGGCGGCCTTGGCGTTGCGCACCGCGTCCTCGATGCGGTGCTTGCGCTCCTTGAGCTCCACCTCGGTGGCGGCGCCGGCCTTGATGACGGCCACGCCGCCGGCCAGCTTCGCGAGGCGCTCCTGGAGCTTCTCGCGGTCGTAGTCCGAGTCGGAGTTCTCGATCTCGGCACGGATCTGCTTGACGCGGCCCTGAACCTGGTCGCTGTCACCGCCGCCGTCGACGATCGTGGTCTCGTCCTTGGTGATGACGACCTTGCGCGCGGTGCCGAGCAGGTCCAGGCCGGCGTTCTCCAGCTTGAGACCGACCTCCTCGGAGATCACGGTGCCACCGGTGAGGATGGCGATGTCGCCGAGCATGGCCTTGCGGCGGTCACCGAAGCCCGGAGCCTTGACGGCGACGGACTTGAAGGTGCCACGGATCTTGTTGACGACCAGCGTCGACAGCGCCTCGCCCTCGACGTCCTCCGCGATGATCAGCAGGGGCTTGCCCGACTGCATGACCTTCTCCAGCAGCGGAAGGAGGTCCTTCACGTTGCTGATCTTGGAGTTGACGATGAGGATGTACGGGTCGTCGAAGGACGACTCCATGCGCTCCATGTCGGTGGCGAAGTACGCCGAGATGTAGCCCTTGTCGAAGCGCATACCCTCGGTGAGCTCCAGCTCCAGACCGAAGGTCTGGGACTCCTCGACGGTGATGACGCCTTCCTTGCCGACCTTGTCCATCGCCTCGGCGATCTTGGCGCCGATCTCGGTGTCGGCGGCGGAGATGGAGGCCGTCGAAGCGATCTGCTCCTTGGTCTCCACGTCCTTCGCCTGCTCCAGCAGAGCGGCGGAGACGGCCTCGACGGCCTTCTCGATGCCACGCTTCAGAGCCATCGGGTTGGCACCCGCGGCGACGTTGCGCAGACCCTCGCGGACGAGCGCCTGGGCGAGAACGGTGGCGGTGGTCGTACCGTCGCCGGCGACGTCGTCCGTCTTCTTGGCGACCTCCTTGACCAGCTCCGCACCGATCTTCTCGTACGGGTCCTCGAGCTCGATCTCCTTGGCGATGGAAACACCATCGTTGGTGATCGTGGGCGCGCCCCACTTCTTCTCGAGGACGACGTTACGGCCCTTGGGGCCGAGGGTGACCTTGACGGCGTCGGCGAGCTGGTTCATCCCGCGCTCGAGACCGCGCCGTGCCTCCTCGTCGAACGCGATGATCTTGGCCATGTGAAGTGGTCCTCCCGGACAGGGGTGGATTTCTCCGGACCGGGAGGCGCCCGCGACGGACGGCCAGCGTGCTGGGTGGTTCCTTGCCCCACCGAGCCTGCGGGCCTCACCGGCCCGGTCCAAGTTCTGTCACTCTCACCTGGAGAGTGCTAAGCCAATGATTAGCACTCGACCCCTTCGAGTGCAAGCGCCTTCGAACAAGGCCGGGGGGTGGCGGACGGGAGCGCGCGCCCCGGAACGGGGCCCGCCGGGGCCGCGCACCCCCGGGGTGCAGACGCACGTGAGGCCCGTCCCCCGGTGGGAGGTACGGGCCTCGCGTGTGTGAGTGGTGTCGTTGGCCGACCGCGCCGAACTCAGCCGACGGCGAGCTTGACCATGTCCGCCTGCGGCCCCTTCTGGCCCTGCGAGATCTCGAATTCAACTCGCTGACCCTCTTCGAGGGTGCGGTACCCGTCCATCTGGATCGCGCTGTAGTGGACGAAAACATCCGCACCACCGTCGACCGCGATGAAGCCGTACCCCTTCTCCGCGTTGAACCACTTGACGGTGCCCTGAGCCATGCCCAACTCCCCTATTACTGGCCCTTGCACGAGCCCGCACTTCGCGGGCCCGGGTCAGAACTCACCCTCCGACAGGAGAGGGTGGCATACGCCGGAACGCGTCGACCGCGGCTGAATGTATCTGCCCAACTGCCCTCTGCAACAGGTCAATCGGACGAGAATTCTGGGCACGGGCCACCGCACGCTTGGGGGGAATTCACGGGATTCCAGGGCAAGTCGGGCCGGGCAAAGGCGACTTATGCCTCAAGGAGTGCACGCACTTTGGCTGCTTCTTGTCGCGGCAGGGGGCGCTCCCGGAGGAGGACGGCGCGGACGGCTGCGGGGACTTCCCCAACTGTACCGTGCTCAACCATGCAGAATGACCCCCTCCGTTTCTCTCACGGAGGGGGTCATCGTGTGTACGCGGTGCGGTCGGCGGCCGAGCGGCCGCACACCGTCCGGGGCCGTCAGCCGCCGGCGACGGCCGGGATGATCGAGACGCCCGCGCCGTCCGGGGTGGCCGCGTCCAGGCCGCCCTCGAAGCGCACGTCGTCGTCGTTGACGTACACGTTGACGAAGCGGCGCAGCTTGCCCTGGTCGTCCAGGACGCGGGCGCCGATGCCCGGGTGGTTCGCCTCCAGCGAGGCGATGACCTCGGAGAGGATCGCGCCCTCGGCCGGGACCTCGGCCTGACCGCCCGTGTAGGTGCGGAGGATGGTGGGGATACGGACCTTGACGCTCATGTGGGTGCCTTCCTTCGGTCTCGGGTGGTCAGTTGGCGGCGGCGAGGCCGGCTTCGCGGAACGCGTCCAGGCTGGGCCGGATCGTCGCCGACAGGCCGGTCGTGGGGGCGACCGCGTCGAGCGTCTTCAGGCCGTCACCGGTGTTCAGGACGACGGTCGTCAGGGACGGGTCGAGCAGACCGGCCTCGATCAGCTTCCGCGTCACCCCGACCGTCACCCCGCCGGCGGTCTCCGCGAAGATGCCCTCGGTGCGGGCCAGCAGCTTGATCGCGTCGACGACCTGCTCGTCGTTCACGTCCTCCACGGCCCCGCCGGTGCGCCGCGCGATGTCCAGCACGTACGGGCCGTCGGCCGGGTTGCCGATCGCCAGGGACTTGGCGATGGTGTCCGGCTTCTGCGGGCGGACCACGTCGTGGCCGGCCTTGAAGGCGGTGGAGACCGGGGAGCAGCCCTCGGCCTGCGCACCGAAGATCTTGTACGGCTTGTCCTCGACGAGACCGAGCTTGATCAGCTCCTGGAGGCCCTTGTCGATCTTCGTGAGCTGCGAGCCGGACGCGATGGGGATGACGAGCTGGTCGGGCAGCCGCCAGCCGAGCTGCTCGCAGATCTCGTACGCCAGGGTCTTGGAACCCTCGCCGTAGTACGGCCGCAGGTTGACGTTGACGAAGCCCCAGCCCTCGCCCAGCGGGTCGCCGATGAGCTCCGAGCAGAAGCGGTTGACGTCGTCGTAGTTGCCGTCGATGCCGACGAGCTCGCCGCCGTACACCGCGGCCATGACGACCTTGCCCTGTTCCAGGTCGTGCGGGATGAACACGCACGAGCGGAAGCCGGCCCGGGCGGCGGCGGCGCCCACCGCACCGGCGAGGTTGCCGGTGGAGGAGCAGGACAGGGTGGTGAACCCGAAGGCGCGGGCGGCCTCGACGGCGATGGCGACGACACGGTCCTTGAAGGAGTGCGTCGGGTTGCCGGAGTCGTCCTTGACGTACAGGCCGCCGGTCACCCCCAGCTCGCGGGCGAGGTTGTCGGCCTTGACCAGCTTGGTGAAACCGGGGTTGATGTTGGGCTTGTCCGCGACGTCGGAGGGGACGGGCAGCAGCGGCGCGTAGCGCCAGATGTTGGCCGGGCCCTCGGCGATGCGCTTCTTCAGCTCTTCGGGGGAGCCGCTCGGCAGGTCGTACGCCACTTCGAGCGGCCCGAAACAGGACGCACAGGCGAAGAGGGGGCCGAGGGCGAAACGCTCACCGCATTCGCGGCAGGAAAGCGCCGCGGCGGGACCGAGATCCACTGCGGGGGAATCGGTGTTCTCTGCGACGGTCTGGACGGCCATGATGGCGGAGGCCCTTTCTCCTCATCTTCCTCGCGACGTATTTCGCCGCAAGACGGAATTGGCACCTTCCCCACCGTGGCCTCACGGCCGGCAGGAGGGTTGCCGGGACTTCAACGGGCCGTTCCCTCAGTCCCTCTGGATGAGCGCTGTGGCACCGGACCATCGATCCGGGCGTTTATGGGCGGACCGACCCCGACATGCGAGGGTCATCCGCGTTGTTCAAGACTGTAACCGAAGCACCGGACGGTTGAGATAGTCGTCCGACCCGCGAGATGGATCACATACAGGGAGTACCGACCGTGCTGGAAGAGGTGGAACGCTGGCTGACCAGGCGTTCCTGGTCTGCTGCCGACCGCCCGCTCGACCGTCTCACGGCCGCCCGGGCGAAGGATCCGCACCGCTCGCGCGTGAGCGTCGTCCTGCCCGCGCTGAACGAGGAGGCGACGGTCGGGGCGATCGTGGCGGAGATCCGGCGCGAGCTGATGGAGAAGACACAGCTCGTCGACGAACTGGTGGTGATCGACTCCGGTTCCACCGACGCCACGGCCGACCTCGCGCGACGGGCCGGCGCCCGGGTCGTGCACCGGGACTCCGTGCTCCCCCGGATACCCGCGCTCCCCGGCAAGGGCGAGGTGCTGTGGCGGTCCCTGCTGGTGACCACCGGGGAGATCGTCTGCTTCGTCGACGCGGACCTGAGGGACTTCTCCGCGGAGTTCGTGTCCGGCATCGTCGGCCCGCTGCTGACCGATCCCCAGGTCCACTTCGTGAAGGCCATGTACGACCGGCCGCTGGGCGACACCGCGGGACAGGGCGGCCGGGTGACGGAGCTGGTGGCCCGCCCGCTGCTCAACCTGCACTGGCCGCTGCTGGCCGGCTTCGTCCAGCCGCTCGGCGGCGAGTACGCGGTGCGGCGCTCGCTGCTGGAGCAGCTCCCCTTCCCCGTCGGGTACGGCGTGGAGCTGGGCCTGCTCGTCGACGCGCTGCACACCGTCGGCCTGGACGCGCTCGCGCAGGTGGACGTCGGTGTGCGCAGGCACCGCCACCAGGACGGCCAGGCCCTCGGCCGGATGGCCGCCGCGATCTACCGCACGGCCCAGCTGCGGCTCTCCCGCGGGGCCCTGGTGCGGCCCGAGATCACCCAGTTCGAGCGCGGCCCCGGCGGCTTCGTCCCGCGCACCCACGCCGTGGACACCGAGGAACGGCCGCCGATGCGGGAGGTGGCCGAGTACGCCGAGCGTGACGCGGCGTGACCGAACACGCGTCCGGGTTCCCGCCCGCTCCACGTTTGGAGGGATACCGGACGGGCTAGGTTCGGGTACATGGTCTCCGCGCACGCTGCCCAGGTCCTCGTCGCGTCCAATCGCGGCCCGGTCTCCTACACACGACGGGACGACGGCACACTCGACTCCAGACGCGGCGGTGGCGGGCTCGTCTCCGGCCTGAGCGCCGTCGACGACAAGCTGTGGGTGTGCGCCGCCCTCAGCGACGGCGACCGCGAGGCCGTCCGGCGCGGGGTGTCCGAGCCGGGCGTCCGGATGCTCGACATCGACGCCGGGGTCCACGCCGACGCCTACAACGGCATCGCGAACTCCGTGCTCTGGTTCGTCCACCACATGATCTACCAGACCCCGGTCGAGCCGGTCTTCGACGCGGAGTTCCGCCGCCAGTGGGCCTCCTACGAGACGTACAACCGCGCGTTCGCCCAGGCCCTGGCCGAGGAGGCGGGCGAGGGCGCCGCGGTCCTGGTGCAGGACTACCACCTCGCCCTGGTCCCCGGCATACTGCGCGAGCTCCGCCCCGACCTGCGGATCGGGCACTTCTCGCACACCCCCTGGGCGCCCGTCGACTACTTCCGGCTGCTGCCCGACGACATCGGCGAGCAGCTGCTCAACGGCATCCTGGGCGCCGACCGCGCCGCGTTCCTGACCCGCCGCTGGGCGGACGCCTTCATCGGCTGCTGCACGGAGATCCTCGGCGGCACCGGCCGCACCCGGATCGGGGTGCACGGACTGGGCGCCGACGCGGACTTCCTGCGCCGCCGCTCGCGCGAGGCGGACGTGGACGCGCGCATGGAGCTCCTCCGGGACCAGGTCGGCGCCGGCCGGCGGACCATCGTGCGGGTGGACCGCACGGAGCTGTCCAAGAACATCGTCCGGGGGCTGCACGCCTACCGCGCCCTGCTGGAGGAACGCCCCGAGTGGCGCGGGCGGGTGGTCCACATCGCCTTCGCCTACCCCTCCCGGCAGGACCTCGCGGTCTACCGCGACTACACGGCCGAGGTCCAGCGGGTCGCCGACGCCGTCAACGCGGAGTACGGCACCGGGGACTGGACCCCCGTCCTGCTCCACGTCGACGACGACTTCGCCCGCTCCCTGGCGGCGTACCGGCTGGCGGACGTGGCGCTGGTCAACCCGATCCGCGACGGCATGAACCTGGTCGCCAAGGAGGTGCCGGTCGTCTCCGACGAGGGCTGCGCCCTGGTCCTGTCCCGCGAGGCGGGGGCCTACGAGGAGCTCGGCGCGGACGCCCTGGTGGTCAATCCCTACGACGTCTCGGCCACGGCGGACGCGCTGCACGAGGCGCTCACCATGGAGCCCGGCGAGCGGGGCGCCCGCTCGAAGCGCCTGGCCGCCGCGGCGACCGCGCTGCCGCCGCAGCAGTGGTTCCTGGACCAGCTGGACGCGCTGCGGGAGTAGGGGCTCCGCCCGGTCGTCACCGGCGGGAGCGCCCGGACCCCCGGCCGCGGCGGCCGGTGGGCCCGGCCGCCCGGTCCGCCGGGCTCACCGCCCGGCGTCGGCCAGCTGTCCCCCGAGCGTCCCGAGGAGCTCCGCCACCGCTGCCGGTCCCGGCAGCAACAGGTCCGCGCGCTCCGCGAGTTCGGGGACCTCGGAACCGCTGCATACCAGCAGGCCGTTGATCCCCCGGGTACGGAGCTTCTCCACGGCGGCGTAGGCGGCGAGGTCGCCGAGGTCGTCGCCGGCGTACAGCACGGTCTCGGCGCCGACCTCCTCGACGTATCCCTCCAGCGCCACGCCCTTGTCCGTCCCGGCCGGCCGCAGCTCCAGGACCAGGCGGCCCGGTTCGACGATCAGGCCGTGCCGGGCGGCCAGCTCGCCCAGCGGACCGCGCAGCGACTCGAAGGCCCCCTGCGGGTCGGCCGCCCGGCGGGTGTGCACGGCGACCGCGCGGCCCTTCTCCTCGATCCAGGTGCCGTCGTCGGCGCCCGCCCGGGCGAGCACGGCGGGGAGCTCCGCCCGGACGGCCTCCACCCCGGGGTCCGGCGCGGGGGCGTGGACGGCGGCGGTGGCGGCGTCCCAGCGTTCGGCTCCGTAGTGGCCGAGCACGACGAGGTGGTCCAGGCCGGCCGCACCGGCGAAGCCGCCGTACCGCACCGCGGTGTCGGCCGGACGGCCGGTGATCACGGCGACGGCGGCGACCCGGGGCGCGAGCACGGACAGCGCGGGGACGACGTCGGGGTGGGCGCGGGACCGCTCCGGGTCCGGGACGATGTCGGCCAGCGTCCCGTCGAAGTCCAGCGCGACGACCGCGCGGGAGGGCCGGGCGAGGAGTGCGGCGAGGCCTTCGCGGCCGGCCTGGGTGGACGGGATCGGGAGGGGGTGTGCCGGGTTGCCCATGCGGGTGAGCGTAGCGGGCGGGCCGCCGCACCGCCCGGCTCCCCTCCCCGCGGGCGCGACCCGGGACGGGCCGGGTCCGCGGAACGCGGGGCCTGCGGATCGCGGGCCTGACCGCGGCCGGGCGCGCGGATCGCGGGCGGGCCGGGCCGACGACGTGCGCGCGCCGTCTCTCTCCGGCGCGGGCGGCGGCTCAGCGGCGTCCGCGCCGTGCCTCGCGGACCCGCCGGAGGCGGTTCACGGTGACCGGGTCCTCCTCCAGCGCACGCCGGTCGTCGAGGAGCGCGTTGAGCAGCTGGTAGTAGCGGACCGGTGAGATCCCCAGCTCCTCCCGGATCGCCCGCTCCTTCGCGCCGGGACCCGGCCAGGAGCGCCGCTCCAGGGCCAGCACGGCGCGCTGCTGAGCGGGGAGCGGGGCAGCGCCATCGAGGCCGGCGGGGCCATCAGGGTCGGCAGGGCCATCGGGGCCGGCGGGGTCATCGGGATCGGCAGGGCCATCGGGGCCGGCGGGGTCATCGGGGTCGGCGGCGGTCATGTCGACCAACCTACCCAGGGCACCCGGGGACCGCGGTCCGGGCGGGGCCGGACCGCCCTACCGCACACTCTCGGCCTGCCGGGCCTCGGTCGCGATGGTGCCGAGGACGCTCTCCGGGTTGCCTCCGGGCTCGACCGCGGAACCGATCCTCTCCTTGATCATCTCGCTGACCTGGGCCCACGAGGTCTTGCCGAAGGGGTACAGCTGCGAGTTCGGCAGCGCCGACAGGAACGCGTGCAGCTGTGCCTGCTTGCCGTCGGCCTCCATCGCGGTGGAGGCCGTGCTGGTCACGGGCAGCAGGTCGTACTGGTCGGCGAAGGCCAGCACGTTGTCGTCCTGGTAGGCGAAGTCGAGGAACTTGCCCGTCTCCACCCGGTGGCCGTTCTGCTTGAAGCCCATCATCCAGTCGGCGACGCCCATCGAGCCGGTGGCCGGACCGTCGGGGCCCGGGAGGGGGACCATGCCGACGTCGACGCCCTTCTTCTCGGCCTCCTGCATCAGGGTGGGGTGCCCGTTGAGCATGCCCACCTCGCCCTCGGTGAAGGCGTCGAAGGCGGTCGCCCGGTCGAGCTTCCCGGGCGCGACGGGGCCGGTGAGCCCCTTGCCGACGAGGTCGTTCTTGAGCCAGCGGAACGTCGCCACGTTGGCCTCGGAGTCGATCGCGTAGTTGCCGACCTCGTCGGTGTAGCCGCCGCCCCCGCTGAGCATCCACATCAGGGTCTCGGCCTGGGACTCCTCCTGGCCGAGGGGCAGTGCGAAGGGGTAGGTCACACCGCGCCTGTCGAGCGCGGCGGCGTCGTTCCTGATGTCGTCCCAGGTCTGCGGGGCTCCGAGGCCGGCCTTGGCGAAGAGGCCCTTGTTGTAGAAGAGGAGCCGGGTGCTGGCCACGAACGGCAGCCCGTACAGGCTGCCGTCGACCTCGCCCGCGTCGGTGAGCGAGGGCAGGAAGTTGGACGAGGTGCGGATGGCGATCATCTCGTCGGCGGGGTAGAGCTTGCCCGCCTTCGCGTAGTCGGCGTACGCGCCGATCTGGGCGATGTCGGGGGCCTCGCCGGCCTTCACCATCTCGGCGACCTTGCGGTCGACGTCCTTCCAGGAGTAGACGCTGACCTCGACCTTGATCCCGGGGTTCGCCTTCTCGAACCGTCCGACGAGGTCGTTCCAGTAGGTCGCCGAGCTGTTGCCCGCACCGGTGCCGTAGTCGGCCGCCACCAGCCGCAGGGTGACGTCGCCGCCCCCGGTGTCCGCACCGCACCCGGACAGCGTCGCCGTCATACCGAGTGCGGCCACTACCGCGGTCAGACCAACCAAGCGCCGCTGCACAGCCCTGCCCATCCCTACGTCGATCGAAGCGGGCACCACCGATCCGGCGACGCGTCCGCGGTCATGCCCCACCTCCGGGCGGAGATGCGCACCACCAGGAGGTCTACACCACTTGTCCACGGATTCGACAATCGAAGGACTGTCCCATTTTGTATGGGTGCTCAACAAACCGGGATAGTGGACTAGACCTTTTTGGGGTCGCCGGGCGAAACTGTCTCCGTGAGACACGTCATCGCCCTCGATGTGGGCGGCACAGGAATGAAGGCCGCTCTGGTCGGGGCCGACGGCACCCTGCTCCACGAGGCGCGCCGGGCCACCGGCCGGGACCGCGGTGCCGACGCCGTCGTGGAGACCATCCTGGGCTTCGCCGCGGAGCTGTACGCCCACGGCGAGGAGCACCTCGGCGAGGGAGCCGTCGCCGCGGGCGTCGCCGTGCCCGGCATCGTCGACGCGGAGCGCGGGATCGCCGTCTACGCCGCCAACCTCGGCTGGCGCGACGTGCCCCTGCGGAAGCTGCTCGGCGAACGGCTCGGCGGCGTACCGGTCGCACTCGGCCACGACGTCCGCACCGGCGGACTCGCCGAGGGGCGGATCGGCGCCGGCCGGGACGCGGACCGCTTCCTGTTCGTGCCGCTCGGCACCGGGATCGCCGGCGCCATCGGCATCGCGGGCCGCATCGAGGCGGGCGCCCACGGCTACGCGGGCGAGATCGGTCACATCGTCGTCCGGCCGGACGGCCCGGACTGCGGCTGCGGACAGCGCGGTTGCCTGGAGACGCTCGCCTCGGCCGCCGCGGTGTCCAGGGCCTGGGCCGCCGCCTCCGGCGACCCCGGCGCGGACGCCGCGGACTGCGCCCGGGCCGTGGCCTCCGGCGACCCGGCGGCCCTGCGCGTGTGGCAGGACGCCGTCGACGCGCTCGCCGCCGGACTCGTCACCGCGCTCACCCTGCTGGACCCCCGCACGCTCATCATCGGTGGCGGTCTCGCCGAGGCGGGGGAAATCTTGTTCACACCACTGCGTGCGGCCGTCGCGGGACGGGTCACGTTCCAGAAACTGCCCCACATCGTCCCGGCGGCCCTCGGGGACACCGCCGGATGCCTGGGCGCAGGGCTGCTCGCCTGGGATCTACTCTCCACGGAGGTATCCGCCTGATGGCCGGACGCGCAGACAGCACGGTTCTCGCAGGTGCCCGGGTGGTGCTTCCCACCGGGACCGTCGAGAACGGCCGGGTGATCGTCGAGGGCACCCGGATCGCCGGCAGCACGACGGCGGACGCCCGGACCGTCGACCTCTCGGGACACTGGGTGGTCCCCGGATTCGTGGACATCCACAACCACGGCGGCGGCGGGGCGTCCTTCGCCACCGGCACCGCCGAGGACGTCCTGGCCGGGGTGCGGGCGCACCGCGCACACGGCACGACGACCGTCGTCGCCTCCACCGTCACCGGCGAGACGGACTTCCTGGCCCGCCAGGCCGGCCTGCTCTCCGAACTGGTCGAGCAGGGCGAGCTCGCCGGGATCCACTTCGAGGGCCCCTTCATCTCGCCGTGCCGCAAGGGCGCCCACAGCGAGGCGCTGCTCCGCGACCCCGACCCGGCCGAGGTCCGCAAGCTGCTCGACGCGGCGCGCGGCACCGCCAGGATGGTCACCCTCGCCACCGAACTCCCGGGCGGCATCGAGTCCGTACGGCTGCTCGTCGAGCACGGGGTGATCGCCGCGGTGGGCCACACGGACGCCACGTACGAGCAGACCGTCGAGGCGATCGACGCGGGCGCCACCGTCGCCACGCACCTCTACAACGCGATGCCCGCCCTCGGCCACCGCGCCCCGGGCCCGATCGCGGCGCTCCTGGAGGACGAGCGGGTCACCGTCGAGCTGATCAACGACGGCACGCACCTGCACCCCGCCGCCCTCGGGCTCGCCTACCACCACGCGGGCGCCGACCGGGTCGCCCTGATCACCGACGCGATGGACGCGGCCGGTGCGGGCGACGGCCTCTACCAGCTCGGACCGCTCGCCGTCGAGGTCAGGGACGGTGTCGCGCGCCTCGTCGAGGGCGGCTCGATCGCGGGCTCCACCCTCACCCTGGACACCGCCTTCCACCGGGCCGTGACCGTCGACCGGATCCCCGTCGAGGACGTGGTGCGGTCCATCTCGGCCAACCCGGCCCGGCTCCTCGGCCTGGACCACCGGATCGGCTCGCTGGACCCGGGCAAGGACGCCGACCTGGTGGTCCTGGACGCGGACTTCACGCTCAGGGGCGTCATGCGCCGGGGCGAGTGGATCGTGCGGCCCCCCACCGTCTGACGGTGCGTCCGGGCCGGGCGCGGGCCCGGCCACAGGGCGAACGAATAACGAAGAGACGGCGGTTGTCCGGGAGACCTGGGACGGCCGTCGCCTCTTTGGCATGATCACCGGGAGCGGCGCCGCGGGGGACGGCGCGGCGACGGACCACGAGGGAACCGGGGGCCGGTACGGGTGATCCTGACCGTCACGCTGAACACGGCGCTCGACCTGACGTACACCGTCCCCGCCCTCGTCCCGCACACCAGCCACCGGGTCCGGGACGTGACCGAACGCCCCGGCGGCAAGGGCGTCAACGTCGCCCGGGTGCTCGCCGCGCTCGGCCACGACACCGTCGTCACCGGCTTCGCCGGCGGCCCCACCGGAACCGTCCTGCGCGAACTCCTCGGCGCACTCCCGCACCGCCCCGCCGACGCGCTCGTCACCGTCGCCGGAAACACCCGCCGCACCCTCGCCGTCGTCGACCGCTCCAGCGGCGACACCACCCAGCTCAACGAACCGGGCCCGCACATCGACGCCGGTGAATGGGCCTCCCTGCTGGGGACGTTCGGGGACCTGCTCCCCCGGGCCGCGGCCGTCGCGCTCTGCGGCAGCCTCCCGCCCGGCGTCCACGTCGGCGCCTACGCGGAACTCGTCCGCCGCGCCCGCGCCGCCGGGGTGCCGGTGCTCCTGGACACCGGCGGTGAGCCGCTGCGCCGCGGCATCGCCGCCCGGCCCGACCTCGTCAAGCCGAACGCCGAGGAGCTGGCCCGGCTCACCGGGACCCGCGAGCCCCTGCGCGCCACCCGCGACGCCCGCCGCCGCGGCGCGCACGGCGTCGTCACCTCGCTCGGCCCGGACGGGCTCCTCGCCGTCACCCCCGACGGCGACTGGCGGGCCGCACCGCCGTCCGCCGTGCCCGGCAACCCGACGGGCGCGGGCGACTCGGCCGTGGCCGGACTGCTCTCCGCCCTCGCCGAAGGGCTCGGCTGGCAGGACCGGCTGACCCGCGCGGTGGCCCTGTCGACCGCGACCGTACTGGCCCCGGCAGCGGGCGAGTTCGACCGCGCGGCCTACGAGGACCTGCTGGGGCGGGTCACCGTCGAACCGCTCGCACCGGCCGCCTGAACGGCCCCGGGAACGACCGCGTCCCGGCTCGCTGGGCGATACCGGGACGACGGGGTGCTGCACCTCAGCGGCGGGTCAGCCCTTGACGTGACCCGACTTCAGCGACAGCTGGTCGAGGTTCGCGTCGCACGAGTCGCCCTCGTTGCACGACAGCATCAGCTTGTTCGAGCCCTTGTCCAGCTGGACGTACGCGTACGTCATCGTCCAGCCCTTCTCCAGGTCGCCCTCCGCGGCGTGCGCGAAGTTCGTCATGTTGATCGAGCGCGGGTCCTGGTCGTTGACCGTGAGGGAGGTCTTGGCGTCCTTGCCCGGCACGCCGTACGTCACGTACAGCGTGTACGCACCCGCCTCCGGCACGTCGACCGTCCAGGTCGCCGAGCGGCCGACCTCGTTGAGGTTGATGTACTGCCCGTTGGCGCTCTTGGCACCCTTGACGGTGTTGTCCAGCGAGGCGCTGCCCCCGAGGGTCAGCGTCGCCGCGTCCTGCTCGGGCAGCTCGACCGGCTTGTCGGACTGCTTCTCGGACGGCTCCGGCTTCGGGGACTCGTCGACCTGGTCCGACGGACCCTGCGAGGATCCGGCCTCTTCCTTCTTGCCGTCGCTGTCGTCGCCCGTCATCAGGGCCGCGCCGATGCCGATGAGCACGACCGCGACCACGGCGACCGCCGCGATCAGCAGCGCCCTGGTGTTCGGCCCGCCGCGGCCCGGACCCGAACCCCGGCCGCCGCCGTGGCCCACGGACCCCGACTGCACGGTGGCCGCACCACCCGGGTACGTCTCCGGCGCCGCGTACTGCGCGTTCGGCTGGCCGTACTGCTGCTGGGGCTGGCCGTACTGCTGGGGCTGGCCGTACGCCTGCTGCGGCACCTGTCCGTACTGGCGCTCACCGACCGCCCGCACCTGGTTGTACGACGTTCTCGGCCTGCCGGGCTGCGCGGCCGGACCGGGGTAGCCGTAGCCGCCCTGCCCGGGCGGCTGTGCGCCCGCCGCCTTCCCGTCCGCGTACAGATAGCCGAACGGATCGTCGTCCTCGGGCTTGCTCGCGCCGTTGTTCCCGGCCGTCATCCCTGGGTCACTCCTCACCATGTCGCCAGCCGTCGCCGACCGGCCGAGCCTACCCCGAACGGAGCACACGTCGAATTGCCCTCGGCCCCCCGGAAAACCGGGCGGTGCACGGGAACGGCCGGGGCGTGAACGTCAGCCGGCTCTGCGGTGAACCTTGGAACGGGACCGCTTCTCCACGTACATCCGCTGGTCGGCGGAGTGCAGGACCTCTTCCGCGGTCATTCCGCACTCGGCCCAGCCGATACCGAAACTCGCCCCGACCCTGACGGCCCGGCCGTCCACCCGGATGGGCGGAATGATGGCGTTACGCAAGCGTACGGCCAGATCGGCGGCGTCCGCCGCCCCGAGACCCTCCGCGAGGACGACGAATTCGTCACCCCCGAGCCGCGCGACCGTGTCACCGTCCCGTACGCAGGTCGTCAGCCGCCGGGCGACCTCGATGAGAACCGCGTCACCCGCGTGGTGCCCGAACCGGTCGTTGATGGACTTGAAGCCGTCGAGGTCGCAGAAGAGGACCGCGAGCCCCTTCGTCCCGTCGTCGCGGTCCGGGTCGGGCGCCACGCTGTGCACATGGTGGTCGTAGGGGCCGACACCCGGCGCGACCTCGCCCTCGTACCCGTCCGCCCGGTAGGCGTGCGCCGGGCTCTCGACGTCGCCGTAGGCCGCGTCCAGTGCCTCGATCGGGGAGGAGGCGACGGAGTGAGGCCTCTCACACAGGCGCGCACCCAGCCGGGAGCGCAGCTCGGCGCTGTTGGGCAGACCGGTGAGCGCGTCGTGCGAGGCGCGGTGCGCGAGGTGGAGCTCGTTGCGCTTGCGCTCCTCGATGTCCTCGACGTGGGTGAGGAGGAAGCGCGGGCCGTCGGTGGCGTCGGCGACCACGGAGTTCCGCAGCGAGACCCAGAGGTAGGTGCCGTCCCGGCGCCCGAGCCTCAGCTCCGCGCGCCCGCCCTCGGCGGAGGTGCGCAGCAGGGTGCCGATGTCCTCGGGGTGGACGAGGTCCGCGAAGGAGTAGCGGCGCAGGACGGACGCGGGGCGTCCGAACAGCCGGCAGAGCGCGTCGTTGGTGCGGAGCAGCCTGCCGTTCTGGTCGCCGCCGATCTCGGCGATGGCCATGCCGCTGGGGGCGTACTCGAAGGCCTGGCGGAAGGATTCCTCACTGGCCCGCAGCGCCTGCTGCTCGCGCTCCAGCCTGACCAGGGCACGCTGCATGTTTGCTCGGAGGCGAGCGTTGCTGATCGCAATGGCCGCCTGGGAGGCGTACATCTGGAGAGCCTCGCGCCCCCAGGCGCCGGGACGGCGGCCGTTGCGCGGCCGGTCGACGGATATGACCCCCAGGAGGTCCGCGCCTCCGCCGGAGGCGTACATGGGGGCGTAGAGGCGGTCCAGGGGGTGCCACTCGTCCTCGAAGCGGGGCTCCGGACCCTCGGTGTGCCACTGCGGCACGTCGTCGTCGAGGAGCACCCAGCCCTCGGTGTGGGGTATGAACCGGAGCTCGTCCCAGGCCTCGCCCATCGACAGCCTGCGCTCCCAGGACTCGCGGGAGCCGACCCGGCCGGTGATCAGGGCCTCCGCGGCGCTGTTGCCGGCGAGCGCGGCGACGACCAGGTCACCGTCGGGGCGGACGAGGTTCACGCAGCCCAGCTCGTAACCGAGGCCTCCGACCACGCCGTCGGCCACCGACTGCAGCGTGTCCGCCAGGCTCCGCGCCGTGTTGAGATCAGCGACGGCCTGGTGCAGATGCCGCATGGTCGCAAGACGGACGTACGGCTCCGACTCGGCCTCCATTGCTCGCACTCCCCGAGACCTCGACAGCAACTCCAGGTTTCATATCGACGTACTGGCTGACGTGTCACGGCCACTGAATCACAGTGAGCTGTGCACCCGGTACACAGGGTCAACTAATATCGCACTCTGTGGCCCAAGTCACAAGACTTGGCAAAGGCCGCCTCCGACACTCCGAACACTCCCGTTCTGTGGCAGAAGCAAAGCGGTACGCATGGTTCCGGAGTCCTAGGCCCTGGATGGTCCCTTGGTCCGATGTGACACGGCGGCCCGCGGCACTAGCGTGCCCGGTGTGCCGCAGAAGACTCCCCCCGCCCCGCGTCCCGAAGCCGTCCCCCATGCTGAGGGGGTGAGCAACGACGAATTCCGCGCCGCCCTGTCCCGTCTGGCCGCGGGCGTGGTGCTGGTCACCGCCCAGGAGCCGCCGCTCGACGAGCACGGCAGGGGCGAGGACGTGGGGATGACGGCGACCGCCTTCATGTCGGTCTCCCTGGACCCGCCCCTGGTCATGGTCAGCCTGCGCAACGACTCACGGATGGACGACCTGCTGGCCGAACAGCCCCTGTGGGCGGTGTCCGTGCTGACCGGCGGCCAGCGGCAGGTCGCCGCCCGCTTCGCCATGAAGAACCGGATCAGCGACCGGCTGCTGTTCGAGGACGTGCCCTGCACACGGGGCCCGATCTCGCGAGCACCCCTGGTGGACGGGGCCCTGGCCACCCTGGAGTGCCGTACGGAGCAGCGCGTCCCGGCCGGTGACCACATGCTGGTGATCGGCCGCGTGCTGTCGGCGGAACTGCCGCACCCCGAGGGCGAACCGCTCACCTACTTCAAGGGCCGCTACCGGCTGCTGGGCTGACCGGCCGGGCCTCCCTCAGGGACACACCACCCGGTGGCGGCCTCGGGCTGCGGGCTGCGAGCACCCGGCTCCCGGCTCCCGGCTCCCGGCTCCCGGCTCCCGGCTCCCGGCTCCCGGCACGGTCTCACCAGTCGCGGCCGGAGCGCCCGCGCTTCGTGTCGCCGCGCTGCTTCTTCTCCCGCAGGCGCCGCTCGTTGATGCCGCGGGGGATCTTCTTCTTGAGGCGCGGCTTGGGCGGCGGGGCCGTCGCCTCCGCCAGGAGCGCCGCGAGCCGCACGGCGGCCGTCTCACGGTTGCGCCACTGGGAGCGGTGCTCCGAGGCCCGCACGGACACCACGCCGCCGACCAGCCGGCCCGCGAGCCGTTCGAGGGCGCGGGCCTTCCAGACCTCGGGCAGCGCCTCGGTCGCCGCGAGGTCGAAGCGGAGCTCCACCTGGGAGTCGCTCGTGTTGACGTGCTGTCCGCCCGGCCCGGAGGACCGCGAGAAACGCCACATGAGTTCGGCCTCCGGCAGGGAGACCGAACCGCGGATGACATAGGGACCGGACATGACTCCCATGTTCCCCGCCCTCCGGCCCGTTCGTCACCTTCTTTTGCGAGCGCTCGGCCAGAAGTTCGGCAAAGAAAGTAAAGCGAGCTGGAACCTGGTGGTCTCGTGTCTGCGTTAGGACGGGTGACGGTAGCTTTCGTGATGGCACGAAGCCCGCACACGACGAGGAAAGGGACTTCCCATGGCTGTAAGCCTGTCCAAGGGCGGCAACGTCTCGCTCACCAAGGAGGCCCCGGGCCTGACCGCCGTCACGGTCGGCCTCGGCTGGGACGTCCGCACCACCACCGGCACCGACTTCGACCTGGACGCCTCGGCGATCGCGGTCAACACCGCCGGCAAGGTCTACTCCGACGGCCACTTCGTCTTCTTCAACAACAAGGCGACGCCGGACCAGACCATCGTCCACACCGGTGACAACGTCACCGGCCAGGGCGAGGGCGACGACGAGCAGATCAACGTCAACCTCGCGGGCCTCCCGGCGGACATCGACAAGATCGTCTTCCCGGTCTCCATCTACGACGCCGAGACGCGCAGCCAGAACTTCGGCCAGGTGCGGAACGCCTTCATCCGCATCGTCAACCAGGCCGGCGGCACCGAGATCGCCCGCTACGACCTCAGCGAGGACGCCGCCACCGAGACCGCGATGGTCTTCGGCGAGCTCTACCGCAACGGCGCCGAGTGGAAGTTCCGTGCGGTGGGCCAGGGTTACGCCTCGGGCCTGCGCGGCATCGCCCAGGACTTCGGCGTCAACCTCTGACGCCACCGCTCTCCGGGAGCCCCCGCACGACTCCGGTCGGCGGGGGCTCCCGTGCGTCCACGCCCGGTGTTCCCGCGCGCCCCGGTCCCCCTGCGCGGCCCGCCCGTTGACGCCGTCCGCCCATGCCTCGAGGGCGTCATATAACGGACAAGAACGAACTCCAGTCGGACAAGAACTGGTCAAAAACTTGTGAGGCAATTGTTAGTGACCGGTCAAAGTCGTTCATTCGGTGGCACGCTCTCCGCTCGTAACCCCCACAGGAACGAGCAACGGAGAAGGCATGACCCCCCACATGAACACCCGTCGCGCCGCCGCCCTGACCGCAGTTGCCGCGATGGTCGTCGTCGCCGTCCAGACGGGTACGGCCACGGCCGGCACCACGGCCGGTGACAGCACCGCCTCTTCGTCCGGCGCCACCACCCTCGGCGTGAACACCGCCACCCAGCGCACCACCGCCCTGCGCACCGCGCAGAGCGACGCCCCGGCCGCCGCACAGGCCCTCGGACTGGGCAGCCAGGAGAAGCTGATCGTCCGTGACGTGGTCAAGGACGCGAAGGGCACGGTCCACACCCGCTACGAGCGCACCTACGCCGGACTCCCGGTCCTCGGCGGCGACCTGGTCACCCACACCGCGGCGGACGGGAAGTCCAAGGGCGTCGACAAGGCCACCGAGGCCCGCATATCCGTGCCGTCGACGCAGCCGAAGCTGAAGGCGGCGGCGAGCGCCCGCAAGGTCGTCTGGGCGGGCGACGGCAAGCCGGCCCTGGCCTTCGAGACCGTGCGCAAGGGCGTGCAGAAGGACGGCACCCCCAGCGAGCTGCACACGATCACCGACGCCAACACCGGCAAGAAGCTGCACAGCTTCGAGGCCATCGAGACCGGCACCGGCAACAGCCAGTACAGCGGCGAGGTGACGCTGTCGACCACCAAGGGCTCCTCGGACTTCGAGCTGACCGACGGTGACCGGGGCGGCCACAAGACGTACGACCTCGACCAGGGCCAGACCGGCACCGGATCCCTCGTCACGGACGCCGACGACACCTGGGGCGACGGCACCGGCGACGACCGCCAGACCGCCGCGGTCGACGCCCACTACGGCGCCGCGACGACCTGGGACTTCTACAAGAACGAGCTGGGCCGCGACGGCATCGCCGGGGACGGCAAGGCCGCGTACTCCCGCGTCCACTTCGGCACCGGCTACGTCAACGCCTTCTGGGACGACAGCTGCTTCTGCATGACCTACGGCGACGGCGCCGACGACAAGAGCGCCCTCACGGCGATCGACGTCGCCGGCCACGAGATGAGCCACGGGCTGACCGCCGCCACCGCCAACCTCGACTACTCCGGCGAGTCCGGTGGCCTCAACGAGGCGACCAGCGACATCTTCGGCACCTCCGTCGAGTTCTACGCCGACAACGCCACCGACCCCGGTGACTACCTCATCGGCGAGAAGATCGACATCAACGGCGACGGAACCCCCCTGCGCTACATGGACGAGCCGAGCAAGGACGGCGGCTCGGCGGACTACTGGGACGAGAGCGTCGGCGACCTCGACGTCCACTACTCCTCCGGCGTCGCCAACCACTTCTTCTACCTGCTGGCGGAGGGCAGCGGCGCCAAGACCATCGACGGTGTCGACTACGACTCCCCGACCGCGGACGGCTCCACCGTCACCGGCATCGGCCGCCAGAAGGCCTACCAGATCTGGTACAAGGCGCTCTCCGTCTACATGACGTCGACCACCGACTACGCGGGCGCCCGTGAGGCGACCGAGAAGGCGGCCACCGACCTCTTCGGTGCCGACAGCACCGAGTTCAAGGCCGTCGACGCCGCCTGGACCGGCGTCAACGTCAAGTAACCCCCAGCGCATCCGGGAGCCGGTCCGCCTCTGGCGGACCGGCTCCCGCCGTTGCCGTACCGCACGGCCCCGGACGTTCCACGAGGCACACCAGCACCCACGCCGTTGATACTTGTATGTTGGTATGCACGTGAGTACGGCACGGCACATCAAGCACGACCAGGCAGGCGGGGGCTGGAATTCCATGGCGTGGGACGAGTGGGAACAGATCAAATCCACCCAGCGTGAGAACCCGGCTACCGGTATGCAGCTCAACCAGCTGCCCGCCGACCCAGGGGGTCCCCCCGTGTACGGCCCCTTCGCCCCCTCCTTCGCGTCGTCACCGGCCCAGAAGAAGGCCGCGGCCGAGGCCATCGACGAACACATCCTCGGGGACACGCGTAGCGCGGGCAAATGGGCCGACGAGGCCAACAGCGCGGCGGTCAAGGCGTTCGGCCCCAAGGACGCCGACGGCTGGGACACGGCGAGCGCCCTGAAGTCGGCGGACAAGGCGTGGGACGCCTCGGTCCGAGTGCTCTGCAACCGGCTCTCGTCGGAGAGCGCCTCCTTGCGCGAGACCCGGCTCCAGTTCCGGTCCGACGATCTCGGCATCGGTACACAGCTTCGCGGCACCTCGACCATCGACGGGCTCTGAGGGGGAGGGGGCCACACCATGCCGAGCTATCACGAAGTCATGACGACGGACCTGTCCGCGCTGACCACCGCAGCCGACAAATGGGAGTCGATGGCCGGGGAACTGGCCAAGGTCGAAGCCGCCTACAAGCGGAACGTGCACGGAATCAGTCTCGGCCCTGCCTGGGTGGGGCAGAGCGCCGAGGCCGCCAACCGCCGCTTCGACATCACCCTCAAGGAGTACTCGGGGGCGCAGACCGAGGCCAAGGCCATCGCGTCGCTGATCAGGGACGCGCACACCCAGTTCGTCGAGCTGCGGGGGAAGGTGAAAACCGCGGTCCACGAGGCCGTCGCCGCCAGGATGACCGTCTCCGACCGGGGTCAGTGCCGCCTGGACTTCAGCAAGCTGACGGAGGATGAGCGCTTCACCGCCCACCACGACCCCGATCTGCGTACCACCGAGCAGGCGTGGACCGACCACATAGCCAAGGCTGTGCAGGCGGTCGCCGACGCCGACACAGGATTCGCCGTGGCCATGAAGGCGGTCACCAAGGATGACGACGACCGCGACGGCACCGAGGGCGGCTTCAACCACAAGGCCACCGGCGACATCGAGGGTTATGAGGCGAAGGCCGCCGCCGCGACCGCGATGAAGCTCAACTCGGGCGAGAAGGTGTCCGACGCGGAACTGGCCGAACTGGAACGCTCGCTGCGCGACAACAGCGGGAACAAGGAGTTCAGCCAGCCTTTCCTCGGGAAGATCGGCGCGGACGGCACGATCAAGCTCGGCAACAAACTGTTCGACATGGCCGAGCACGACAAGAGCAGCCGCACCCAGCTGCTGGGGATGCAGCGCGAGCTCGCCAACTCCATCGCGAACGCCACCAAGGCCCCGGAGACCGCCAAGGAGCGTGCCTTCTACGACGAGTTCACCAAGGAGCTCAAGGAGAACGGCACCAAGAGCTTCGGCGAGTCGAACAACCCGATCAAGGGTTACTCGGGATTCGTCGCCGTGATGAACATGGCCGACGAGAAGTTCGACCCCGACTTCATGACCCAGCTGGGCGACGACATGATCGCCGCCGAGAAAAAGGACAAGGATCTCTTCGTCCAGATCGGCGCCGGCCACGACGGCATCCGGGCCGATGCCATCGACAATCTCCTCGGCGTCATGAGCCGCGACCCTGACACCGCGACCGCCTTCCTCGACCCCGGCCCGGACCCCGACCAGGGCAACGGCAGGCTGGAGTACCTCACCGGCCACGGCGAAGGCGCCCGCGAGTGGCCCAAGCTCATGCTCTCCCTCTACCCCAGGGTCGAGGTCGACGACCCGTACGGGCACGCCGGTCTCGGCGCCGCGTTGGAGGCGGCCACCACCGGTCACCCCCCTCTGTCCGAGGGCGAGTCCAACGGCCGCCCGGGTCCGCACAGCCCGGCCCAGGCCCGGGTCATGCAGAACACGATCGAGTTCCTCGACGCCGGGGCCTCAGGCGACGACGTTCCGAAGAACATGCACCAGAACCTGGCGAACGCCATCGCCGACTACGCGGCCGACAACCACAACATCCTCGCGGAGAACGACAGAAATCGCTACGGCAGCCCGGGCGGCAAGGAAGACATCTGGCAGAGGGACGCCGACGCGGGGATCAGCGTCGGCAAGGACTCGCTCGTGCGGGTCATGCGCGGCGTCACGGAGGAAACCGAAACCGCCGAACTGCTCTACGCCACCCAACGCGACTACGCTTTTGAGCAGTTGGTCAACACCCCTGCAGACGGCGGCGACGGACACGTGCGCTGGATCAACCCCGCCAATGATCTGGGACAGGTCATGGGGGTCATGAACGGCATCGGCTCCGACGTGATCCACGACCAGACCGAGGCGAGGATCGCAGACACCAACGACCAGGCCAGGTACGCCTACCATGTCATCGGTGCCCCGGTCACCGGCCTGCCGGTCCTCGGCGATGCCGCACAGCGGCTCATCGACGCGGGCACGTACGAGTGGTCCAAAGACGCCATCGCGTCAGCGGAAGCGGCAGACCGGGAGAAGACCTCCGGACACTACAGTGCGGGCGTCGACGGCACGTACACCCTCATCGACGCCTGGGCAAAGGACCGAGGCGTCGACGTCACCGATCCCGACAACAGCAAGAACGACCCGACCTGGGACGCCTGGGACAGAATGAGCAAGGAAGCGAAGCAGTCGTATTCAGGAGGACGCAGCGATGCTGCGACCTATCTGGGACGGGATTAATCATGGATGCTGAATCATCCCGGAAGCGCCGCTGGCCCTGGCTGGTCACGGCCGGCGTCTGCGCACTGGCCGTGGTGGCGGGTGTCACGGTGGCGACCAACACCAATGTCCTGGGGCCCCGTGACCTGTGCGACGGCCGTCTGAGTAGCGAGGACGCCGGGAACAGCCTCGACGGCTTCGGCCGGGTGACCGGAAAGACCAACTATGCCGACGGCTGCTTCCTGGCGCAGTCCGGCTGGCTGCCGGGCGCCAAGGACGCGCGGCTGGCTCTCGAGCCCAGGTCCGTCAACGCCGTCGATCCCTTCGGCAGAAGTGGGTGGGACATATCCGGTGCCCAGAACATCTTGCCCGGCGCCCTGCCCGGCGCCTTCGACCAGCACGGCAACGGTTGGGTTTCCCTTCCCTCCGACTGCGCGTCCATAGCCGCCGGAACCTCACGGGGATCCCGTACGGTCCTGCACGTCAACGTCGAACAGGGTGAGGTGGACCCGGCGGAGCTCGCCCGGCTGGCGCAGGGAGCCGCCCGCGAGCTCGCCGTCGATCACGATTGCGCACCTCCCGATCCGGAGGCTGGGACCGCCGGGACGGACCTCCTCGAGGCGTCCGCGGTGACCAGGAGCGATCCCGCCGCAGTGTGCGCGCTGACCGGCTTCGCCCTCGCCGCCACGGCCCCTGCGGGCAGTCCGCTGCAGGAGCAGACCTCGGGCTCTCGCGACGGTGCCTGGTTCTGCGACCTCTCCCTCGAACAACCCGCCACAGGCCCGGACAGTGACCAGGAGCACGGGGCCTTCGCCCGCCTCGCAATCGTCCAGAACCCCGCGCTCCTGCCCGGCGCGAAGGAGCGGGGATTCGCGCATGCCGTCTGCGGCGGCAAGGAAACCTACTTCGCGACGGACAGCCTCACCTTCGAATGGGCCTCACCGGAGACCGAGAAGGAACGCGCCGCAGCCTCCTTCTTCCGCGAGTCCGACGTGCAGGACCGCTTCATCGCCGCCGCGCGCGCATCGCTCGACTGCGACTGACCGGACGGCTGCCGCGCTCGCCGGTCCGGCCGTCACCGGCCGAGCGCGGCGACACCCGCCGCGGCGAACTTCTCGTCCAGGTCGCCGCTCGGGGCGCCCGCGACGCCGACGCCCGCCACCGGGGCGCCCTTGGCCTCCACGGGCGCGCCGCCCGCCAGGAACAGGGTGCCGGGGATGTCCTTCAGGTTGGGGGCCTGCTCCAGGCGCTCGACCAGCTCGGAGGTGGGCGCGTTCCAGGAGACGGCGGTGTACGCCTTCTTCACGGCCGACTCCGGGGACTGCGGGCCCGCGCCGTCCCCGCGCAGGGTGACGACGGTGTTGCCGTTGCGGTCCACGACGGCCACCGAGACGCGCTGGTTCTCCTTCTTCGCGGCATCCAGGGCGGCCTGCGCGGCCTTGGTCGCGGCGGCGACGGTCAGGTGCGTGGACTGCTGGAGGTTGCGGTCGGCGGCGCCGGCCTTCACCGCGGCGGCGGGCGCCGCGGCCGGGGTGGAGGCGCTCGCGGACATCGCGCCGACGGTTCCGGCACCGAGCGCCGCGGCGGCGACGGCACCGGTCAGGACACGGGTGCGCAGGGACATCTTCTTCATGGTGGGCTCCTCGGGTGAAGGTCGGCTCGGCTCGAACCGTTCTGCTTCGCGTTCCGGACTCCGGTTTCGGCTCCGCGTTCCGGGTTCGCGTGTCGTCTTCCGATATCGATCCTCCGGCCGGAACCGGGCCAGCACGGTCGGCGTACCGGCTGGAAGCCGCACCCGGGTCGGCCGACGGCCCCGTCAGCCGATCGGTTGATGCGGAGGTGGCCCGCAGGGGTGACCATGGGATGTCCACGCAGGTCAGCGGCTGCGCGGTGACGCGACAGAGCAGGTCATGGACGAGGGAGCGCGGGGTACGACGTGCGGCGGAACGGAACCGGGCCCGACCCGGAGCGAACGGCGTCGGCCGACGCGGCGGACGGTACGGACGCCCTGGACGGCGCGAGCGCGGCGGGCAGTCGGGCTGCCGCGGACGGCGCGAGCCCGGCGGGCGACCCGGGCACGGGGAACCGTACGGACGCGTCCGGGGCCCCGGACGCCGCAGGCGCCGCGGACACGGTGGACGGCACCGGCACCGCCGGCGACCCGGACGCGCGGTGGCTAACCCTCCTCATGCACGCGGCGTTCTTCCTGCTGCTCGGCGCCTCCCTCGCCCGCTTCCTGCTGCGCCACCCCGGCGAGACCCGCACGCCCTGGATCATCGGGCTGTCGGCCGTCCTCGCCGTGCTGTACCTCCTCGGCCCGGTGCTCGGCTCCCGTCCCACGCCCCGCCGGCTGACCTGGCTCGGCGCGCTCGTCATCGTGTGGATGGTGCTGGTCGTCCTCGCGCCGAGCTTCGCGTGGTGCGCCGTCCCGCTCTTCTACACCGGCCTGCGGATCCTGCCGCCGCGCGCCGCCCTGGCGCTCGTCGCCCTGCTCACCGTGTTCGTCGTGGCCGCGCAGCTGCGGCTCGCCACCGGTTTCGACCCGAATCTCGTCCTGGCGCCGCCCGCCGTCGCGGCCGTCGCCACCGCCGTCTTCGTCCACATGCAGCGCCAGGCCGTACGCCAACGGGAGCTGGCCGTCCGGCAGCGCGAACTGATCGACGACCTGCTCCGCACCCGGCGGGAACTGGCGGCCACCGAGCGCCGGGAAGGGACCCTCGCCGAACGCCAGCGGCTTTCCATGGAGATCCACGACACTCTGGCCCAGGGGCTCTCCAGCCAGCAGATGCTGCTCCAGGCCGCCGACCGCTCCTGGGACACCGACCCGGCCGCCGCCCGTCGCCACGTCCTCACCGCGACCGGTATCGCGGAACGCAACCTCGCCGAGGCCCGCCGTTTCGTGCACGACCTCGCGCCCGCCGACCTGGCGGAGGGCGGCGGGCTGGAAGCGGCGCTGCACGCGCTCGCCGACCGGGAGACCGCCCAGGCCCGCGGAGGCCTCACCGTCCGCTGCCATGTGGAGGGCGCCCCGGCCGCCCCGCTTCCCGACCGGGTGCAGTCCGCTCTCCTGCGGATCGCGCAGGGTGCCCTCGCCAACGTCACCGAGCACGCGGAGGCCACCGTCGCCGCGCTGACCCTGACCCACCTCGGTGACCGCGTCGTCCTGGACATCGCCGACGACGGCCGCGGCTTCAGCACCGGCACGGGGGCGCCCCGGCCGGCCGCGGGCGTACGCGGCCACGGGCTGCCCGCGATGCGGGCCCGGGTCCAGCAGCTCGGCGGCACCCTGACCGTCGAGTCGGCCCCCGGCGAAGGAACCGTCCTGTCCGCCGCCGTGCCCCTGGCCACCCGGCCGGCAGCACCCGCGCCGCACGCACCCTCCACGCATCCCGATCCGTCCACACCTCCCGCACCGCCCCCAGCACCCGCCACACGCCCCGCTCCCGCTCCCGCTCCGGAGGAACGCGCATGACCCCGCCCGTACGGATCCTGCTCTGCGACGACCACGCCGTCGTACGGGCCGGGCTGCTCGCCCTCCTCGGCGGCGAACCCGACATCGAGGTCGTGGGCGAGGCGGGCAGCGGCGAGGAGGCCGTCGCCCTCGCCGCGCGGCTGGAACCCGACGTCGTCCTCATGGACCTCCAGCTGGGCGCCGGGATCGACGGCGTCGAGGCGACCCGCCGCATCACGGCGGCCGGGCCCGGCGCGGTCAACGTCCTCGTCCTCACCACGTACGACACCGACGCGGACATCACCCGCGCCATCGAGGCGGGAGCCACCGGTTACCTGCTGAAGGCCGAGCGCCCGGAGGAGCTCTTCGCCGCGATCCGGGCCGCCGCGCAGGGCCGTACGACTCTCTCACCGCCGGTCGCCAGCCGTGTCATGGCCCGGATGCGGAGCCCCCGGCCCACCCTGACCGAACGCGAACTCGACATCCTGGGCAAGCTGTCCCAGGGCCTCGGCAACCGTGACATCGCACGGGCCCTCTTCATCAGCGAGGCCACCGTCAAGACCCACCTGGGCCGGATCTACGACAAGCTCGGTGTGGACACCCGGGCCGGGGCGGTCTCCGTCGCCAAGGAGCAGCGCCTGCTCCCCTGAGGCCCGGTCCCGCGGCCACCGGGCCGAGCCCGCCCGCCGGGACAGGTCCCGCCCACGAAAACGCCGGGCAGGCTGCACCCCGCTGCGCCTTCCCGGCAGTCACGCGACCGCCGGGAGATCACCGGCACTCCCCCCGTCCGCAGGGGCCCCGGCCCCTTACGCGCCCGCCGGGACCCCGGGCACTCACACGTCCCCGGGCCTCTCCGCACCCAGGCGCCCGCGGGGTTCCCGGCCGCAGGCGTCCGCGGGCCTCCCGGAAGCGTCACGCACCCGCCGTCCCGCCCGCACGCCCCGAGGCCCCCGGGCGGCGCGGGCGCACCCCGTACGGCATGACACCATCGAGCCGTGCTCGACATCGGCTACTCCCTCTCCCGGCGCTTCCCGGACCCCCCGCAGACCGACTACCGCCGCGCGGACGTCCACGCCCTGCGGCACGACCTGTTCTCCGGGGACGTCTACCTGGCCGACACCAAGGAAGACCGCGAGGTGTCCACAGCCTGGGGATGGGTCCCGGTGCTCGACTTCGCCTGGGCGCTCTGCGACATCGTCGAGCAGATCGACCGCGACCCCCGGGGCAACCGCTCGCACCGCCGGCAGTTCGCCGAGCTCGACTTCACCGAGTCCTCCGACCGCATGCTCTTCGAGCGCCGCTTCGGCTGGGTGGACGTCGAGGCCGACTGGATGCCCGGCGAGGAGCCCCCGCTCACCTTCAGCCACTCCCTGCTGCGCCGCGAGGCCCGCGACTTCCTGCACGACCTCATCGCCGACCTGGCCGACATGCACGAGGGCCTCGCCGACAACCCCGCCGTCTGGGACCTCCAGGCCCGCTTCCCCCGCATCTGAGGCAGTCACGGACGCGGCGGGCACTACGCCTCCACCCGCACCCCGATCTGCGCCGCGAACGCCGGAGCCAGCTCCATCAGCTGGGACGGACTGATCACCGCCCCCGCCAGCCGCTCCACGCCCCGCGCGATGTCCAGCTCGGCGACCGTCCTCAGATCGACGGACTCCATCCGCACCGAGCTGAAGTCGGCGCGCTTCAGCACGCAGTCCCGGAACTCCACCCGCACCAGCTGCGCCTCGCCGAAATCCGGCTCCGAGAGCACACACCCCTCGAACACGACGTCCTTCAGCCGGGCCTTCCGGAGATTCAGGTAGTCGATCTTCCCGCCCCGCACCAGCACCCGCTCCAGCACCGCGCCGTGCAGCTGCACCCCGCCCAGCCGGGCGTCCAGGACCTCCACATCGCGCAGCGACGCCCCGGCGAGATCGGTGCCCACACCGCGCACGCCCGTCAGCACCGAGTCGATGAACCGGGCGCGCACCAGCTCCGCACGGTCCAGGGCGCAGCCCCGCAGCTCACAGTCCATGAACCGGGCACCGGGACCCGACGCGTCGGCCAGATCCGTGCCCTCGAACCGCACCCCGTCGTAGTCCCCGTCGGGCTCCAGGCCCTCCCCGTCGAACTCCTCCAGAGGCGGCAACCGCACCTCGGGCCGTCTCGCCCGCGCCACCCCGTCCTTCGCCCCCGCGCCCCCGCCGCTCCTGTTGCCCGTACGTGCCATGCCCCCCATCGTGACGCACACGACTGACATCGCCCGACCCCGTGTCACGGAACAGGCCGTCCGAACCGTCCTCCCTGCACCAGCACCCACCGCGAGGAGACCCAGCCATGCAGCGCATCCACATCGTCGGCGGCGGCCTCGCCGGACTGACCGCCGCCATCACCGCCGCCGAGTCCCGGACCCAGGTCACCCTCCACGAGGCCCACCACACGCTCGGCGGACGGGCCAGGACCTCGGACGGCCCCTACCTGACCAACGACGGCCCGCACGCCCTCTACCGCCGCGGACCCCACTGGACCTGGCTCGCCCGGCGAGGGCTTCTCGGCGACGTCGTCTCCGTACCGCCCCGGGAAGGTGCCCGCTTCCTCTTCCACCGCGACGGCGCCCTGCGCAGGACCCCGCCCCTCGCCCTGCTGCGCCTCGCCCGCCGCAGCACCCGCCGGGCACCCGCCGACACCGACTTCCACAGCTGGGCCACCGGCCGGGTGGGCGAGGAGGGCGCCCGCGCAGCGGCCGCCTACATGGGCGTGGCCCTCTTCCACCACGACCCCGGCTCGCTCTCCGCCGCCTTCGTCCAGGAACGGCTGCGCCGCGCCGCCGCGGTGCCCCCGGAGGCCCGCTACCCGGTCGGCGGCTGGGCACGGCTCGTCGACCGTATGGCCGCCCGCGCCTGGGACCTCGGCGTACGGATCCGGACCGACGCACGCGTCGGCCCCCAGGACCTGGCGGAACTCCGGCGCGGCGGCCCCGTGATCGTCGCCACCCACCTGGACTCCGCCCGCACCCTCCTGGACGACCCCACCCTCACCTGGGGCAGCGGCAGGACCGCCCTGCTCGACCTGGCCCTGCGGACCCGGCGCGGCGACCCGTTCGTCGTCTCCGACCTCGACGCCCCCGGCTGGATCGAACGCTTCACCGCCCAGGACCCCACCCTCGCCCCGCCGGGCGAGCAGCTCCTCCAGGCCCAGATCCCCCTCGCCCCCGGCACCCCGCGCGCCGACGCCCTGCGCCGCGCCGAGGACCTGCTCGACCTCGGCTTCCCCGGCTGGCGCGACCGCACCACCTGGCGCCGCGAGGCGCTCGCGGCCGGCCGCACCGGCGCCGTCGACGCACCGGGCACGACCTGGCGCGACCGGCCCGCGGTCGACCGTGGCGACGGGATCCTGCTCGCGGGCGACCAGGTCGCCGCCCCGGGGCTGCTCAGCGAGGTCGCGTTCAACAGCGGTGTCGAAGCCGCGATCCTCGCCGTACGCCTGCTCGGCGGCACACCCCCGGACACCCCCCGCACGACGGAATCCCGCTGACCCGGAGCACCCGGCCGCCCCCGAACCCGCTCAGGACGCCCCGAGCTCCGCCAGCGCCCCGTCCGTCAGCCGGTACACCGTCCACTCGTCCTGCGGACGGGCGCCCAGCGACTCGTAGAAGGCGATGGACGGGGCGTTCCAGTTCAGCACCGACCATTCCAGGCGCCCGTAACCACGCTCCGCACAGATCCGCGCCAGCTCCCTCAGGAGCGCCTTCCCGTAGCCGCCGCCCCGCCTCTCCGGACGCACGTACAGGTCCTCCAGATACACCCCGTGCACCCCGCGCCAGGTGGAGAAGTTGAGGAACCACAGCGCGAAACCGACCACTTCACCGTCGTCGTCCGACACCGCGACATGGGCGTACGCGGCGGGCCGCTCGCCGAACAGCGCCTCGCGCAGCTGCTCCTCGGTGGCGTTCGCCTCGTCGAGCGCCTTCTCGTAGTCCGCGAGCTCACGGATCATGGCGTGAATGGCGGGGACGTCCTCGGACGTGGCTGTACGAATCATGGGGGCAGCCTAAGGGCTGCCCCGTGATCCCTGGCGGGCGCGCGACGACAGCTACGGCACCTCGCTGCGTTGTCGGAACGCCCGAATAAATCCAGTATGCGGACGTCCCTCCGCCTTGCGATGCGCCGCATCTGACGCCGCGCGCTGATCCACCGGGGATTACGGGACAGCCCTTGGACAGACGGTCCGGCCGCACACCCCTCAGTTCCGCCCCAGCAACCGCCGGGCGATCTCCGCATGGTCCGCCGGGAGCCGCCGCCCCCCGCCCCGGATCCACAGCCCGTTCTGCAACACCCTCCCCAGGGTCCACGCCCGCGCCCGCTCCCGGTCGAGCCCCAGCACCCCGGACAGCAGGTCGAACCGCCACAGCACCTCGGACGCGTCGAACCTGTTGTCCAGCGCCGGGAACAGCTCGAACCCCGGATCCCCGCTCAGCGGCTTGGGATCCAGCGCCACCCACTCCCCCGCCCGGCCGTCCTCCGCACGCCCCGCCAGGATGTTGTCGTAGTGGAGGTCCCAGTGCAGCAAGCGGTCCCCGGGCTCCCCGGCCACCTCCCGCACCGCGGCCGCGCAGTCGAGCAACAACCGCCGCTCGCCCTCGTCCACCAGCCTCGCCGCCGCACCGGGGGCCTCCGCCAGCAGCCGGACGGCCTCGTCCCCGAGGCTCCGCATCCCCGGCGGAGCCGGCACCCGGACCAGCCCGGCCAACGACTCCGCGAGCACCCGCACCGCCGCCCGCGCATCCGCCACCGAGGCCAACGGACGCCGCTCGTCCAGCCGTTCCAGCAGCATCGCCCCGGTCGCCGGATCGTGATCCAGCAGACCCACCACTCGCGCACCGGCCTCACCCCAGACCCGCAGCGCGACCGGCTCCCCCGCCGTCTCCCCGTCCACCGGCTGGAGCTTCAGCGCCGCCGGCCGGCCGTCCGCCTCCCGCACCACGGGCAGCACCAGCGCGCACATCCCGCTCATCGGGGGACCGTCCGGCCGCAGCCCCCACGCCTCCAGGCACCTCCCCGCCAGAGCGGGCAGCGCATCGGCGAACTCCCGCCCCGCCGCACCGCTGTGCATCGCCAGATTCATGACCAGGTCGTCCGGAACGTCGATCACACCGCGAGCCTAGAGGTACCGTCCCTCCAGCGACTGGGCTGCACACGGACAAGCAGGGGACACATGAACACCGTCAGTACCGTCAACGGCGGCATCTCGTTCTGGTACGCGGACAAGGGCACCCCCGCCCCCCGCGAACCCCTGCCCGGCGACACCGCCGCCGACGTCTGCATCGTCGGGGGCGGCTACACCGGCCTCTGGACGGCGTACTACCTCAAGAAGGCGGTCCCCTTCCTCAACATCACCGTCCTGGAGGCGAAGTTCTGCGGCTACGGCGCCTCCGGCCGCAACGGCGGCTGGCTCTACAACGGCATAGCCGGCCGCGACCGCTACGCCCGGCTGCACGGCCACGAAGCGGCGGTCCGCCTGCAGAAGGCCATGAACGACACCGTCGGCGAGGTCGTACGCGTCGCGGGCGAGGAGGGCATCGACGCCGACATCCACCACGGCGGTGTCCTCGAAGTCGCCCACACCCCCGCCCAGCTCGCCCGCCTCAAGGACTTCCACTCGGTGGAGATCGCGTTCGGCGAGACCGACCGCGTCCTGCGCGGAGCCCGCGAGACCGCCGAACGCATCCGCGTCTCCGGCGCCGTCGGCTCCACCTGGACCCCGCACGGCGCCCGCCTGCACCCCGCCAAGCTGGTCACCGGCCTCGCCGACGCCGTCGAGGCCCTCGGCGTCACGATCCACGAGTCGACCCCGGTCACCGAGATCAGGCCCAAGCACGCCGTCACCCCGTACGGCACGGTCCGCGCCCCCTACGTGCTGCGCTGCACGGAGGGGTACACCGCGGGGATCAAGGGCCACAAGCGCACCTGGCTCCCCATGAACTCCTCCATGATCGTCACCGAGCCGCTGTCCGAGGCCCTCTGGGACACCATCGGCTGGGACGGCCGGGAGACCCTCGGCGACCTGGCCCACGCCTACATGTACGCCCAGCGCACCGCCGACGGCCGCATCGCGCTCGGCGGGCGCGGCGTCCCCTACCGCTACGGATCGGCGGCGGCCACCGTCCACGGAACGGCCCGGACCCGTCCCGCCACCGTCGAGGCCCTGCGCGACCTGCTCGTCCGCTTCTTCCCCACCACCGCCGGCACCCGCATCGACCACGCCTGGTCCGGCGTGCTCGGCGTCCCCCGCGACTGGTGCGCCACCGTCACCCTGGACCGCAGCACCGGCCTGGGCTGGGCCGGCGGCTACGTCGGCTCGGGCGTCGCCACCGCCAACCTCGCGGCCCGCACCCTGCGCGACCTCATCCAGCAGGACTCCGGCCAGGCCGGCCCCACCGACCTCACCGCCCTCCCCTGGGTCAACCACCGGGTCCGCAGCTGGGAACCCGAACCCCTCCGCTGGCTCGGCGTCCACGCCCTCTACGCCGCCTACCGCACCGCCGACCGCCGCGAGGCCGCCTCCTCGTCCCCCGTCACGGACCGCATCGCGAAGGCCGCGGACCGCGTCTCGGGCCGGCACTGACCACCTGCACGGAACCACCCGCGCGTCCCTCCGCGGCACGCCGCGAGCCCCGGAGGGACCCGCGCCCGGCCGGGCCAGGCCGGTGCGGGCCGGTGCGGGCCGCACCACCGGCCGGTCCGGCCCGCGCTCCCGGAGGCACCGCAGGCTGATGCGGGCCGCGCGGGGAGCACCGCAGGCTGATGCGGGCCGCGCGGGGAGCACCGTAGGCCGGTCCGGGCCGCGCCGGGAGCACCGCAGGCCGGTGGGGGCCGCGCTCCCGGAGGCGCCGCCGTCACCCGCGGTGCCGGAGTCCCCCGGGAGGCGCCGTAGGCCGATCAGGAGAACGCACGGCTCCGTACGGGTGACGGCGCCCGTTCCCGCCCCCTCCCTTGCTTCCAGGCGCAATTGACTGTGGGTCACCACTGCGCGACGTCCTCCTCCGGGGCGCCCTCGCGCGACCCCCACGCCCGCCCCGGCTCCGGCCTGCGCGGGCCCTGAGAAGGGACCACCTTCATGCGGGTGCTGCGGAATATCGCCTGGAGCGCGATCGCCTCGTTGCTCCTCCTCGTCGGCCCGGCCCCGACGGCCGCCCACGCCGACACCGGTGACCGGGTCCGTCCCGCGGCCCACTGCCCGACGGACGACCGGACACGGGGAACGGCAGGAGCACCCGATCCGGCCCTGGAGCAGTACTACCTCGACGACTGGCGGCTCGGCCCCGCGGTCCTGCCGAGGACCGGCGCCATCGGCAGGATGCTGCGCGGCTACGACCGCACCGGCGGGGCCTCCCCGTACTGGTTCCTCGGCTGCTACTGGCAGACCAACCCGCAGACCGGCGTGTCCGGTTGGTGGTACCCGGACCACGACGGCTTCGTCCTGGACCGCGCCGGCGAGCCGGTGCAGAAGGCGCTGACGCTCCGCGTGGGCCAGCTCGTCGACCTCTTCGGCAGCGGACGCGGCAACTTCCTCGCCCCCGCCGGCACCCCGTACGCCAAGCGCGCCATCCCGCCGAGCAACCTCGTCACGTACACCGCGGACTACCCGTACAGCTACCACCTGTACCGGGTCACGGAGGCGTTCACGGTGCAGGCCGGCCGCATCCGGCCCTGGTTCGGACAGCCCGGTCTGGGCATCCAGTACAAGACGGACCAGCGGGTCTCCGAGCTCGTCAACGCCGAGAAGCTCGAAGCCCTGAACTGATCACGACCGCACCTTCCTGGGCGGGCCCCGGCACCACCGGGGCCCGCCCAGACGCATGCGAGGGGACCCGATGAACAGGACCGAGCTCACCGAACGGCTCCGCCACGAGGGAGTACCGGACGCGCTCTACGAGATCCCGGGCGTCCACCGCGTCCCCGTCCAGCTGGACGCGTACTACGTCCTGCGCCCGGAAGCCGGCAACTGGCCGGTCCTGCTGCGCCAACGGGGCCGGGAGGAGGTCATCGCCCGCTTCGGGACCGAGGCGGAGGCCTGCGGCTACCTGTACGACACCCTCACCGACGTCCCCCCACCGGTCCCCGGCGGCGCGGAGCGGGTCGACCGGCTCCTCGCCGACGCCGACGCGATCCAGCGCCGCGCGGAGGAGGACCTCGACCGGGCCCCCGACGACGGGGCCGCGGGGAGTCACTGAACACGGGCCGGAACGACAGAATCTCCAGGTCGCAGCCCTCGTGACCTGGGGTTTCACCGAGGGCTCCGACAACGGTCGGTCGCCGGTCGACCGGCGGAAGACGGGCAGCGAGCACCACCTGATCTGCGACGGACGCGGCGCCCCGCTCAAGGTCATCACGACTGCGGCCAACGTCAACGCCGTCACCCAGACCCTTGCCCTGATCGACGGCATCCCGCCCGTCGAAGGCCGGCCCCGCCGCAGGCCCGACGCCCTGCCCGTGCAGGTGGGCGACGACGCACCACAGGAGGACGGCGTAGCGGCGGTCCGCCACCGGGAACCGCCCTGAAGCGCCCCGGGCGGGAAAGAACTGTTTTAAAACTCTCTCGACATATCGGACCGGCGCTTCCTGAAATTTACGGGTCGGCGCCGCCCACGCCTACTGCTGTCAGGCCCGCCAATTCATCCCTCTCTGGATGAAAAAATATCCCACCTCCGAGATGCATGCGATTATTACCAAAAGCCCCCATTCTCCACTTTCCCCCGAGGCAATCAGGAAGACCGACAAGTCTGCACCCAGAAATAAAAAACGGCCGCGGTCCGCGCATACCGCCTGACGGCGGCCCGCTACCCCATCACCCATCCGACATGCGGATCCGACACACTCAATCTCTTCCCGCCACCGGTCGGAAGTAAAGCTGCCCCACGGACCGCCACCCCCGGGTGCCTGTCTCGCGACGGCCAGCGGCCAGGTGCTGAGAGAGTTCACGAAGGTGCCTGCTGGACAGATCGTTCGCCGACGGGTGGACAAGCACACGAGGCTTTCGGTCGGCACGGGTGATCTTGTTCGTGAACCCGCCTACCAGGAGCTTTCCTCACGCACACCGCCGGAGTCGCCCGTCCAACCACCCGTCAGGCCGGAAACAGCTCACAGCCTGAGCTTGCGGCCAGCCAGCAGGGCGAGGACGGCAAGCACAACGCCACATAGTACTGCAATCGCTCCGAATACCATCGGCGCCATATCGGAGGCCGCGACGCCCGAGATGCAGAATCCGAATCCTCCCACAACAAGGATTGCGGAGAAGATCCGCAGAGTGCACAGGGCTTGCTTCGTAGGCGCGTTACCGTCTGTCATTCGAAAATCGACTTTCCCTAGTGGTGCGTAACGCTTTTGCGCGGCGCCTGGCCGCCAACCAATATACTTCCCGTTCCTGATAGCGCACTGAGATGTCACCTCCTCCCATTAAGGAAGAAGATCAGCACAGCCCCCACAAGAACGACAAAACCAATGGTGAAGAGGAGCGCAGCCTGTCCATTCTGAAGGGGTGGCGGGGCGGCTAGACAGCATGTCATCCCTTCCCCCTCTTCCTGCTGATCAGGCTAATTGGCACGACGACTACCCCGCCAACAACGAGCAGCACTCCGAGTTCCAGCGCAGGAGAATTTCCTGAGGAAATAGCCAAGAGGAACGCACCGCAGACTACAGAAAGGAGGCCGAAAAGAAGGATCTGGCCCCCTCTACCCGGTTGTATCACTTCTCGCTCCCTTTCGATGTGAAGCCAGGGGTTCTCTTCTTGACCGCTGAGCTAGGGGTTGGTCACGCCTGATGCGCGGTCTACAGTTCACGCTTGAACCATCGAGCAGGAATCACACATCCAACAATAACGCCACCAAGCAGCCCTATGCCCGCGGAGATTGCTACAGACCAGTCAAGCCCGTACCCAACCACTCGCGCAACACTGAGTGACATTATGCCGCCGAGAGAAAATAACAGCATGGCTTGTATGCGAAATTCTTTTCTCATTCCTCCCCAAAGGTAGTTCCCTAAGAGAGTGCCCCTTCCGCTGCAACGGAGGAGGCACAGATATTCTGCCCACCAACCAAGCCACCGAATCGCTCCAGCCGCGGGTAGGGCGTCGCCGAGCGCATTACCGCAGAAGACAACTTCCCTGTCCGCAAGAGAGCCAGTACCCAGGGCCAACCCAATAGCCCCCCGGATGCTCCGCCCAGCGCCCCGAGGCCGATGCCCAGCGCGACACACCCGACCACGGTGGTGCAGACGGCCGCCGTGGCAGCACCTGCTACTACCCCTCCGGCGAAAGCACCGACGTTCTCGCCGAAGGCAGACCATCCGAGGAGACCGGTGGGGTCGATCTTGTTGACGGGGTTTCCGCCCGCATAGAGGCAGGCGTCGCTCTCCTGACCGGAGGGGTCAGGAGAGGTGAGCGGCCAAGGTTGGGGGCGTAGTAGCGGCGGCCCATTTCATAGAGGCCGGAGGGGTCCTGGTAGGTGCTTGTGTAGCGGTAGGGCTGGTTGATGCCGGTGTTGGTGCGCTTGCCGGTTGGGTCGACGAGGCCGATGACAGAGCTTTGGGCGTCGGCGAGGTGGTACTGGCTGCTTCCACCGCTCCTCATAGCCACCGACGTGTGTGCAGGTTCGCGCACGGAATCGGCCTCGGGGTTGTAGGTGTAGGTCCACTTGGCCCTGGTGCCGCCGGAGGTGGAGTCGGTGGAGGTGAGCAGGTTGCCGGAGGCGTCGTATCCGTCGGCCGTCTTCTGCGCCGAGGCGGTGGTGACGGTCTCGGGGAAGTAGCCACTGCCCTTCTTCACCCACGTCGATGTCGCCGAGGCGCCGGTGGAGATGGTGGCGGTGGTGGGGTTGAAAGCCGAGTCGTAGGTGTACCTGGTGACGTTGCCGTCGTCCGGGGAGGCGCCCATGGCGTCGGTGGCCGTCATGACGTTGTTGTCCGTGCCCCAGGACTTCGAGCGCTTGTGTCCGAGCGGGTCCTCGGTGTTCTTTGTGCGCCAGTAGCCGTCGCCCGTCTTGATCGTGTGCTTGCCGCGGGGGTCGGTGACGCGTACGACTCCCTCCGCGTGGGTGTGTTGGCGGACAGGATCCAGCGGAAGCGGTGGTGTTGCCGGCACTGGTGGTGTTGGTGACCACCCGGGTGATGGGGACCGATACACCCCACCTCACCAAGGTATGGAAGCCCCTGAGCTCCTCCGCTCAGGCAGGTCCGCCCACCGCGCCCGGCCATCCGGCACGCCGTCCCCGGAACGACAGAAACCCCAGGTCACGAGCTATGTGACCTGGGGTTTCACCGAGCCCCCTGTCGGATTCGAACCGACGACCTACGCATTACAAGTGCGTTGCTCTGGCCGGACTGAGCTAAGGAGGCGTGCGGGAGCAGTCTAACCAACGTGCGGACCGGAACCTGCCGGATATTCGGGCCCCCGGACTACTGACATCTTCGAAAAGGCCAGGTAGCGTCACCTCAGGTTCACTCCAGTGGACCACACCACTCCCTTACTCGGATCGTCCGGCACGTTCCTGCCGGTGGAGGAGAAGAATCGCCATGGCCAGTGTCACGTTCGACAAGGCGTCCCGCGTCTACCCCGGCTCCACGAAGCCGGCCGTGGACCAGCTCGAGATCGACATCGCGGACGGTGAGTTCCTCGTCCTCGTCGGTCCCTCCGGCTGCGGCAAGTCGACCTCCCTGCGCATGCTCGCGGGTCTGGAGGACGTCAACGGCGGTGCCATCCGCATCGGTGACCGCGACGTCACGCACCTGCCCCCGAAGGACCGGGACATCGCCATGGTGTTCCAGAACTACGCGCTCTACCCGCACATGTCCGTCGCGGACAACATGGGCTTCGCCCTCAAGATCGCCGGTGTGAACAAGACCGAGATCCGGGCGAAGGTCGAAGAGGCCGCCAAGATGCTGGACCTCACCGACTACCTCGACCGCAAGCCGAAGGCGCTCTCCGGTGGTCAGCGCCAGCGTGTGGCGATGGGCCGCGCGATCGTGCGTGAGCCGCAGGTCTTCCTCATGGACGAGCCGCTGTCGAACCTCGACGCCAAGCTCCGTGTGTCGACGCGTACGCAGATCGCCTCGCTGCAGCGCCGCCTCGGCATCACCACCGTCTACGTCACCCACGACCAGGTCGAGGCCCTCACCATGGGCGACCGTGTCGCGGTCCTCAAGGACGGTCTGCTCCAGCAGGTCGACTCGCCGCGCAACATGTACGACCGCCCGGCGAACCTCTTCGTCGCCGGCTTCATCGGCTCCCCCGCGATGAACCTCGTCGAGGTCCCGATCACCGACGGCGGCGTGAAGTTCGGCAACAGCGTCGTCCCGGTCTCCCGCGAGGCGCTCACCGCCGCCGCGAACCGCGGTGACACCACCGTCACCGTCGGCATCCGCCCGGAGCACTTCGACATCGTCGAGCACGGGGGCGCCGCCGCGACCGGCCTCTCCAAGGCCTCCTCCGACGCGCCGGCCGGCCTGGCCGTCTCGGTCAACGTCGTCGAGGAGCTCGGCGCCGACGGCTTCGTCTACGGCGCCGCGCAGGTCGGTGGCGAGCACAAGGACCTGGTCGTCCGCGTCGGCGGCCGCGCCGTCCCGGAGAAGGGCACCGAGCTCCACGTCGTGCCGCGCCCGGACGAGCTGCACGTCTTCGCCACCTCGACCGGTGAGCGGCTGACCGCCTGATCCCGGCCCGGTCCGGCGGACCGGGCACCACCGCACGACCCGTCCGGCCCGCACGGTCCGGCGCCCCGGCCCCGCGTCCCCCGAGGACGCGGGGCCGTTCGCGTGTCGCGGCCCGGTTCGGGTTTCGGATCGACGGGGCCTCAAATACCCTGGCACACCGGTCAATTCAGCCCAGCCCGTCAACGGGTAATTCGAAATGACCACTCGAACCGTCCCCCGCAAGGGTGACGAAATGTCGTTGAGTGGTCACTGCCCGCTACGCTCGCAGCGTGAACCACACCGCGCGCCGCATCGGCCGAACCCTAGCCCTCGTCCTGCCCGTCGTCATGGTTCTGTCCGGGACCCTCGCGGTCACCCGTGTGCAGTGGTCCGGGCAGGACACCGAGACCCAGCTGCTGACCGCCTCCTCGGAGACCGTGTCCAAGCAGGCGAAGGCCCCGGCTCCTCAGGACGTTCTGCGGGACAAGCTCCTGCTGGAACTCCGCGAGAAGGACCCGGGTGCCGCCCTGACGAGCCTTCAGCGCACCGTCGAGGGACGCCCCTCGCTGGCGAAGCACTGCATGTCGATCGCCAAGGCGCTCGGCAAGGCCGCCGTGGACCAGTACGGCCCCACGCGCGCCCACCGCTTCTCCCGCCCGGTCTGCGACACCTCCTTCGCCTCGGGAGTCGCACAGTTCAGCTGAGCCCGGTATGTCCGGGCACGGCATATCGTGCCTGGCATGCATACGTTTCCGACGCAGGCCGTGATCCTGGCGGGTGGTCAGGGCTCGCGGCTTCGCCCGTACACCGATGACCGCCCGAAGCCGATGGTCGAGATCCCGGGGACCGGGACCCCGATCATCGGCCATCAGCTGTCCTGGCTGGCCGCCGAGGGCGTCACCGACGCCGTGGTCTCGTGCGGCCATCTCGCGGATGTGCTGCAGGAGTGGCTGGCCTCGGCCGATCTTCCGTTGCGTGTGACGACCGTCGTCGAGACCGAGCCCCTGGGCCGGGGCGGCGGCCTCAAGCATGCCGCGAAGCGGCTGCCCGATCCGTCGCAGCCCTGGTACGCGACCAACGGCGACATCTGGACCCGCTTCTCGCTGCGGGATATGGCCGCGTTCCACACCGAGCGGGACGCCACCGCGACGCTCGCCCTGGCCCGTCCGCGCATCCCGTGGGGCGCCGTGGAGACGGACGCCTTCGGGCACATCACCGACTTCATCGAGTCGCCGCCCTCCCCCTACCTGATCAACGCCGGGGTGTACGTCTTCGCGCCCCCGTTCGCCGGGATGCTGCCGGACCGCGGCGACCACGAGCGGACGACCTTCCCCCGGCTGGCCCGTGAGCGCCGCCTGGCCGGGTTCCCGCTGCCCCACGGCGCGTACTGGCGGGCGATCGACACCGCGAAGGACCTCACCGAGGCGGCGAAGGAACTGGGCGCCCACACGCGCGGCTGACAGCCCCCGGCCTGTGAAAGGGCGGCCACCGGACACCCATAACTGCGGGAGGGCGGCCACCGGATGTCCGGTGGCCGCCCTCCCGCGTTGAGCCGACGGTGCGGGCCGTCAGCCGCCTGTCGACGGCTGACGACCGCTGCCGGCCGGTGCCGTCAGCCGAGGAGACCGCCGATGGGGTTCTGGCCGGCGCTGCCGGACGAGCCGCCGTCCGAGCCGCCGTCGGAACCGCCGTCCGACCCGCCGTCCGTACCACCGGAGGAGGCGGAGCCCGACGAGCTGGGGCCCTCGTCGCCCGCCGGGGGCTCCTGCGGGGCCGGCTCCTGCGGAGGCGCCTGCCCGGTGCCCTGGGTCTGGCTGGGCTGCCCGGTGCTCGCCCCGGCCGTCGGCCCGGACTCACGGCCGGACTCGGAGCCCGGGGTGGACTCCTCGGCCGACGGGGTGCCCGGCGCGCTGGAGGGCGAGGTCTCCGGGGCACGGTCGGCCGGGGCGCCGGACGGCTCGCCCTTCTCGCCCGCGGTCTCGTCCGGGAGCGGGGAGCCGGGCAGCTGGTTGGTCGGATAGCTGTCGGGGCCCGGCACGGTGACGACCTGGGTGGAGCGGACGGCACCGCCGAGCATCGAACCGACCAGCAGCGTCAGCCCCACCACGACGGTGGCGAGCACACTGCCGCGGCGCAGGACCCGGCGTCGCAGGTCCCAGATCGCGGAACGGGGACCGAGCGTGCGCCAGGCCTCACCGGAGAGCCGCCCGTCGAGGGAGTACACGGGCGCACCCGCGATGACGAGGGGACTCCAGGCGGCGAGCAGGATCATGTCGGACGTGTCGTAGGCCCCGGTGCCGCGCCAGCTGACCGTCACCAGCAGAGCGGCCGAGAGCAGGACGCCGAAGGCCGCCGCGATCCGCTGCCAGAGCCCGAGGACGGTGAGGACACCGACGACGACCTGGAGGAAGGCGACGGTGAGACCGGCCGCGACGGGGTGGGAGAGCGCCACCTCGCGCAGGGGCTCCGCACCCGACCACGGGTGCAGCGAGGTCAGCCACTTGACCATGGAGCCGCGGTCGCCGCCGTCGAAGTAGAGGGGGTCGCAGAGCTTGCCCATGCCGGCGTAGATGGAGAGGAAGCCGAGGATGACGCGCAGCGGCAGCAGCACGACGCCGAGGTTCATCCGGCGGCCGGGGTAGTAGGCGTGCCGGACGGTGTCACCGGTCTGCCGGCGCTCACCGCCGGACCTGCCGTCCCGGTCCTCCGTCCCGTCCTCGTCGTCGTCGTAGAGGTCGTACGCGTCCCGGTCCTGGGCGTCCGCGGCGTCGTACGCGCCGACCGCCTGCCGCATGGGGGGCAGCAGCGGGCCCGTGCGGCCGTCTCCGGGCCGGTGGGGCGCGGGGACCACCGGGTTGGGCTGGGTCTCGTCGAGGCGCGGGATGACCTGGGTGCCGACGCCCGCGTCGTCGTGGCCCGCGCCGAAGTCGCCGCCGGGGCGGGTGTCGAGGTGGCCGGCGGTGGAGTTCCGTACGGCCTGCAGCAGTCCGGTCGCTCCGGGGTCGCCCGGCTCGGACCTGCCGCTCCAGACGACGGGAGCACGCCTGCGGCCGCCCGCGCCGCTCATGGCGGGGATCCTGGCCTGCCCGGCGGAGCCCACCGGGCGCAGACGGGTGCGCTGGCCCGGGGCGAGCTGCACCCGGAAGCTGGCGTGGCTGACGATGACCTGCGCGGGGTCGCTGTCCACCTTCGTCATGCTCAGGGGGGGTTGGTCGTCGAACCGAGGCGTTCTGGTGTCCACACTCATCTAACCGAGTGATGTGTGATTAGGACACTGCCTTGACGCGCCCAGAGTGTCCGAGACCCGTCAACCGTGCTCCCCGGCGTGCCCCTCGGCGTACGCCGGGGACGCGGACGAGCGGCCGGCTCTGCTGCCGGAACCGCTCCGTCGCTGGTGGGCGGGGTGGGGGCACCGGCGGGGGTCCGCCCCCGCCGCACGGCGCCCACGGCCCGCCGGGGCGCCCGGGGGCGCGCGGCGGGCGGATGCGCGGTGCTCCGCGCCTCCGCCGGAGCGGACCGCGCCCCGGGGCGGTGGACCGCCGGGACCTCCGAAGGGTCCCGGAGGCCCGGGTGTCACGCCCGGCGGCGGGCCACCTCGTAGAGGACGATGCCCGCGGCGACACCGGCGTTCAGGGACTCGGCACCGCCCGGCATGGAGATGCGGACCCGGTAGTCGCAGGTCTCACCGACGAGGCGGCCCAGGCCCTTGCCCTCGCTGCCGATGACGATGACGACGGGGCCCTCCAGCTCCTGGAGGTCCTCGACCGTGTGCTCGCCGTCCGCGGCGAGGCCGACGACGGTGAGCCCGGCCTTCTGGTAGCCCTCCAGGGCGCGGGTCAGGTTGGTGACGCGCGAGACGGGCGTACGCGCGGCGGTGCCCGCCGAGGACTTCCAGGCTCCGGCGGTCATTCCGGCCGCCCGGCGCTCAGGGACGACGACGCCGTGGCCCCCGAAGGCGGAGACGGAACGGACGATCGCGCCGAGGTTGCGGGGGTCGGTGACACCGTCGAGGGCGACGATCAGCGGGTCCTCGCCGTTGTCGTACGCGGCGGCGGTGAGGTCCTCCGGGTGCGCGTACTCGTACGGCGGGACCTGGAGGACGAGGCCCTGGTGGTTCAGGCCGTTCGTCATCCGGTCGAGCTCGGGGCGCGGGGCCTCCATGAGGTTGATGTTGCCGCGCTCGCCGGCGAGCTGGAGGGCCTCGCGGACCCGCTCGTCGTTGTCGATGTACTGCTGGACGTAGAGGGTGGTCGCCGGGACGCCGTCGCGCAGCGCCTCGAAGACCGGGTTGCGGCCGACGACCATCTCCGACGTGCCCTTGACGCCTCCGCGGCGCGGTGCGGGACGGCGTGCCGCGGCCTGCTTGGCCTGGGCGTTCGCCACCCTGTTCTTCTTGTGTCCCTTGCGGACGGAGGCGGGCGGCGTCGGTCCCTTGCCTTCGAGACCACGGCGTCGCTGGCCACCGCTGCCGACCTGCATGCCCTTCTTGTTGGACGTGCGGCGGTTCCTGCGCTGGCTGTTCCCGGCCATGACCTACCTGTTTCGTTGCTTCAGAAAAACGTCGTCAAGTGAAAGTGTGCCGCCCGGACGGCCGGGCGGCACATTTGCGCTGCTCACGCAGGGCGCGGGGGCCCGCTCAGCGGGGTCCGAGCGTCCATCGGGGTCCGGTGGGGCCGTCCTCGATGACGAGGCCCGACTGGTTGAGCTGGTCGCGGATCGCGTCGGCGGCCGGCCAGTCCTTGCGTGCGCGGGCGGACTGGCGCTGGTCGAGGACGAGGCGTACGAGGGTGTCGACGACGCCGTGCAGATCGTCGCCGCGGTCGCTCTCGCCCGCCCAGTGCGGGTCGAGCGGGTCCAGGCCGAGGACGCCGAGCATCGCGCGCACCTCGGCGAGGCGGGCGACGGCGGCTTCCTTGTCGTCGGCGGCGAGGGCGGAATTGCCCTGCCGGACGGTGGTGTGGACGATCGCGAGCGCCTGCGGGACACCGAGGTCGTCGTCCATGGCCTCGGCGAACGCGGGCGGCACCTCGGCCGCGGCCTCGACCGGTCCCCCGGCCTTCTCCACCACGCGCTGGACGAAGCCCTCGATCCGCGCGAACGCGGACTCGGCCTCGCGCAGGGCCTCCTCGCTGTACTCGATCATCGACCGGTAGTGCGGGGTGCCGAGGTAGTAGCGCAGCACGATGGGGCGCCAGGCCTTCACCATCTCGCTGACCAGCACGGAGTTCCCGAGGGACTTCGACATCTTCTCGCCGGACATGGTGACCCAGCCGTTGTGCACCCAGTACCGCGCGAAGTCGTCGCCGAAGGCCTTGGCCTGGGCGATCTCGTTCTCGTGGTGCGGGAAGATCAGGTCGATGCCGCCGCCGTGGATGTCGAAGGCGGTGCCGAGGTACTTGTGCGCCATCGCGGAGCACTCCAGGTGCCAGCCGGGCCGGCCGCGGCCCCAGGGAGTCTCCCAGCTCGGCTCACCGGGCCGGGCCGACTTCCACATGGCGAAGTCGCGCTTGTCCCGCTTGCCGGTCTCGTTGTCGCCGGACGGCTGGCGCAGGTCGTCGAGGTCCTGGTTGGAGAGCGACAGATACCCCTCGTACGAGCGGACGTCGAAGTAGACGTTGCCGTCCGCCTCGTAGGCGTGGCCGCGCTCGATGAGGCCGCGCATCATCTCGACCATCTCGGTGATGTGGCCGGTGGCGCGCGGTTCGTACGTCGGCGGGAGGCAGCCCAGGGCGTCGTAGCCGTCGTTGAAGGCGCGCTCGTTCTCGTAGCCGATGGACCACCAGGGGCGGTTCTGCTCGGCGGACTTCTTGATGATCTTGTCGTCGATGTCGGTGACATTCCGGATGAACGTCACGTCGTAGCCGCGGTATTCGAACCAGCGGCGCATGATGTCGAAGTTCAGTCCGGACCTGATGTGCCCGATGTGCGGAGCGGCCTGGACAGTCGCGCCACAGAGGTAGATCGAGACACAGCCCGCGGTGAGCGGGACGAAGTCACGGATCTGCCGGGCGTCGGTGTCATGCAGGCGAATAGTCACCCCTCAAGGGTAGTGGGCCCGCACCCGTGCACGGCGCCCCCTGTGGAAAACGTGTCACAACCGATCCGTGACGGTGGTATCCGGCTCCGGCGCGCGCCGCCCCGCGGACAGGGTGAGGGCGAGCGCGGCACCCGCCAGGGGGACCGCGGCGAGCACCGCCCAGAGGACCGGGCCGGGTGTCCCGAGGAGCGTGCCGGTGGCGGCGCTGCCCACGAGGACGGCGAGGCCCGACACGGAGGACAGGGCTCCGGTGGCGAGCCCGAGCCGCTCGTCGTCGACCAGGTCGGGCACCAGCCCCCGCGCGGCGGGGACCAGCAGCATCTGCCCGAGGGTGAGCAGGACGACGAGCACGGCGCCGGGGAGCAGCCCGGCGGGCCCGTCCGGCGCGAGGGGCACGGCGGCGAATCCGGCGGCGACGACGGCGAGCCCGGCCACCAGGGCGGTCCGGGGTGCGAGGCGGCGGGCGGACCAGCGGGTGAGCGGCAGCTGGGCGACGACGACGAGCAGCGACGAGAGGGCGAAGAGTCCGCCGAGCGCGCTCTGGGAGCCGGTGGCCCGCTCCACCTCCACGGGCAGGGCCAGGTAGAGCTGGTTGTAGGAGACGAGGTAGCTGCTGTGGACGAGGCAGAGCACCAGGAAGGGCCGGTCGGTGAGGAGCCGGCGGGGAGCGGCCGCCCGCGGTCCGCGGGGTCCGGCCCGGCGCGGCCGGCGGGGCATGAGGCGGGCGTGGCCGGCGAGGACGCCGACGAAGACGAGCGCCCCCGCCAGGCACGCGGTCCGGAAGTCGCCGCCGAGGAGCAGCAGCAGACTCCCGAGGAGGGGTCCGAGGAAGGCTCCGGCCTGGCCCGCGGCGGAGAACACCGCGAGCACCTGGGCGCGCGGTGTGCCGGTCGCGGTCTCGAAGGCGACGGCGGCCCTGGCGGTCTCGGATTCGACGGCGGGCGAGAAGAGGGCGGCGGCGAAACCGATGAGGAGCACCGCGCCGATGACCCCGGCGGTGGTGTCGGCCCGGGCGAGCCAGCAGAATCCGGCGATGCGCAGGACGCAGCCGGTGAGGACGACGGGCCGCGGGCCGTGGCGGTCGGTGAGGGCGCCGCCGACCACGAAGAGTCCCTGCTGGCTGAAGGTGCGCAGCCCGAGCACGAGCCCGACGAGCCATCCGGCCATCCCGAGTCCGTCGCCGAGGTGGGTGGCGAGGTAGGGCAGCACCGCGTAGAAGCCTGTGTTGAAGGCGAACTGGGTGGCGGTCAGGAGCCTGAGGTAGGGCGTGAGCGCGGGGCCGGCGTCCTCGACGGGGGCCGTCATCGGCGGCCCCGGCCGCGCACGGCGGCCGAGGTCAGCACGGCGAGCGCGCCGAGGGCGGCGAGCGCGGCCGCGGGGGCGAGGACCGCCCAGGGGGCGCGTTCGGCGTAGGGCAGGTTCTCCGAGAGCATGCGGCCCCACTCCGGCGTCGGGGCCGGTGTCCCGAGGCCGAGGAAGCCGAGGGAGGCGAGGGCCAGGGCGACGGCGGGGATGCGCAGGACCGCGTGGCGCAGGACCGGGGGCAGGACGCCCGGCAGGACGTGGCGGCGCAGCAGGTGCCGGGGACCGGCGCCGAGGGCGCGGGCCGCGGTGAGGTGCGGGGCGGCGCGCTCCTGTGCGTACAGCGCGGCGGTGTGGGCGGCGAGCGGGGCCCAGGCGACGACGGTGACGGCGACGGCCGCTCCCACCGCGCCGGGGCCCGCGATCCCCGCGACGACGAGGCCGGCCAGGACCGCGGGCAGGGCGTTCGCGGTCTCGGTGAGGGCTCCGGCGCGGGCGGCCCCGGCGAGCAGGCCGAGGAGCAGGGTGGCGGCGCCGACCCCGACGGCGGTGAGCACCGTACGGGCCGCCCCGTGGCCGAGGCGGGCGAGCACGTCGCGGCCCAGCGCGTCGGCGCCCAGCGGGTGGGCCGCCGAGGGCGGTGCGAGGCGGGCGGCGGCGTCGGCGTACAAGGGGTCGCGCAGCAGGCCCGCGACGACGACGGCGACGAGGAGGGCGGCCAGCAGCGCCGCCCCGGCGGCCACGGTCCTGCGTGCGGGCAGGGACGGCGCGACGAGCGCGGGCAGGGCGCCGTCGGTCCGTGCGGGACCGAGCAGGGCGCCGGAGGCGAGCCGCGCCGCGAGTCCGGCGGCGACGCCCAGGAGGAGCAGCAGCAGCACACAGGCCTGGAGGACGGGCAGGTCCTGGGCCAGGGCTGCGGCGAGGGCGGTGCCGCCGAGGCCCGGGACGGCGTAGAGCGTCTCGACGGCGACCGCGCCCCCGGTCAGGCCGACGACGACGAGTCCGGCCTGGGGCAGCAGCGCGGGCAGGGCGCGGCGCAGGGCGTGGGCGGCGATCCGGCGGGCGGGCAGTCCGTGGGCGGTGGCGGCGCGCGCCCAGGGCTCGGCGAACACGGCGGGCAGCGCGTCGTCCAGCAGCCGTCCGAGCAGGGCTCCCGCGGGGACGCCCATGGCGAGGGCGGGCAGCACGGCCTGGTCGGCGCCGCCCCAGCCGAGTGCGGGCAGCCAGCCCAGCTGTACGGCGACGACGGTGGCCAGCACGGCTGCGAGGAGGAATTCCGGGAGTGCGGCGAGCACGGCGGCGCCGGCGCCCGCCCGGGTGGTGACGAGCCGGCGGTGGGCGCCGCGCCGGAGCGTGCCGGCGGCGAGGGCGAGGGCCAGGCAGACGGCGACGGCGAGCGAGGCGGCCATCAGGGTGAGGGAGACGCCGAGCGCGGACAGCACGTCGGGGCCGACCGGCTGCCCGGAGACCCAGGACTCCCCCAGGTCGCCGCGGAGCAGCCCGGACGCCCACGCGCCGAGGACGTGCAGCGGGCCGCCGTCGAGTCCGGTCTCGGCGCGGATCGCGTCGAGCACGGCGGGGGTGGGCGGACGGTCGGCGTAACGGGCGTGCAGGATCGTCAGCGCCGGATCGGTGCGGGTCAGTCCGGGCAGCAGGCCGATGACGGCGACGACGGCCAGCAGCGCGCCGAGCCGCCCGGACAGGTGCTTCACCCGGTCACCCGACGTGGGTGTCGGCGGTGATCAGGGTGCGTTCCATCGGGTCCAGGGCGACCCCCTCGACGCGGGCGTCGTCGTAGCCCTGGACGAAACGCTCGTGGACGAGCGGTACGAGCGCGTCGGTGCCCAGCACGGCGGCCTCCGCGGCCATCACGGCGGCGTGGCGGGCGTCGGTGCCGCTCGACGCGGCGGCCGCGTCCACGGCCGCGTCGACGCCCTTGTCGCACAGCCGGGAGATGGTGAAGCTGCCGTCGCAGGTGAAGTCGGAGGAGAGGTAGGAGACGGGGTCCGCGGTGTCCAGCAGGGTGTTGCGGGCCTGGATGAACGCGTCGTACCTCCCGGCGAGCGCGTCGGCCTCCATCTGCGCGTAGTCGCGGACCACCTGCCGCACGGTGAAGCCGCGCCGTTCCAGCTGCTGTTGCACGAGTGTCGCGGCCTCGGGGAGCTCGGGCCGGTTGGTGTAGGTGGCCAGGACGATCTCCTCGGTCCCCGCCACCTCCGCGCGGCTCGCCGCCGGCGTGCGGCCGGTGGGCGCGGTGCGCTTCCCCGCGGCCCAGGGGACGCCGGGGCCCAGCAGCCCCTCCGCGGTGTCGGCCCGGCCCTCGTACACACCGTCGACCAGGGCCCGGGAGTCGACGGCCTCGCGGGCGGCGGCGCGCACGGCGGGGTCGGCGAAGACCCCGTCCCGGGTGTTGAGCGAGAGACCGGTGGTCCGGGCGGACGGGAACGCGTGGACGAAGGAGTCACCGAGCAGGGAGGCCTGGGCGATCGGCAGGTACTCGGCGACGTCGACGGCCCCGGTCCGCAGCGCGTTGGCGCGGGCGGTGCCGTCGGCGGCGAAGGTGACGTCGACGCCGGGGGCCTTCGCCCCGGCACCCCAGTAGTCGGAGTTGCGCTCCAGCGTGGCGGCCACCGCGCCCTTGACGTCGGTCAGGGTGAACGGGCCGGTGGCGTGGCCGGCGGGGTCCACCCTGCCGTTCCGGTAGGCGGCGGCGGACAGGACGGCGAGGGACGGGTTGGCGAGCCGCTGCGGGAGCAGGGGGTCCTCGGTCCCGGTGACGATCCGTACGGTGCCGGGGCGCGTGGCCGTGGCCGTCAGGCGGGTGTCGGACAGCACCCGGGGCAGCGGGGACGCCTTGCCCGCGGCCGTGAGGGAGCGGACGACGGCGTCCGCGTCGACCGGGTCGCCGTCCTGGAAGGCGGCGTCGCGGAGGGTGAACGTCCAGGTGGTGGGATTGTCCCGCTTCCAGGACGTGGCGAGGGCCGGCCGGGCCGCGCCGTTCTCGTCCAGGGTGGTGAGCCCCTCGATGACGGCCAGCCGGCTCAGGGTGACCGCGTCGTCCCCGTACGGCGACATGGCCTGGGCGGGCGGGAAGGCCATGACGACCCGGAGCCGCTGCGCGTCGCCGGAGCCGCTCGACTCGGAACAGGCGGCGAGCGGGAGGAGCAGGGCGGCGGTGGCGGCGACGACGACCGGCAGCCGGAGGCGACGGTTTCGGGACGTAGGCATGACGGAGACCCTATATGGAAACGATTATCATCTGATGGGTGAGGTGACCGGCCCCGCGACCCCGGGCAGCGGCAGCGCGAAGTGGATGATGCCCTGCCCTCCGCCCGGCAACGCGCGCTCATCGCAGACCTCTTCGGCGAGCGACCGCCAGAAGGGCTCGGCGCCCGGCACGGACGGGTCGGTGTGCAGGTAGAGCGAGGTGTAGCCGCCCGCCCGCGCGGCGAACTCCCCGAGCTCCCGCACCAGCATGCGGGCCAGCCCGTGCCTGCGGTGCCCGGGGCGTACGTAGATCCGGCAGAGCTGGGCCGTCGACCCCGAGGGGAAGCGGTCCGCGACCCACTGCGGATTGGGCGGCGCCTGCGGGCCCCGGTCCCGCACCGCACCGGTCGCCACGACCTCGCCGTCGCGCACGACCACCAGGAGCGTGCAGCGCGCGGGGCGCAGATAGGCGCCGTCGAGGTCGATGATGTCGGCGTGCCAGCGGGGGACGTAGCCCGAGCGCAGGTCGCGGTAGACGGTGTCCAGCATGACGGCCCGCGCGCCGCCGACGTCCTGCGCGGTGGCCGTCCGCAGCACGTAGCCGCCCGTACCGGCCGGCGCGTCCGGCACCTTCGTCGCCCCGGCGGTCGCACTCACCACTGACGCTCACCCTCGCTCTCGGCCGTGTCCCCGGTCATCTGCCGGACCAGCGTACGTGCAAGCCATGTGCAATAAGGCGGCGGGGCGGGCGCCTGATGCCGGGGACGCGTTCGGAGGGGCGGCCGTCGGAGGGTGCGGGGGTCAGGACGGGCCGGGGTCGGGACGGGCCGGCGGGTCCAGCGGGGTGAGGTGCCGAGGCGGGGCGGGCCGGGGCCGGGCGGGGGTCGGGACGGGCCGGCGGGGTCCAGCGGGGTGGAGGTGCCGAGGCGGGCCGGTGGGTCCAGCGGGGCCGGGCGGGGTCCAGCGGGTGGAAGTGCCGAGGCGGACCGGTGGGCCGGGCCGGGGCGAGGGCGAGCGGGGCGGCCGGGCCGGGCCGGATCCGCACGTGGGGCTCGCTCCCGGGGCGGGGAGCTCGGCAGGCAGGGCCGTCGCCGCGGCCTGGGCGCACCGGGGCCGCAGGGGCGCGCAGGGGCGCGACGGGGTGTGCGGCGACGGGAGCGCGGCCGGACCGGACCGCCCCCGTGCGGGGTCGGTGGGCCGGGCGGGGGGGCCGGGACTAGGCGAGGGCGACGCCGCAGCCCCGGCGTGCCGGGGCTGCGGGAAGCGGACGCGAGGTGCGCGGGGCTGCGGGAAGCGAGGTGCGCGGACCGCCGGGCCGGACCGCTCCACCCCGCTCGCACCCAGCGCCCCGAGCCCGTCTCGCGAGGCGCGCAGGACGAGGCAAGAGGCAAGAGGCGCGAGGCGCGAGGCGCGATACACCGCAGCCGGTTCCGGGGGCCCGGCCCGGGGGCCGGGGTCCCCGCGCCCCGTGTCAGCCCTCGGCGCGGTAGACCAGGGCGGTCGCGATGCCCGCGATGCCCTCGCCCCGGCCGGTGAAGCCGAGGCCGTCGGAGGTGGCGGCGGAGAGTGAGACGGGCGCGCCGACCGCGTCGGACAGGACCTTCTGCGCCTCGTCACGCCGCTTGCCGATCTTCGGCCGGAGACCGACGACCTGCACGGCGACGTTGCCGATCCCGAAGCCCTCGGCCCGCACGATCCGGGCGGCCTCGGTCAGCAGGGTGACGCCGGACGCGCCCGACCACTCCGGGCGGCCGGTGCCGAAGTGCTGCCCGAGGTCCCCGAGGCCGGCGGCGGAGAACAGGGCGTTGCAGGCCGCGTGGGCCACGACGTCGGCGTCGGAGTGCCCGGCCAGGCCGGGACCCTCGCCCTCCCACAGCAGTCCCGCGCACCAGAGCTCCCGGCCCTCCTCGAAGGCGTGGATGTCGGTCCCGATACCCACGCGCGGGATCACGGGGGCCGGCTGCTGCCGCGTTGCTTCAGAATCCATCGTTCGCCCTCCGGCGTGCGAGAACGGCCTCCGCGAGGACCAGATCCAGGGGCCGGGTCACCTTGAACGCCTCTTCGTGTCCGGGCACGACGACGACCGGTGCACCCAGCCGCTCGACCATGCCCGCGTCGTCGGTCGCGCCCTCGCCGTCGACCGCCACGCTCGCGTGCGCCCGCAGGAGGGTGTCCCGGTCGAAGCCCTGGGGCGTCTGCACTGCCCGCAGCCGGGCCCGTTCGGGGGTCGAGAGGACCGGCTCCGGTGCACCCGGCTCACCCGGCTCGACCTCCTTGACGGTGTCGGCGAGGGGCAGCGCGGGGACGACCGCCGGAGCTCCGCCCCGCACCGCCTCGATGACGGCGTCCACGGTGTCGACCGGCACGAGGGGCCGGGCCGCGTCGTGGACGAGGACGACGGAGACGTCCTCCGGCAGGGCGTCGAGTCCGAGCTTCACGGACTCCTGCCGTGTCTCCCCGCCGGGCACGACGACGTAGTCCGTGCGCTCGGGCAGGGCGTGCCCGTCGATGAGGTTCTTGACCTCGGCCGCGCCGTCCGGGGGCGCGACCAGGACCACGAGGGTGACGGCCCGGGAGGCCGCCATGGCGCGCACGGCGTGGATCAGCATGGGCGTACCGCCGAGCGCGCGCAGCGCCTTCGGGGTACCGGGGCCCAGCCGGACGCCGCGGCCCGCTGCGGGAATGACCGCCGCGGTCCGGGAAGAGCCCTGTTCAGCGGGCGTCGGTGACATCGATGACATCGTGGGTGCACTCCGAAGCTTCGGCAGGTTTGTTTCCACGGCGGACATGGGTAGGGGCTGGGCACACCCCGACCGCAGGCCGGGGGGAGAGTCGTGCGCTGCGGCTCGATCCGGCCGGGACCCCTTCCGTGACCCCCGGCCGACCGGATCGCGGCAGGCTCGGCAAAAAAGAGAATCAGGGAATGCGGGAGCGTCGAGCGGCTTCCGGGCGGATCACCGTGGATCCCCCGTGGGCGTTCGCCGGTCCTCCGCCGCGGCGGAGGACCCCCGGACATGCAGCAGCGCCCGACGACGCACCGTACATACGGCTGGTCAGCGGGCACCGCGGCATATCTTCTACGACCGGATTCGGTTCGCCGGCCTCATCCGGTCAGCGGTGTCGTCCGGATTCAGGACGCGAGGACCTCGTCGAGGAGAGCCTCGGCCTTGTCCTCGTTGGTGTTCTCCGCGAGAGCGAGCTCGCTCACCAGAATCTGGCGCGCCTTGGCGAGCATCCGCTTCTCACCTGCGGAGAGTCCACGCTCGCGCTCGCGACGCCACAGGTCGCGCACCACTTCGGCGACCTTGATGACATCGCCGGAGGCGAGCTTCTCGAGGTTTGCCTTGTAGCGACGGGACCAGTTCGTCGGCTCCTCGGCATACGGTGCGCGCAGCACCTCGAAGACCCGGTCCAGGCCTTCCTGCCCGACTACGTCGCGCACACCGACGAACTCCGCATTGTCTGCCGGTACGCGAACCGTCAAGTCGCCCTGGGCGACCTTGAGCACCAAGTAGGTCTTGTCCACGCCTTTGATCTGGCGAGTTTCGATAGCCTCGATCAGCGCGGCCCCGTGATGGGGATAGACCACGGTGTCGCCAACCTTGAACGTCATGTGACAGGTACCCCTTCCGTGGCTATCCAGAGTAACACGAGAACCGCATCTCCTGAATGGCGTTTTCGCAGGTCAGGGCATATCTCGGGGCTTGACAACTGCGCCACGAACGTGCTGCGAAGGCCTCCCGGAAGGCGATATCCGCAGGTCGGAGCGGGCGCACGGCCGAAGCGAAACACGCCCGTCACACATGCCGGAAGACCTCCAGAAGGGGCCGAACATCCCGTTTTGTCGGATTCCGGATGGTGAACTTTCCGTACTCCGTTCGGACTTCGATCACCCGTACGGCCCTAAGTGTGGATGGCCAATGAATTGATCATCGGACCGGAGCGGGGGTGGATTATGCACCACACATTTGCTGCAGTCCGAAAATCGATCATCGGCCGATCACGACACTGATCAGCGGTATTTTCTGAACGCGGCACGAATCCCGGTGGCCGGCGGGACCGCGGGGACGGGGCCGGGAGGTGTCCGCAGCGCGGGTGGAGGGCGCCGGTGCACAGCTCGGACGGCGCCGGGGGGCGGGTCGGGTGCGGGCCCCGGACGACGGCTCGGTAACCTGAGCCCGCTGACACACACTTAGGGCGGCTTTACGGCCGCTCGGGCCTTCCTGTCCGCAGAGTCCGAAGTCCGCAGTCCGAACGTTCAAGGAGTTGCCGCCGCCGTGAGCCGCAGCCTTCGACACGGCGCCTTCGCCGCCACTGCCCTCGTGTTCTCGATCGCCGCCCTGTCCGCGTGCAGCGCCGGCAATGACGCGCAGACGCTTCAGGTCAGGCCGGACAACGCAGCCACCGCTGTCGACAACATCAAGATCCAGAACCTGAACATCATCACCCAGCCCGAGGCCGACGCCGAGGGCCCCGCCGTCATCGCCGCCACCCTCTTCAACGACGGCACGAAGCAGGAGGTCGTGGAGCGGATCGCCCTCCCCGGCACCGGCGCCACCGTGAAGCTGCAGCCCGCCGGGGGCAAGGGGAAGCTCGTGGTCCCGGTCGGCGGCCGGGTCGTCATCGGCGGCAAGGACAACGCCTCGGCCGTGATCGAGAACGGCCGCGAGGCAGGGGCCAACGGCAACGTGCAGCCCGTCGCCTTCACGTTCAGCGAGACGGGCGACATCGAGCTCGGCGCCGCCATCGTCCCGGCGACCAGCTTCTTCGAGGGCTTCGGCCCGAGCGCACTGCCCTCCACGAAGCCCACGGCCACGCCCTCGGCGTCCCCGTCCGGCTCCGCCTCCCCGGCGGCGGGCGAGGGATCCGAGAGCCCCTCGGACACGGCCACACCGACGGACGAAGCCACCGCGGGCAACTGAGCGCACCGCACAGCGCGTCAGGGGGTGTCTCCGCTGGGAGACACCCCCTGACGCCCTTCGGCCCCCGCACGGGCCGCGTGAGCGGACCGGAAGCGGGGCGCAGGTCCCGGCCGCCCCGGGGGCAGCCCGCAGCCCTCGGTCTACGGCTCGAACTTGTAGCCCAGGCCGCGCACCGTCACCAGGTAGCGGGGCGCTCCGGGGTCGGGCTCGATCTTGGCGCGGAGCCGCTTGACGTGGACATCCAGGGTCTTGGTGTCGCCCACGTAGTCCGCGCCCCAGACCCGGTCGATGAGCTGCATGCGCGTCAGCACGCGCCCCGCGTTGCGCAGGAGCATCTCCAGGAGGTCGAACTCCTTCAGCGGGAGGTCGACCTTGCCGCCGGACACCGTGACGACGTGACGGTCCACGTCCATCCGGACCGGGCCGGCCTCCAGGGCCGCCGGGGTGACCTCCTCCGGCTCGCCGCGGCGGCGCAGCACCGCACGGATGCGGGCCACCAGCTCCCGCGAGGAGAAGGGCTTGGTCACGTAGTCGTCGGCTCCTATCTCCAGGCCGACCACCTTGTCGATCTCGCTGTCCTTGGCGGTGACCATGATCACCGGGACGTTCGAGCGGACGCGGAGCTGGCGGCAGACCTCCGTACCGGGCAGGCCCGGGAGCATCAGGTCGAGCAGCACGAGGTCGGCGCCGTTGCGCTCGAACTCGTCCAGGCCGTCGGGGCCGGTGGCCGCGACGGCCACCTCGAAGCCTTCCTTGCGGAGCATGTAGGACAGGGCGTCGCTGAAGGATTCCTCATCCTCGACGACAAGCACTCGGGTCACGGAAGAGCCTCCGGGGCAGGAAATGGTTCAAAAGTATCGGTTCCGTACGGTCCGTCGTCGTCGACAGCGCCGTTGACGACGAGGGGTCCGCCGGTGGTACGACCCCGTACGACGCCCGACTCGGGCAGTCGCAGGGTGAACGTGGAGCCCTGTCCCTCCGAGCTCCATACGGTGACCTCCCCGCCGTGCGAGGCGGCCACGTGCTTGACGATGGCGAGGCCGAGACCGGTGCCACCGGTGGCCCGTGAGCGGGCCGGGTCGACGCGGTAGAACCGTTCGAAGACGCGCTCACGGTCCTTCTCGGAGATGCCGAAGCCCTGGTCGGTCACGGCTATCTCGATCAGGTCCCCGCCGGGCGCGGCGATCTTCCGCGCGGCGATGCCGACGCGGGTGCGGGCGGGGCTGTAGTTGACGGCGTTCTCCACGAGATTGCCGAGGGCGGCCGCGAGCTGGCTGCGGTTGCCCCAGACGCTGAGGTCCGCGGTGCCGCCCGAGGCCATGGTGATCTGCTTCGACCCGGCCTGCTGGCGGCACCGGTCGATCGCCTCCTCGACCAGCTCCTCGACCCGCACGGGCTCGGCGTCCTCCAGCGGGTCGTCGTTCTGCACCCGCGAGAGGTCGATGAGCTCCTGCACGAGATTGGTCAGCCGGGTCGCCTCGATCTCCATCCGGCCGGCGAACCGCTGCACCGCCTCGGGGTCGTCGGAGGCGCCCATGACGGCTTCGGAGAGCAGGGAGAGCGCGCCGACCGGGGTCTTGAGCTCATGGCTGACGTTGGCGACGAAGTCGCGCCGCACCGCTTCTATGCGCCGGGCCTCCGTGAGGTCCTCGACCAGCAGCAGGACCAGACGGGAGCCCAGCGGGGCGACCCGGGCCGACACGGCGAGCACCTCGCCCCGTCCCGTGCCGCGGCGCGGGAGGTCGAGCTCGACCTGTCGTATCTCGCCGTCCCGCCGGGTGTCCCGGGCCAGGTGCAGCATCGGCTCGACCGCCAGGCGCCCGCCCCTGACCAGGCCCAGCGCATACGCGGCGGAACTGGCCTTGACGACGCTGTCGCTCTCGTCGAGCACCACGGCGGACGAGCTGAGCACCGAGAGGACCGTGTCCACGCCCGGGGGGAGCGCGGCGTTGCCGTCGGGCCGCAGGGAAGTCCGCGTCGGGCGCTTCTGCTCACGCTCGCTCCAGCGGAACGCCAGCGTGGCGATCACACCGGTGCAGAGACCGGCGATCGCGGCAGCTGCGGCGACCGCCGCATTCACGTCCATGCGTCAAGGTTATGCGGGCGCGCCGACACTCTCCCAGCCATCCGAGTGCCATCTCGAACACTCGTCGCCCAGAGTTCACCAAGGGGAAAGTGACGGTTCACTTCGGGGGACGGATCCCGTCGCGTTCGCCCCGCACCGTGAAAGCGTGGGGGTCGGTGCCAAGACCCCGGTCTCAGCAAGGATCTGGAGAGGGACTTCCATGCGCGACGCTTATCACGAGGAACTCGATTCGATCGGCGAGGGCCTGGTCGAGATGGCCCGGCTCGTCGGCTCGGCCATCGGACGGGCCACGACGTCCATGCTCGACGCCGATCTCAAGCTCGCCGAGAGCGTGATCGCCGCGGACCAGAAGGTCGACGACCTCCAGCACGACCTGGAGGCACGCGCCATCGCGCTGCTCGCACGCCAGCAGCCGGTGGCCACCGATCTGCGGATCGTGGTCACCTCGCTCCGGATGAGCGCCGACCTGGAGCGCTCGGGCGATCTCGCCCAGCACGTGGCCAAGCTGGCCCGGCTGCGCTTCCCCGCGTCGGCGGTGCCGCACGACCTGCACGCGACCATCCTGGAGATGGGGCAGCTCGCCCAGCGGCTCATGGCGAAGGCCGCCGAGGTGATCATCACGAAGGACGTCGACCTGGCGCTCCAGCTGGAGCAGGACGACGACGAGATGGACCTGCTGCACCGGACGCTGTTCCAGCATCTGATGGACGACCGCTGGAAGCACGGGATCGAGACCGCCGTCGACGTCACCCTGCTCGGCCGCTACTACGAGCGCTTCGCCGACCACGCCGTGTCGGTCGCCAAGCGGGTCGTCTACCTGGTCACGGGCGAGCACGCGGACGAGATCCAGGCGGCGGCCCCGGTGGAGGGCGCGTAGCGCACAGCGGACCGGGACGAGCCGGGGCCGGCGGGCCGGCAACCGGGCCGGGGGCGGATCGGACGGTCGGGCCGGGGGCTGCGCCGGGCCGGGGACGGGCGGGGGTCGGGGGCGGGCAGGGCGGTCAGTACCGCCGGACCGGGGCGTGAGGGGGCGCAGTCTTGGCGACGGCCGCACCTCAGTTCCCGCGCTCGTGCGCCGTTGATGCGCCCTCCGTCCTGGGCATGCAAGGGGTGCGGGGGCGCTGCGCCGTGCGCGCGGCCCCCCGTCGTCGGCTCGTGTGCCCACGCACCTGCCGTACGCCGTCGAGTCGTACGCCCTGAGGAGGGACCATGGCCGATTCACCCATGACCGAACCCCAGCAGGAGACCCCGACCGAAGTGGTGCATCTGCCCGTGCTGGGAGCCTGCGGCTGCGGCTCGGGCTGCGGGTGCGGCTGCCAGTCCGGCGCGCCCTGCCGCTGCGGCGGCTGAGGCCGGCCGGATCCCGCGCCACCGCCCCGCGAACGGACCGATGTCCGTGGCGGGGCGGTGTCCGTGTGGCGGGGCGGTGTCCGTGGCGGGGCGGCACGGCGCAGGGCCGCCCGCGCCGGCATCCCGGGCGGGGCACCGGCGCCGGGCGGGCCGTCAGGCCGTGGGGGTGGCGACCGACCGTTCCCCGGATTCCGGCGCGGGCGCGGGCGAGGCGGCGACCACCGGTTCCGGCCGGGCCAGGTTCCGCATCAGCAGCCAGTAGCCGGACGCCGCCATCGTGCCCAGCACCGCACAGGCACCCCAGAGCCAGGCGGCCCCGTAGCGGTCGATCACGAAACCGGACATCAGCGGACCGACCAGCGCCGCCACCGACCAGGACATCGTGTACATGCCCTGGTAGCGCCCCCGGCCGTGCGCCGGGGACAGCTGCACGACGATGCCCGTCTGGGTGGGCGCGTTGACGATCTCGGCCAGGGTCCAGACGCACACCGTCAGCGCGTACGCCCCGACCGACCCCGCGAAGGCGGTCAGCCCGAAGCCGTAGCCCGCGACCAGGGACGACAGGATCAGCAGCCGCCTCGGGTCGCGGTGCTGGATGAACCGGGTGACGGGGATCTGCAGGGCCACGATCAGCACCCCGTTGACGGCGATCGCGGTACCGAAGTCCGAGCTGGACAGCCCGTCCGCCCCCATGGCCACCGGCAGGCCCACGTACCCCTGCTGGAAGATCAACGCGACCAGGAACGAGAGCCCGACGACCCCCATGTAACGCCCGTCCCGCAGGACCGTGCCCAGCCTCACCTCGTCCGGCGCGGGCGTTCCGGTGCTCCGGGGCGCGGGCTCGGGCCGGGACTCGGGCACCTTGAGGAAGACCACGACCGCGCAGACCAGCGTCAGGGACGCCTCGCCCAGGAAGCCGGCGAGGTAGCTGTACTCGGCGATGAACCCCGCCGCGGCGGACGAGACGGCGAACCCCAGGTTGATGGCCCAGTAGTTGAGCGAGAAGGCCCTGACCCGGTCCTCGGGCCGGACGATGTCGGCCATCATCGCCTGCACCGCCGGCCGGGACGCGTTGCTGGCCATGCCCACGACGAAGGCGACACCCGCGATGGCCACCGGGTGCACCATGAAGCCGAGCACGGCCACGGAGCCGGCGGTCGAGAGCTGCGCGAGCAGCATCGTCGGACGGCGCCCGAGCCGGTCCGTCATCACCCCCGCACCCAGCGAGGACACGACCCCGCCGAGCCCGTGGAGGGACGCGACGAGACCGGCGTACGAGGCCGAGTAGCCCCGGTCCAGGGTCAGGTACAGCGCCATGAACGTGGCGACGAACGCACCGAGACGGTTGACCAGCGTGCTGGTCCACAGCCACCAGAACTCCCGCGGGAGACCGGCGACCGTCTCGTGTGCCGCCTTCCTGAGACCGGCGACGGACATGGCTTCCCCCAGGACGACGTACGGATGCGAAAGGAACGCCGACCTGCTCCGCGTAAGTGGCCCGGCGTGACTCCGAACATTACGAAGACGGATTCCCCGACCGCCACCGGATTGACGCCGCCCGTCAATCGTCGGCCCGGTCCGCCCCTCCGTTCCGCCCCTTGGCCGGGCGCGCGGGGGCCACGCGGGTTCGATTACGCTCGGACCCATGGCCGACGCACCGTACAAGCTGATCCTCCTCCGCCACGGCGAGAGCGAATGGAACGCGAAGAACCTGTTCACCGGATGGGTGGACGTAGACCTCACCGACAAGGGCGAGAAGGAGGCGGTCCGCGGCGGTGAGCTGCTCAAGGACGCCGGCCTGCTCCCCGACGTCGTGCACACCTCGCTCCAGAAGCGCGCGATCCGCACCGCCCAGCTCGGACTGGAGGCCGCCGACCGTCACTGGATCCCGGTGCACCGCTCCTGGCGCCTGAACGAGCGCCACTACGGCGCCCTGCAGGGCAAGGACAAGGCCCAGACGCTCGCCGAATTCGGCGAGGAGCAGTTCATGCTCTGGCGCCGCTCGTACGACACCCCGCCGCCGGCGCTGGAGGACGGCACCGAGTTCTCGCAGAGCGCCGACCCGCGCTACGCGACGATCCCCCCGGAGCTTCGCCCGCGCACGGAGTGCCTCCAGGACGTCGTCGTCCGCATGCTGCCGTACTGGTACGACGGCATCGTCCCGGACCTCCTCGACGGCAAGACCGTCCTGGTCGCCGCCCACGGCAACAGCCTCCGCGGCCTGGTGAAGCACCTGGACGGCATCTCCGACGACGCCATCTCGGGCCTCAACATCCCCACCGGCATCCCGCTCGCCTACGAGCTCGACGCCGACTTCCGCCCCCTCAAGCCGGGCGGCACCTACCTGGACCCGGACGCGGCGAAGGCCGCGATCGAGGCCGTGAAGAACCAGGGCAAGAAGAAGTAAGCACAGCCGAAGAAGCCCCCCCACCTGCGGGTTCTCCGCGTGGTGGGGGGGGGCTTTTTGGTGCGCTGGGCCGTCACCGGGCCCCAGGGCCCAGACATCCGTCATCTGTCCCAACATCAAAACTCCACCCGCCTCGTCGACGAGACGGACCGCGTTCACGGACACGGCCACCCGATGACCATGCGCCTCCACGACTCTGACCACGATCGGCGTTGCCCACGCCTGACAAGGCCAACTCGTTCTGTGGGATTCAGCTTTGGGATGCACCCAACGGGTACGTCCCGTGGGCCCAGCCGTGACGGCAAGCGTCTGACACCGACGCGATAGGACGTTTCCTACGTCATCAAGCCCCGGCCGTCCGACTGAGTTACAACTTTCCCTACTGGTTCAAGCCCGGCTGCGCTCTGCTTCGCCGGGCGCAGGCACGGCCACCGGCCGGGCCTGCGCTCCTGTCTCCGCCCCGCTCCAGCCCGGCCGGCGCCCGTGCCGCGCGCTAGCAATCAGCCGCCTGAATGTTCACTCGCACCAAAGCAGTTCCAGTGGCACAAGGAACAAAAAAAAGATGTTGCCGCCCTAAGAGAAGTGCATCGTCATATGACTCAAGAAGTCATCTGCGGCCATCTCTTGAGTTGAGCTTCCAATCCTGACGAAGAATCGACCATCGTAGGTGATCGGCTTACCAATCGATTTCGGCCTCATCTCCCACAACAATAGCCCATCGCAAAAGACAGGTTTGAAGGCGTGAGCCAAGCTATTCGCAAACTCATTCGACAGCTTTGAGGACTGAATCTTCGCTTGCCATTTACGCCACCATCTATCAACGTCGTATCCGAGATGTGCGATCTGCTCGGCCGTACCGACAACGAGTTGACTTTGCAGGGATACAGCCTTCACGCCAAAAATTTGCTCAAGTCGAGCAGCAGCGGAGGGCTTGTCTGCAACCCCAATCAGGATCAGCCCTTCAGCAGATTTTCCGTGGTTGGCCATACCCACAGCAGTCTGCATTACCTGCTCGAAAAGATCCGGATCCTCGACCGGCGGGTCAGAAAGCGTGCAGAACCCTTGCTTCAACTCGATCAACGGCTCTTCGGCGATCGGCCCCTGAAGAAGGGAATCGATATACATGCGCGAATTCAACTGCACAGTTGCGCGCTTAGACTCTGGCTTATAGAACGCCTTCCTGAGATTCCGTTTCACGTTCGGATAGAGGTCCTTCTTCTTGTCCTTCCCCCACGCACTACCTCCCGTGGGGATCGACAGTTTGCGACCCCAGAAGTTATCCAGAACAGCGCGCACAGCTTCGTGCGATTTTGGAACCATGCCGTCTTCGAATGTTAGTGAATACAGTGCGGCAAACACGGCCTGGAACTGTCGTTGAGTCCCCTTTTCATATGTCTCCAGCTTCACCATATGCCGCCCGAGCGAGCCGTGGCCCGCCATGACGTCATCAACGAGCCCGACCACAGACAAGATCATTTGATGGAGTTCCTCAACTCCCACGGCGTCAACGGCTGCATTAACGTCATCGGAGGAGGCAGTTCGGATCTTGCGCGGGACTCCATAGGCTACGTCTCGGTTCTGCCACCCACTAGTAGGCCAGGGACGAATAACGGCATCAAGAACCAGGTCGAGGACCATTTCCTCGTCGCCTGAAGACCTAATGTCATCCTGAGCCACAATGTCATGGCGCACCCAAAACATATCCTCCATTGCGAGGCCGTATTCAAGCCCGCGACGCGAAATGCTCAGCTCATCCATTTCATTTAGGGCAACGTTCTCGGAGAAGGTGCCGTCACCTCGAATCGAGGCGCTAGATCGCCGCACTACATCAGCGAGAGAGCCGAGCACTCCCGCCTGCCTAATTTCTTGGAGACTCAGGCGCCTACCCCCGCTATTAATGCGCCGAAACACTTCATCGATGGCGGAGGTCGAAGCATCCCGATAAATTGAAACTGGGATCTGGTAGTTGGCGATAGCGAGCGATTCAGATCGCGATAGCCTTTCTTCACCTTGTTCAATATCGCCTGCATCGAGACGCGCCTTCGTGTCCCCGATGGTGTCGAGGTCGAAATACTTCCCCTCGTAGGCAAATCTGTTCTCCATGAAGGAGAAAAATGTATCGAGGCGCTGTAGCCCGTCGATGATTTCGTACGTCTCGACGCCAGCTTTCTTGCGCTGAGCCAGGAGAATCAGCGGAATGGGAAGCTCATGAACAACGGAGTCGACGAGCTTTACCTTTTCTTCGACACTCCAAACCAGCTTGCGCTGGTAACGTCGATTTACGACCAACCTCTTGTTGAAGTAGAGGTTGTAAAGGGTCTGAAGGCTCTGCCCCTGCACGGAAAGCTCAGAACTCTGCACAGATGCACCCTATGTTCACCGCAATGTCCACGCAACGGGCTTGACGTGATTGGATCGGTTTCCTGCCGTACCGGTCAGCGCTACGGTGCCGACCACAGGTCCCGGCGCACCCATCAGACGCCTCTTGGCGCCACGTCTTCCTGAGCTCGCCACTGGCCAACCATCGGGTCTGTCTCTGCTGGATTACACAAGCCCGTAGCATGGCTGAGGCCGGTTGAGGTGCAGCGAGACACACTCCCCGGATCCGCGGCCGAGTCCCCACTGTTCCCGCGCGAGTCCCTGCAGGATCTGGCACGCGAATGGCACGATTTCCGCCCTTCGTTGAGGGGCCGCCCACCGCCCCTGACCAGCAAAAAGCCAGCCTACCAAGATCCCCGACAGCACCCAGGGCAAGAAGAAGTAACCACAGCTCAACAAGCCCCCCAGCTCGCGGTTTTCCGCCGGCCGGGGGGCTTCTCGCTGTCGAGCCGGGTGGAAGTGCGCAGTGGGCCGCCGGCCGTGCGCGCTCAGGAGGGCTGCGCACGAGACGGACGGCGGCGCGCCACGGTCAGTCGGTGGTGTGGCGTAGGCCGTCGATGCCTGGGGGAGACACGCGCACGGCGCCCTTTTCATCGGCGAGGCGCTGAGGGGCGTCGCACGCCCAGGTCAACAAGGCTATCTAGACAGCCTGTTGGCGCGTTCGCCGTCAACCGATCCGCCCAACTGGGCTCGCTGTCCGGCCCCCTGAGCCGTGCGCGCACCGGGCCCGTCGGAGCGCACCCGATAACGTGGCATGCACATCAGCCTGTTACCCGGAGGCGCGCTCTCGCGCCTCGGGCGGTCGGGACGCGGAGGACAAGGGGATCGGGGAGAGCGATCATGGGCGAGTCTCTGAGGACGTTCGTCGGCGGTACCGAGGTCGAGGTACCGAACAGCATTCCCGCGATCCGTGCCGCGCTGCCGGAGGAGAGACGCGAGGAGTTCGACCGGGCGATCAACGAGGCCGGGGTGCACGAGATCCAGGCCGTCATGCGGCACTGGATGCTGGAGTCGGTACCCGATCCCGAGGCCGAGCAGATCCTCGACCGGCTCGCCCAGGACGAGGCCGAGAGGCGGAACGTCTCTTGAGTTTCCGCATCTCCTTCGCACCGCCCGCCGACGACACCCTGGCCAAGATGCGCGACGCCGATCCGTTCCGCGACGAGATGGCGCGCACGCTGGGCCTGGACCCCTACGGACACGCCTCGACCCCGGTGAAGAGCGAGCACGACCGGCGCGAGGCGACGGTGTACGGGGCCATCGTCCTGTACTACGTCTCCGGGTCCGTGCTCACGGTCACCGTGGTCAGGCTCGTACCGCTGCCGTGACGCCGTCCGCCGCCCGCGCCGTGCTCCCCCGGTGCCTCAGCCGAGCTTCTTGACCTGCGCGTCGATCAGCGCGGTCGGGAGGGGGAAGTCGGCGTGCGCGCCCGTCTTGCCGAGGTTGAACGAGAAGAACGTGGCGACCGTGCCGCCCTGGCGCAGTGACACGAGCTTGAAGGGGGTCGCCTTGTTTCCCTCACCGATCTGCACCCGCCAGGCGAGGGCTTCGTCGCCGCCGGTCGCCTTCTCCTCGGTCAGCTTGGTGACCTTCTGCTTCGAGCCCTTGACCGACAGGGTGAATCCGCCGGTCGCGCACGCGGCGGCCGACTCGCGGAGTTCGGCGAGGCTCTTCGCCGCGCCGTCACCGTCGTACGAGGCGAGGGTGACCAGCGACGACGTCACGTCGAGCATGCCGGCGAGCAGGTCCTCGGGGTCGGCGGACTCGTCCTTCTTCGGCTCCTGAACGGCCTTGCGTCCGGCGTTGCCGACCGGGCTGCCGCGCTCCACCCCGTAGAAGGCGAACCCGACCGGCTCGCACTCCTTCTTGTCCACGGTGACCTCGTCGGCCTTGGCGATGTCCTCGGGCCCGGTCTTCGTGATCCGGTGGCCGGCGACGTCGCCCTGCTCCAGCGACGCCTTCTCCAGCTCGGCCGAGGACAGCGCCTTGACCGCCGAAGGCGTGGCGGAGGCCACGCCCTTGCCCCCGGAGGTGCCGCCGTCACCTGCGGTGTCGGAGTCCGAACCGCCGCAGGCGGTGGCGAGCAGGGTCAGGGAGACCGCGGCTGCGACGAGGGCGGTACGGCGTACGGCGGTGGCGCGCATGGTGGGTTCATCTCTCGGTACGGAAGGAGCAACGGCGCGCTCCCGGCCCGGCGTTCGGGCCGGTACGGGAAGGGCTGTCGCAGTGCGCACACTCTACGATCGGACGCTTGGCCGATGATCACTTCGGATGCCCCAGGGGATGATCGTGACGCCGTCGTGATCATCTTGTGAATGACCTGTGAGCCGGTCGGTCCGCGGCCGGGCCGTGGGAGGCCGCCGACACCACACAGTCGGCCGCCGCCGCAGCCGGTCGCTCCCGCAGCCGGTCGCCGCACCGAAGGCACCGGATCCGCTGGGGGCTTGGGCCATACGGGAAGTGCGGGAGGCGCCGGACCCGCCGAAGGCCGTGAAGGTGTGGTGACCGTGCGCGGCGCCCCCGGTCTCAGGAGGGCCGCTGCGTGAGGTGCGCGAAGGCGTCCAGGTTGCGGGTCGACTCGCCGCGCTCGACCCGCCAGGCGTACTCCTTGCGGATCGCGCTCGCGAAGCCCAGTTCGAGCAGCGGGTTGAAGGCGCCGTCCGCCGCCTCCAGGACCGACCCCAGCAGCCGGTCGAGTTCCTCGGGCGTGACGACGGAGAGCGGGAGCCTGCCGACGAGATAGATGTCGCCGAGCGGGTCGATGGCGTAACTCACCCCGAAGAGGCGGAGGTTGTGCTCCAGCAGCCAGCGGTGCACAGCGGCGTCGTTCTCGTCCGGGTGCCGGATGACGAACGCAGTGAGGGACAGCGAGTGCTGTCCGACGATCAGGGAACAGGTCGTGGACAGCTTGCGGGTGCCGGGCAGCGTCACGACGAAGGTGCCGGGCTCGGGGCTCTCCCATTCCAGCTCCGCGTCGTCCAGCGACGCTTCGATGACCTGCGCCGCTGCTGCCTCGTCGGTTACGTCAGCCATGGTGCGAGCGTACGGCAGCGTCCCCGCCGGCTCCCCCGGCTGCGGGACGGCGCGAGCGGTCCCGCCGGCCTGCGTGGCGCGAGCGGTCCGCCGGCCGTGGAGCGGGCAGCGCCCCGGCCCTGCGACGCGAGCGGCACCCTCAGCCGTGGTGCGAGCGGGAGCGGCGCCGGTGGTCGTACATCGCCGCCGTGTAGACCTCGGCGGTGGCGGACGCGGCCGTGTCCCAGCCGAAGGACTGGGCGTGCGCGGCTGCGGCCTCGCCCATCCGGTCGGCCAGTTCCGCGCTGTCCGCGAACCGGCCCAGCGCCTGTGCGTACGCCTCCGGGTCGTGGCCGGGGATCAGGAAGCCGCTGACGCCGTCCCGCACCGCGACCGGGAGGCCGCCCACCGACGCGGCGACGACCGGGGTGCCGGCCGCCTGCGCCTCTATGGCGACGAGGCCGAAGGACTCGCTGTACGACGGCATGACCAGCACGGACGCCGCCCGGAACCAGTCCGCGAGCTGGTCCTGGCCGACCGGCGGGTGGAACCGCACGACGTCGGCGATGCCCAGGCGTGCGGCCAGCTTCTGCAGGCCCTCCGGCTTGGCGAGCCCGCTGCCGCTGGGGCCCCCGACGACGGGGACCAGGATGCGCGAGCGCAGCGAGGGGTCGCGGTCGAGCAGCACGGCGACCGCCCGCAGCAGCACGTCCGGGGCCTTCAGCGGCTGGATGCGGCCCGCGAACAAGGGGATCAGGGCGTGCTGGGGCAGGCCGAGGCGGGCCCGCGCGGCGGCGCGCCCGTCGCCGGGGCGGAACCGGTCCAGGTTGACCCCGGGGTGCACGACGGCCACGGACGCCGGGTCGGCGTCGTAGAAGCGGATCAGTTCGTCGGCCTCGCCGGCGGTGTTCGCGATGAGCCGGTCGGAGGCGTGCACGATCTGCGTCTCCCCGATGACCCGGGCGGCGGGCTCGGGGGTGTCACCCTCGGCGAGCGCGGCGTTCTTGACCTTCGCCATGGTGTGCATGGCGTGGACGAGGGGGACGCCCCAGCGCTGCGCGGCGAGCCAGCCGACCTGGCCGGACAGCCAGTAGTGGGAGTGCACCAGGTCGTAGTGGCCGGGGCGCTGGCCCGCCCATGCCTGCATCACCCCGTGGGTGAAGGCGCAGAGCTGGGCGGGCAGTTCCTCCTTGGCCAGACCCTCGTACGGTCCCGCGTCGATGTGCCGGACGAGGACTCCGGGCGCCAGGTCGACCGTCGGGGGCAGCCCGCCGGTGGTGGCCCGGGTGAAGATCTCGACCTCGATGCCGATCGCGGCGAGGCGCTTGGCCAGCTCGACGATGTAGACGTTCATGCCGCCCGCGTCCCCGGTGCCGGGCTGGTGCAGCGGCGAGGTGTGCACGGAGAGCATCGCGACACGGCGGGGTTTGCGTGGTCCGGCGAAACCGCCGGGGAAGCGGATTCGGGGTGCCGCACGGCTGCTGCCGAGCCGGGAGACGTACTGGCTCACGGGTCCGCTCCTCCTCGCTCAGGGCATGACACGTACGGGACACGAGGCCCCTTCAAAGCTCCAGAACAGCGGAACTCGGCCTTTCATTTCCACTTTGCCAAATCATTGCGATGCCCACGGCGTGCCGGAGGGCGCCCACGCGCTCGGCCGGGCCCCGTCCTCGAAGGAGCGCCGTCCGCCCGCAGTGCGGGGCCCGCGGCATCCGGTGCGTGCGCGCGCACGGCGGAGGGACCGCCCGCGTGCCGCGCGTACGCGGGCGCCCCCGCCGAGGCAGCGCACCTGCGGGCCGGGCGGGACGGTCGCCGCCGGTCGGGCGGGACGAAGCAGGCAGGGCCGACGTCGCGAGTCGGGCGGGACGGTGCAGGCAGGGCCCGGGGTGCGCCGGTGCTTCGCATACGCTCCCCTACATGCACCAGCGCCCCATCGGCACCGCGACCCGCGGGACGACCAACCCCAATCGGCTCCGCCGGATGGACCGCTGGATCGCCGCCACCCACGGCCCCGCCCTGCGCCGCAGCGACGCCCCCCTCGCGGTCGACCTCGGTTACGGCGCCGCCCCCTGGACGGCCGTCGAACTGCTGGAGCGGCTGCGCGGCGCCGACCCGCGCACGGCCGTCGTGGGCGTGGAGATCGACCCCGCACGGGTGGCGGCCGCGCAGCCCTACGCACGCACGGGCCTCACCTTCGTGCACGGCGGTTTCGAGATCCCCACGGCCGGCCGGCCGGCCCTGATCCGCGCCGCGAACGTCCTGCGCCAGTACGACGAGGGCGAGGTCACCGCGGTCTGGCAACGGCTGTGCGCCCGGCTCGCCCCCGGAGGGCTGCTGGTCGAGGGCACCTGCGACGAGATCGGACGCCGGCACGTGTGGGTCGCGCTCGGTCCGGAGGGCCCGCGCACGGTCACCTTCGCGACCCGGCTCGGCTCGCTGCACCGCCCCTCGGACCTGGCCGAGCGCCTCCCCAAGGCCCTGATCCACCGCAATGTCCCGGGCGAACCGGTGCACGCCTTCCTGCGGGACCTCGACCGCGCCTGGGCCACGGCCTCGCCGTACGCCTCACTGGGCGCGCGGCAGCGCTGGATCGCGACGGCCAGGGCGGTCTCCGCCGACTGGCCCCTGACGGACGGCGTACGACGCTGGCGCCAGGGCGAGATCACGGTGCGCTGGTCCGCCCTGCGCCCCGGCGCGGAATGACCGGCGCCCTGCGGACACCCCCGGGGTGAGCGGCCGCCGGCCCCGGAGCGGACACCCCCGGGTGAACGGCCGCCCGCCCCGGAGCGGGTGGCGCACCGCTTCCCCGAAAGGAGGACGCGAGCGGATACGGGAACGCCCGCGGGGCATCGTTCGTCCCTCTGTGTGACGGGGAGAGCGGCGCGAACCTCTGTCGCTTTGGGGGGCCGCATGGCACGATCGCGTCGTCACACAAATGTTACTGACGGTAAGTCAGCTGTGCGGGACATGGCTTTCACGGCCGTCCGCCCGGAGGGGGAGCTTGTGAACCGACGCCACTGTGCCAGTGCCGCGATCACTCTGGTCTGCGCTCTGGCTCTGCTGACCGCGCCGGTCCAGGCCATGGCCGCTCCGATACCGGAGCCGGGCCCCACCACCACGGCGCCCCCCGCCGCGGCGAAGAGCCTGGAGGAGGTGCGCGCGGAGATCGAGACCCTCTACCGCAAGGCAGGGGCGGCCACGGACGCGTACAACCTCGCCGAGGAGCAGGCCGAGAAGCAGTCGGGCGAGATCGCCCGGCTGACCAAGTCGATCGCCGACGGCGAGGCGAAGATCGCCGAGCTGAAGGACAGGGCGGGCGCCCAGGCCCGCGAGCAGTACCGCAGCGGCGGGCTCCCCCCGGGGACCCAGATGGTGCTGAGCGGCGATCCGAGCCTCTTCATGGACGGCCTCAACCAGGCCAGGCAGGGTCAGCAGGCCACCAAGGGCATGCTGACCGAGCTGGAGCAGGCCCAGGAGGACTTGGAGACGTACGCCCAGGACGCCGACCTCAACCGGAAGAAGATCGAGGCCGGTCGCGTCAAGCAGGCCAAGTCCCGGAAGAGTATCGAGGCGCAGATCGCGGCGGCGGAGAAGCTCGAGTCGCAGCTGGCCGAGAAGGAGCGGGACCGGCTCCTGGAGCTGGAGCAGGACGCCGCGTCCTCGGCGCAGGCCGCCTGGCTCTCCTCCGGCGCGCTGCAGGACATCAACCGCGAGGCGAGCCCCGCCGGCAAGCGGGCGGTGGCCTTCGCGACCGGCCAGATAGGCAAGCCGTACGTCTGGGGAGCCGAGGGTCCCGGCTCGTACGACTGCTCGGGACTGACCTCGCAGGCCTGGGCGGCGGCGAAGCGGCCGATCCCCCGCACGTCCCAGGAGCAGTGGCGTCAGCTGCCCCGCATCCCTGTACAGGACATGCGTCCCGGCGACCTGATCATCTACCACGGCGACGCCAGCCACGTCGGCATGTACGTCGGCGACGGCCAGATCGTGCACGCACCCCGGCCCGGCCGGCACGTCACCCTGACGGGCGCCGGCTCGATGCAGATCCTGGGCGTGGTCCGGCCGGACAAGTAGCCCCGCACACCTCCGCCGGCCGGCATACGCCGACGGAGGGGCAGGGGGCAGGGGGGCAGAGGCCGGAGGACGGGCACCGGGCCCGGACCTCTCGCACGAGGGACACACCGGGCCGGTCGCACCGGACGCGTCGCCCGCACACCGGGCCGGTCGCACGCACACCGGCCCCGGACCCGGTCGCTGCGCACGCGCACCGGACGCTGCTGCTTCGCACACGGCCCGCACATGTGTGCGCCATGTAACCGGTCGACGCGTGATGTTCGTCATGACCGCATGTCCGATTCGCGCGCACCCATCACGCCGGATCCGTGGTGGGACGCGGCTTATGGCCGCGCCCATGACGGAGGATGACCGCCGGGCAGCGTTCCGTTCCCCCGCCGCGGACCGCTATCGTCCCCGACTGCGGTTCGTCGTTCGTCGATCCGCCGCGCCCTCGGGGGGAGGGAAGGAAACCCGAACCGATGCCCGTACCCGTGCCGCAGCAACGTGCCGTTCCCGCTGCGGAGACCACCCATGGCGCCGACCTCACACTCCTGGTGATCGAGGACGACCCTGCGGGCACCTTCGTCGTACCCGACCTGTCGTCCGCCGCGGGAACACGGGTCCGCGTCCGTACCGCCCGCAACCTCACCGAGGCCGGCCGGTTGCTCACCGACGACGTCGACTGCATCCTGCTCGACCTCGACCTGGAGGTGGCCTCCCTGCCCGCCGACGCACGCGCCGACGGACCCGCCGACGGCACCGGCCGCCCGGACGAGCTCACCGCCCTCCGGCACATCCTGCGCATCGCACCGCGGCACGCCGTCCTCGCCCTGACCGCGGAGCACGACGCCGAGCGGGCGGCCGAGGCCGTACGCGTCGGGGCCCAGGACTTCCTCTTCCGCAGCGAGCTCGACGGGCGCCTCCTGAACCGCGCGATCCGGCACGCCGTGGAGCGCAAACGAGCCGACACCGCCCAGCACCAGCTGACCGAGTCCCGGCTGCTCGCCCAGGAGAACGCCCGGCTGGAACGCGGACTGCTGCCGACCCCGCTCCTCGACGGCTCCGACCTGGTCTTCGCCGCCCACTACCGGCCGGGCCGCAGCCGCGCCCTGCTCGGCGGCGACTTCTACGACACGGTCCGGACACCGGACGGCACGGTCCACGCGATGATCGGCGACGTCTGCGGACACGGCCCCGACGAGGCCGCGCTCGGCGTGGAGCTGCGCATCGCCTGGCGCGCGCTGACGCTGGCCGGGCTCTGCGGCGACGTCCTGCTGTCCACCTTGCAGCAGGTCCTGGAGCACGAGCGGCAGAGCGAGGAGATCTTCGCGACGCTCTGCACCGTCGACATCGCCCCCGACGGGCGCCGGGCGGGCCTGTGCATCGCGGGTCACCCCGCACCGCTGATCGCCCGCCGGGGACGGGCGGCGCACCTCCTGCCCCAGGAGGGCGGCGGCCCGGCGCTCGGCCTGCTGCCGCACGCCCGGTGGCCCCGCCGCCAGGTCGAGCTGGGCGGCTCCTGGAGCCTGATGATGTACACCGACGGGCTGATCGAGGGGCGCGTCGGGGAGTCGGGGACCCAGCGGCTCGGCCAGGACGGCATGACCGCGGTGGTCAACGACCGGCTGGAGCAGGGGCTGGGCGGCGAAGCGCTGCTGGAGGCCGCGGTCACCCAGGTCCAGCAGCTGAACGGCGGCGAGCTGACCGACGACGTGGCGGTCCTGCTGCTGGAGCGCGACGAGTCCCGTGCGGCGACATGCCGAAGGGGCAGGAACGCCGCGCGCTCCCGCCCCTCTGCCGCCTCGCGGGCCGGCGCTCAGCGCCCGCCGTTGTAAGGGCCGTACGGTCCGTCACTGCTGGAACCTCCGCGGCGGCCGCCGCCGCCCGACACGGCCTTGATCGCCGGACGCACGTCCACCATGAAGACGATGGACGCGATCACACCGGCGATCTGCAGGAACAGGATCGGAATGACGAGGTTCACGAAGACGGTGACGCCGAGGATGATCAGCCAGAAGGACTTCTTCTGCTTGTCCGCGGCCCGGTAGGCGTCCTCGCGCGCCGTCACGGCGAAGACCAGCGCGACCACGGCCAGGACAAGCATGGCCAGGTACAACAGCTGGAGGATCGAGCCGAATGCTTCGAGCAACACGGTGAACACCGCCTAGTCAGTGGATGAGCGCCTCGCGGCCAAGGTACCGGGACAACGACCCGGGCACCCCGAAAGGTGCCCGGCCCGCTCCCCGGACAATCCCGGAAGCGCGTCCGCCTACTTCGCGGGCGGAGTCGTCTTCTTCGCCGCGGGCTTGCGCGCGGGGGCCGGCTTCTTCGCCGTCGCGGCGGGCGTCGTGCCGGAGGCCGCGGCCTTCGGAGCGGGCTTCTTCGCGGCGGGGGCCGCCGGCTTCGCGGACGACGCCGGCTTCGCCGGGGTGGCCTGCTTCGCGGACGGCGAGGGCTTCGGCGCGGCGTCGGACTTCTGCTTCGGCACGGACTTCGGCTCCGCCTCGACGACGGCCGCGATCTCCACGATCTCCTCGGCCGTCTCGCCGCGCCAGGTGCGCACGGACTGCTCACCGCGCTCGGCGACCTTCTCGTACGTCTCCCGGGCACGGACCGCGTACTCGGCGGCCACGCCCACGCTGCGCAGCGCCAGGTCCTGAGCCGTCTCGCCCCACTTCTTGAAGTCGGTGTCCAGCGTCCCGAAGACCTCGGTCACCTTCGCCTGCACGGTGGCCTGAGCCTCCTTGGCCTGCGTGGTGACGCGCTCCTGCACGGCCTTCGGGTCGGTGTTGCGCACCGCCTCGATCCGCTCGGGGGCCTCGGCCCGCAGCTGGTCGATCAGGGCCGGGACCTTGCGCGCCTGCTCCACGGCGAGGTCGGCCGTGCCGGCGGCGAAGTAGAGGGGGGTCGGGTCGGTGAGGGTCTTGCGCAGGTCATCGGTGATGGCCATGACTGTGGTCCTCCCGGATCATCAGAAGTCAGTTCGCTGGTGGGTCTGCATCACTGCCGCCGGCCGTACGGGGGCCGCGGGCATCCGGACCGGCGCCGTTCTCGTCCCCGGCACCGCTTTCCGCGTCGGCGTCGATTCTGCTCTTCGCGTCGGCGGCGCCGTGGAACTCGGGCCCGGTGTCGGGCGCGACATCGAAACCGTTCTCCCGGCGGAAGGAGTCGTAGATCTGCAGCAGTACGTTCTTCTGCCGCTCGTTGATCGACGGATCGGCCAATATGACCGCCCGCGTCTCCAGCTCCTCCCGCTCCCGCTCGTCGAGGATCCCGGCCCGCACGTAGAGCGTCTCGGCGGAGATCCGCAGGGCCTTCGCGACCTGCTGGAGCACCTCGGCGCTCGGCTTGCGCAGGCCGCGTTCGATCTGGCTGAGATACGGATTGGACACTCCGGCGGCGTCGGCGAGCTGCCGCAGGGAGAGCTGCGCGGTGCGCCGCTGCTCACGCAGGTACTCGCCGAGATTGCCGACGTTGAGTGATGCCATGACCCGATGGTGCACCAGCCTTGCTAACTTTTGCAAGCGCATGCTTGCAAAAGTGTTCCAGGCAACACCCGCCTCACCGGACCGGCCCCACGCCCCCGTGCCCGCAACGCCCCCGTCGCCGGCCTCACCCCCGGTGCGCTCCGGGGCTGTCCACCTCCGCGCGGGCCCCGTCGCCCGCCTCCCGGCAGGCCTCCGGCCGCCCGAAAACCTGATGCGTCCGGACCGGTGGGTGCTCGTACACTCGTCCGACTCATGAAGGGGGAGGTGGAGAAGATGAAGCTTGCCGAGGCACTGGCGGAACGTGCGGAGGCGACGCGCCGGGTGGAGCAGCTGCGGGCACGCGTCGTCAGCAGCGCGCGGCACCAGGAGGGGGAGACACCCGCCGAGGACGCCGCTCAGCTGCTGACCGAGACCGTCGAGGTGCTGGACACCCTGGAGACCCTGATCCGGCGGATCAACCGGACCAACGCCACCGTGCGGGTGGACCCCCACGGCACGCTCACCGACGCCCTCGCCCGCCGGGACGTCCTGCGGCTGCGCCACTCCGTGGTCTCCGCGGCGGCGGACGCGGCAGCGGGCACGGGCGAACGGGGACACGGCCGGCAGCTCCGGTCCGAGCTGATGATGGTCTCCGCACTGCCGGTCGCCGAACTGCGCGGTCGGGCGGACCTGCTCGCGCGGGAGATCCGCGAGGTCGACGTGCGGATCCAGCGGACGAACTGGGAGGCGGACCTGCTGGACTGAGCGTCCGGCGGACTCGGACGGATGTGGAGCAGGTAGCTGCTTCGGAGGCGTGCACACGCCGAGGGCCGGCGGCTCTCCGGTCCACTCCTGGTGCGTGAGGAGCAACGCAGGGGTTCGATTCCCCGTCCACGGCGCAGCTCAGCACGGCGCACAGGTAACGGTGCACCTTGCACAGCACATCACCACGTGCAGATCCGAAGCGGTGAGGGCGGGTACGGGGCTCTCCACATCACCGCGGCACGACGGGCCTCCCCCAGCACCACCCCCCCACCACCACCGCACGACGGGCTCCCCCGATCACCGCGGCACGGCAGATCGCCGGCGCCCGTGCGAGGCGTGGCGGCGTCCGGTCCGTACGCCGAGGTGCGGCCGGTGCCGTCGTGTGGAAGATGGGACGGGGGAACGGACGCAGGGCTCGTGCCGCGCCTCCTCACGGCGCCCCGGTGCCGGTCAGCGGCGCACGGCGGGCTCGTCACCGATACGGACGCCCGGCTCCGGGCCGGCCTTCCGCGGACCGAGAGGTACCTCATGCCGATCTGCACGACGCGCGACGGTGTCGACATCTTCTACCGGGACTGGGGCACCGGCCGGCCCGTGGTCTTCATCCACGGCTGGCCGCTGAACGGCGACGCCTGGCAGGACCAGCTCAAGGCGGTCGCCGACGCGGGCTTCCGCGGCATCGCGCACGACCGCCGCGGACACGGCCGCTCCACGCCGGTCTACCGGGGCTACGACTTCGACACCTTCGCCGACGACCTCGACGCACTCCTCACCCAGCTCGACCTGCGGGACGTGACCCTCGTCGGCCACTCCATGGGCGGCGGTGAACTGGCCCGCTACATCGGCCGGTACGGCACCGAACGCATCAGGTCCGCGGTCCTGCTGTCCGCGATCCCTCCGCTGATGCTCCAGGGCCCGGACAACCCCGAGGGAGTGCCCCGGTCGGTCTTCGACGACATCAAGAAGGGCATCCTGGCCGAGCGTTCGCAGTTCTGGAAGGACACCGCCATCGGGTTCTTCGGTGCCAACCGGGACGGCAACAAGGTCACCCGGGGCAACCAGGACGCGTTCTGGCTGATGGCCATGGCCCAGACCGTCCAGGGCGGGGTGGACTGTGTGGACGCCTTCGCGGCGACCGACTTCCACGAGGACCTGAAGAGGTTCGACATCCCCACCCTCGTGGTGCACGGCGACGACGACCAGGTCGTACCGATCGACGCCACCGGCCGCAAGACCGCCGAGCTGCTCCAGAACGCCACGCTCAAGGTCTACGAGGGCGGCTCGCACGGCATCGCCCTCGTCCCCGGCGACAAGGAGCGGTTCACCGCGGACCTCCTGGACTTCCTCGCGACCTGAGGGGCCCGGCCTCCGGGACGGGCTGTGCACGGGCAACGGCCGCACCCAAACGGACCGGCCGCACCCCAGCCCTGCCCGGCCGCCGGGACGGGCCGTACGTGCACGGCCGGGCGGCGGCCGGCGCAGCCGTGGCGGCGAGGGGCACGGGCACCGCCACGGCCGGGCAGGGCTCAGAACACGTCCGGGCACCACGCCCGGCGGGAGGCGCGGAACACGGCGTCCGCCGTCGCGACGGCCCCCGCACGGTGCTCGTCCACCCGTCCCAGCGCGGCGAGCCGCAGCGCGGACTCGTCACCCAGGTAGAGCGTGCCCAGCTCCGCCACGTCCAGGGTGAGTTCGGCGGTCCGGGTGGTCGCGGCGCAGGAGGCACCGGAGGGTGACACCTCCAGCAGGTACCGGCCGGCCGCCGGCCCGGCGGCGTCCCTCACCTCCAGGACCAGGGAGGCCTCGGTGGCGTACGTACGCGCCTCCAGGGCCCGGGGCACGTCCAGCAGACGCAGCCAGAGCCAGTCCGCGTGCGTGACGACGCGGGCGGCGCGCGGGTCGGGGAGCAGGAGCGGCAGCAGGTCGTCGGGGGCCCGGTGGCCGGTACGGACCGTGGTGATCCAGTCGATGGAGCAGACGAACCGCCACAGCGTGCGTTCCGCCGCCGGGGTCACGGCGATCATGCCGATGACCGTCGCCTTGTTGAGCGGCTGCTTCGCGTCGCCCCAGTGGTCGTCGGTGCGGTAGGCGATCAGCCCGTCCGTCTCGCCGTCCGCCGACCGGTACACCGCGTAGAACGGCTCCGTCCACGTCTCGAAGGCCGGCACGTCCACCCCGGTGCTGCGCTGCCACCAGCGCTCGTCCCGGGAGACCGCCCCGTGCTGCCGGGCCGCGAGGCGGGCGTGGAGCTCGGGTCCCAGCTTGCGTACGTCGGCCCCGTCGACCAGCTCGACCCGGCCGCCGTCCGACTCGGACGGGATCCTCGCACGCGGGTCCAGACCCGCACGGGGGACGTCGATCTCCCACTCGGTGGCCCAGGCGGCGGGCCCGAATCCGTACCGCCCGTAGATCGGGTACTCGGCGGCGATCAGCGAGGCGACCACATCGCCGCGCTCCTTCGCCGCCGCCAGGTCCGCGGCCATCATCCGGCTCAGCAGCCCGCGCCGGCGGTGCGTGGGGGTCACCGTCACGGCGGTGACGGCGTCGGCCCGCACCTTCGCCCCGCCGACGACGGTGAGGTCCTGTGCGAACGACCGGAAGGTCGCCACGCACCGCCCGGCGTCGAACACACCCTGGACACGCGCGAGGTCGGTGTTCGCCAGACGCACCGCGACCTCCTCCTCACCGGGAGCCGCGGCCGACCGGAGGAACCCGGTCCCCACGGCGCGGAGCCACTCGGGGTACTCGGCGGCGGTCACGGTGCGCAGGTCACGGCTCATACGGCCCACGCTAGGCACGGGGCGCGCACCCTGTCGCGCGCTTTTCCCGCCGCCCCCGTACGCGCCCGCTCCGAACACGCCCTGTGCAGAACACGGCCCGCTCCGAACACGCCCTTCGCAGAACGCGCCCCGTTCAGAACGCCGCCCGGATCTCGCCGACCTCCGCGGCACCGCCCAGCAGCGGCGCCCGCCCGATCCGGGACACCACGGGGGCGTCCACGCCGAGCAGCCCCAGCGCCCTGGCCAGCACCGGGCCCAGGGCCCGGGTGGAACCGTCGTCGATCTTGAACGCCAGCGCCCTGCCGTCGGGGAGCGCCAGCGCCTGCACCGCCTCCGCCCCCATCTTGGAGAGCGAGCCCGGCACCTCCCGCATCAGCCAGGTGTCCGGGCGCCGGGTGCCCGCGACGTACTCCGGGTGCGCCCGCATCGCGTCGGCGACGCGGCGCTCCGCCGAGCCCGGCTCCGCCAGCACGAAGGAGCGGAACGCACGGGCCAGGCCCACCAGCCCGATCGCCATCAGCGGGGCCCCGCAGCCGTCCGTGCCGACCGCGGCGACGGGCTCGCCCGCCGCCTCCGCGACCACCTCGCCGACCAGCTGCTGCAACGGGTGCGCCGGGTCGAGGTAGCCGGCGGTGTCCCAGCCGTTGCGCACGCAGACGGCCAGCATCGCCGCGTGCTTCCCCGAGCAGTTCATGGTGAGCGGCTCCCGCACACCCCCGGCCGCGAGGTACGCCTCGGCCTCGACCGGGTCCAGCGGCAGGTCGGGCGGGGTCTGGAGGTCCTCCGTCCGCAGGCCGTGCTCGGAGAGCATGGTGCGCACCAGGCCGAGGTGGAAGTCCTCGCCCGAATGGCTGGCGGCGGCCAGCGCCAGCCGCTCCCCCGACAGGTCGAGCCCGGCCCGCAGGATCGCGGCGGCCTGCATCGGCTTGTTGGACGAGCGCGGGAAGACCGGGGCCGCCGGGTCGCCCAGTGCGAGCTCCACACTCCCGTCCGCGGCCAGGACGACCAGCGACCCCCGGTGGCGGCCCTCGGTGAAACCGGACCGCACGACCTCGGCCAGCACCGGGAGCTCGGGAGACGGGGGCGACATCGGGGGTATGAAGGAGGTCATGGGACGGGTGGCCTTCCGGGGGCGGGCGTGACCCGCCCCCGGAAGGGTCGCTTCAGGCGAGCAGGTCCTCTACTTGTGCTTCCCCGTCACGGTACCTGCGGGCGATCTCGGCGCTGCAATCGTCGACGGTCCGCTGGAGCCGGTGGCGGCGTCGCGACACCTGCTGCTCGTAGCGCACGAGCCGCCCCATGGCGGTGAGGAGCTCCTCGTCCGTCCGGGCGTCCAGGTCGGAGAGCCCGACCTCCGCGAGGGTGTCCGCCGCCAGCCGGCGGTACTCGTCGCTGCGCGGCGTGGTGAGGGTGACGTGCCGCGCCGAGGAGCGGTGGACGGACGGGGCGTCGGCGAGGATCTCCGAGAGCCGGTCCACGACGGGCGACTCCGGGTCCACCCGCCGGGCCAGTTCGGCCCGCAGGATGTCGATCCGGCCCTGGACCAGACGGCGTACGTAACTGAGGTCGGCCTCGTCGCGCTGGGCGTCACGGCGCAGCGTGCGCAGTTCCGGCAGCCGCAGCCCGGCGAACTCGGGCTGCGGCCGGACGGAGGCCAGTCCTTCGACCGCACCGCCCCCGCTCTGTCCGGGCACGGACACCGCTCCGGGCAGCTGCACGGGCGGCGGGGCGGGCGGCTGCCCCGGCGCGGCACCGGTCCGCTGGACCGGCGGTCGCAGGCCGGCGGTACGCGCCCTCGGTACGGCACCGGGCGATGGCCCGGTTCCACGTGTCGTCATGATGTTCCGTCCCCTCGAACCGGTACGTCGGCACACCGACATCGTGCATGGTGTCACTACGCAGGGTGTTCATGCAGGTGCTCTGTACCCGTTCAGCCCAAGATAGGTTGGTCTGTATGCGTGCAGTGATACAGAGAGTGGACGGCGCGAGCGTCACCGTGGCGGGCGCCGCGGACGGTGCGCCGGAGACCGGCACGGTCGGCGAGATCGCCGGCGAGGGGCTGTGTGTGCTGGTGGGGGTCACTCACGGCGACACGGCGGAGAAGGCGGCGCAGCTCGCCCGCAAGCTGTGGACGCTGCGGGTACTGGAGGGTGAGAAGTCCTGCTCGGACGTGAATGCACCACTTCTGGTCATTTCCCAGTTCACCCTCTACGGGGACGCCAGGAAGGGCCGCCGGCCCACGTGGAACGCCGCGGCACCGGGCGAGGTCGCCGAACCGCTGGTCGACGAGGTGGTGGCCCGGTTGCGCGCGCTCGGCGCGCAGGTGGAGACGGGCCGGTTCGGGGCGGACATGCGGGTCTCGCTCACGAACCACGGCCCGTTCACCGTGCTGGTCGAGGTGTAGCGCCCCCGGTGGGACGGCGTGCGCAGGCCGTCTACGGTTCGACGACCGTCTCCTGGGCCGCCGCGGTGTCACCCGCGATCAGCTCCGCGTCCACCGCGACGTTCCGCTTCACCAGCGCCAGGGCGATCGGCCCCAGTTCGTGGTGGCGGGCGGAGGTGGTGACGAAGCCGAGCTGACGGCCCTCCGCGCCGTCGGCGGCCAGCCGGACCGGCGTCCCGTGGCCGGGCAGGTGCACCTCGCTGCCGTCGAGGTGCAGGAAGACCAGGCGGCGCGGCGGCTTCCCCAGGTTGTGGACACGGGCGACCGTCTCCTGGCCCCGGTAGCAGCCCTTCTGGAGGTGCACGGCGCTGCCGATCCAGCCCAGCTCGTGCGGGATCGTGCGGTGGTCGGTCTCGAAGCCCAGGCGCGGGCGGTGCGCCTCCACGCGCAGCGCCTCGTACGCCAGGATCCCGGCCACCGGGCCGTGCGCGGCGGCGTACGCCTCCAGGGCGGCACGGGGCAGGAAGAGGTCGCGGCCGTGGGCGGTCTCCCGCACGACGGCACCGTCCGGGACCTCCGCGATGGAACCGGCCGGCAGGTGCACCACGGCGAACTCCGCGGTGCGGTCGGCGACCTCGACCCGGTAGAAGAACTTCATCGACTCCAGGTAGGCGATCAGCTCGCCCTGGGTCCCCGGCTCGGTGTGCATCCACACCGTCGTGCCGTCGTCGACCAGGTAGACCGCGTGCTCGATGTGTCCGTTGGCGGACAGCACCAGGGCCTCGGTCGCCCGGTTCGGCGCGAGGTCGCTGACGTGCTGGGTGAGCAGGAGGTGCAGCCAGGTCAGCCGTTCCTCACCGGTCACCGTGACGACCCCGCGGTGCGACAGGTCGACGAGGCCGCTGCCGTCGGCGAGTGCGCGTTGCTCACGGAACAGGTCGCCGTAGTGCGCGGCGACGCCGTCGTCACGGCCCTCGGCGGGCACGGCACCGGGCAGGGACAGCAGAGGGCTCTTCATGCGACCAGCGTACGACCCGTACGGTCCGGACTACCGCGCGCCGCCGGTGCCCGGAGGCGTCGGGTCCCGGTCCGCCTTCGCCGTGCAGTCGGCACAGCGTCCGAAGATCGCGAAGTGCTTCATGTCGGTCTCGAAGCCGAAGGCGCCCCGCAGCTTCGCCGTGAAGTCGGCGACCACGTCCACATCGGCCTCGATGACGTTCGTGCAGTCCCGGCAGACGAGGTGGATGTGGTGGTGGCGGTCCGCCAGGTGGTACGTCGGGGCGCCGTGCCCCAGGTGGGCGTGGCTGACCAGCCCGAGCTCCTCCAGGAGCTCCAGGGTCCGGTAGACGGTGGAGATGTTCACGCCCGACGCCGTCCTGCGCACCTCGCAGAGGATGTCGTCGGGGGTCGCGTGCTCCAGCGCGTCGACGGCCTCCAGCACGAGCTGGCGCTGCGGCGTCAGCCGGTAACCGCGCTGCCGGAGATCGGTCTTCCAGTCGGTGCTCACCACAGCCCCAGTGTAGGGCGGGACGGGCGCGGGGCCCCGGGTCCGTGCGGAACGGGGCCCGGACCGTCTACTTGAAGAAGGCGATGCCGTCGTCCGGCAGGTCCCCGAGGCCCCGCGCCATCTCGGCGACCTCTCCGGGGGTGACGACCTTCTTCAGGTGCGCCGACATGTACGGCCGCAGCTCCACGTCGGGGGTGGCCTTCTCGCCGACCCACATCAGGTCGCTGTGGACGTAGCCGTAGAGACGCTTGCCGCCGCTGTACGGGCCGGAGGCCGCCGTGCGGGCCACCGCATCGGTGGCGATGTCGATCTGCGGCTTCTGCTTGGCCAGCTCGCCGTACCAGACCTCGACGACACCCTGGTCGCGGACCATGACGATCTCGACCTTGCGGTCCTTGTCGATGCGCCAGTAGCCGGACTCGGACTCCAGCGGCTTGACCTGGTTGCCCTCGGCGTCGAGCACCCAGGAGTGCGAGACGTACTCGATGAAGTCGCGGCCGTCGTGGCTGAAGGTGACTTCCTGGCCGAAGTTGCACTTCTCGGCGCCGGGGAAGTCGGAGACGCCCGCACCCGCCCAGTTGCCGAGGAGGAATGCCAGCGGCACGAGGTCCGGGTGGAGGTCGGACGGAATCTCGATCATGAGCGGCTCAGACGATCTGTGAGGGTGTACGGGAGGTGTTCGGCGAGGGTCAGCGCTGGCCCTGGTACAGCTTCTTCACGGTCACCGCGGCGAAGGCGAGCACGCCGACGCAGACCAGGACCAGCAGAGCGGAGAAGAAAGCCTCAAGCACGGGAGCTCCTCGGAACGAACGACATGACGGCAGCGGACAGCCGGGCCCCCAGCCTAATGGGTGGGGGCCCGGCACGGCGGCCCGGGGTTTGCCCCGGGCGCGGTCGGCTCGGCCCGGGTCGCCCCGCCGAGGCTTACAGTTCGGTGCATGCCGAAGAAGCTCGTGATCAAGGTGACCGCCGGAGCCGATGCCGCCGAGCGCTGCTCGCAGGCCTTCACCGTGGCGGCCGTGGCCGTCGCCAGTGGCGTCGAGGTCTCGCTGTGGCTGACCGGGGAGTCCGCCTGGTTCGCCCTGCCGGGACGGGCCGCCGAATTCGCACTGCCGCACTCCGCGCCCCTGCCGGATCTGCTCGACTCGATCCTGGCCGGTGGCGGGATCACCCTCTGCACCCAGTGCGCGGCCCGGCGCGACATCACGGAGCAGGACGTCCTGGACGGCGTACGGATCGCCGGCGCCCAGGTCTTCGTGCAGGAGGCCATGGCGGACGGTACCCAGGCCCTCGTCTACTGATCCGCGGGCGGCCGCCGGGCGGCGGGCCGAGCGCGCGGGCCGGGTCCGGCCGCCGCGTCAGGACCGACGGACGGCGGGACCGGCCGGACACCGGACCCGACCGCTGCGGCGGCACCGACCGGACACCGGGGCCGACCGGGCTCCCGGGGCGGTCCTCAGTGGCGGTTGTCCCTGCCGTCGAGCTCGTCCCACCAGAGGTCGGAGGTCGGATCGCCCGTGGGCGCCTCCTGCGGCGTGCGGGGCCGGGAGGCTCCGGGCCGCGACCGCGCGTCGGACGGCCGGGGGTTCCGGGGCCGGGACTCCTCGGGCCGCGAGCCCGGTGGCCGGGAGCCGGCCGGACGGGAGCCCGGGGGACGCGCATCCGGAGGCGGCGGGTCAGGGGGCCGCGGGTCCTGCGGCCCGGAGCCCGTGGAGCGGGAGCCCGGCGACCGCGCGTCGGGGGGCCGGGAGCCCGGGGGCCGGCGGTCCGGGGAGGGATCGTCCCACCAACGGTCGTCGGGGCCGCGCCGGTTGGCGACGATCGCCGCGACGGGCGGGACGACCATGGCGACCACGCACATCGCCACCGCCGCCGGGACGGACCACAGACGCACGAAGGACCAGGCGGAGACGAAGAGGAAGAGGCATCCGCCCATCATCAGAAAATAGACGCGCCTGCGCCGGGCGTACATGTATCCAGCGTAGGGCTCACCGGCGGAATGCCGCATGTGGACGGCACGAAGGGCCGCACCCCGCTTCAGGTGGCGTCCAACCCCCTGGGGTGCGGCCCTCCGGCCGTACGTGTGCGTGAACTACACGGCGATGGCGACCTCGGCGAGACCACCGGTCTGCGCCACGACCGTACGGTCGGCGGTGCCGCCCGGAACCAGGGCGCGGAGCGTCCAGGTGCCCTCGGCCGCGTAGAAGCGGAACTGTCCGGTCGCCGAGGTCGGGACCTCGGCGGTGAACTCGCCGGTCGAGTCCAGCAGTCGGACGTAGCCCGTGACGGGCTCACCGTCGCGGGTCACGCTGCCCTGGATGGTCGTCTCGCCCGGCTTGATCGTCGAAGCGTCGGGGCCGCCGGCCTGTGCTCCACACATGGTGTTCTGTCCTTCTGGTCGGGGTCCTGCTGATCGGGTCCTGCGGGATTACTTGTTGGCGCCGAGCTCGATCGGCACGCCCACCAGGGAGCCGTACTCGGTCCAGGAACCGTCGTAGTTCTTGACGTTCTCCTGGCCGAGCAGCTCGTGCAGCACGAACCAGGTGAGCGCGGAGCGCTCACCGATGCGGCAGTACGCGATGGTGTCCTTAGACAGGTCCACCTGCTCGTCCTCGTACAGGGCCTTGAGCTCGTCGTCGGACTTGAAGGTGCCGTCGTCGTTGGCGTTCTTCGACCACGGGATGTTGCGGGCGCTCGGCACGTGGCCGGGGCGCTGCGACTGCTCCTGCGGGAGGTGCGCCGGGGCGAGCAGCTTGCCGCTGAACTCGTCGGGCGAACGGACGTCGACGAGGTTCTGGCTGCCGATGGCGGCCACGACGTCGTCGCGGTAGGCGCGGATCGACTCGTCCTGGGCCTTGGCCTTGTAGGCGGTGGCCGGGCGCGACGGGACGGCGTCGGTCAGGTCGCGGGAGTCCAGCTCCCACTTCTTGCGGCCGCCGTCGAGCAGCTTGACGTTCTCGTGGCCGTACAGCTTGAAGTACCAGTAGGCGTACGAGGCGAACCAGTTGTTGTTGCCGCCGTAGAGGACGACCAGCGTGTCGTTGCCGATGCCCTTCTCGGACAGGAGCTTCTCGAAGCCGGCCTGGTCGACGAAGTCACGGCGGACCGGGTCCTGGAGGTCCTTCGTCCAGTCGATCCGGATCGCGTTCTTGATGTGGTTCTTCTCGTACGCCGAGGTGTCCTCGTCGACCTCGACGATGGCGACCTGCGGGTCGTCGATGTGGGCCTCGACCCAGTCGGCGTCGACGAGGACGTCTGCGCGGCTCATGTGTTTCTCCTCCGGGGCAGTCTGCGGCGGGGTGGTGCGGAGTGCTGCGTGCGAGGCGTACGCGCGGGCGCCGGGAGCGCGGCGCGTGCGGAGGGCACGGGGTCGGCCCTGACGTCGTCGAAGGGCCGGCGGGAAACGGGAGAGGTCCCGCTCAGAAGGTGCGACAGAGCATGGCGGCGACGCGGCACAGGTCTACTGCCCGCCGCTTCGTGAGGTCCGCCTGTCGCTTCATGCATCCGATCGTAGGGAGGTACGGGCGGAGATGTCACCGTCGTGTCGAATGATGAGACACGATCGTCCGCAATACGAGACGGATGGCCCCGGGCCTCGCGCGGGGACAGGAATCCGGCGGGCCGTGGGGAGCCGGGCATCTGCGGATCGGACACGGCCGTCTCATCATCCGGATGAGTGGTCCGCTCCGCCGTCGCGGAACCCCTACCCCGGCCGCCCGGGGGTCATCCACTGTCGCCCGGGACCGTGGTGTCAGCCGGCGAGCCGCACGTCGGAGCCGGTCACCGACACCTCCAGGCCGCCCGGGGCCACCTCGATCTTCTGCAGCTCCAGGCCGGCAGGCAGTCCGCCGATCTCGCGCTCGAAGTCGGTCTTCGTCCGGACCAGGTCCTCCAGTCCGGGGATGCCCTCGCCCGGCACCTCGTCGGCGCGCACCCGGACGGTGTCGCCGTCGACCAGGGTGACCGTGGAGAGCACGCTGCGCGTGAGCGTCTGACCCAGCAGCGGGATCTTGACCGTGCCGGTGACCTTGACCTTGCCGTCGCCGCCGTAGCCGACGGTGACACCGTCGTCGGCCGCCTCGGTGAGGGCCGCGTAGGAGATGAGGGCCGTCCCGGTGGCCCGGGCGGCCGTCGCGCTGGTGTATCCGGCGCCCAGCGTCACCCGGTCGAGCCGGGCCTGGATCTCGCTGATGCGTATGCTCCGCCCGGCGGCGCCGGCCCGGATGTCCTTGACCGTGACGTCGACCCGGTCGAGCTCCGACGCGGCCGCCTGGGTCAGGAAGGGGAAGCCCTTGATCGACACGTCGGTCGAACCGGCCTCGGCGTCACCGAAGGTGATCCGCCCCTCGGCCTCCGACTCGGCGAAGTGCAGGGCGACCCGGTCCACGGCGACGAAGACACCGCCCAGCACGACAGCCATGATGAGCAGTATTCGCAGTGCGCGCATGCCTGTTGTTCCCCTACTCGGACCGGCCGGACCTCTGGTGCACGTGAGCCTACTGCCGCGGTGCGGCGCGCCCTGAATGATCGACGAGCACGAGGCCCGGCCGGTTCCCCGGCCCGCGGCCGGAGGGGGAGAACGTCCGGGAACATCCGGGAAAGGTCAGCCGATCGCCCGGCCGATCAGGTAGACGGCCGGAGCCGCGGCCGTGAGCGGCAGCGCCACTCCCGCGGTCATGTGCACGAAGCGGGACGGGTAGTCGTAGCTCGCGACGCGCAGGCCGATCAGGGCGCAGCCACCGGCCGCGAACCCGAGGAGCGCGGCCTGCGTCCCGAAGTCCGTGAGCGCTCCCGCGCCCAGGCCCGCCCCCGCCGACGCGAGCAGCGCCACGACGACCGAGACCACTCCGGGCAGCGGCAGCGCCCGGACGAGCACGCCCACGGCGACCGCGACACCGCCCACCGTCACCGCGTCCGGGACGGCCGCCAGGTGCCCGGCCGCCAGGACGGCGAGCGCGGCGGACGCGACGGTGGCCGTCAGGCCGTACATCCGCTCGTCGGCACCGGCGTGGCTGCGCAGCTGGAGGACCAGGGTGAGGAGCACCCAGACACCCAGCGTGCCGAGCAGCGCCGCCGGGGCGTTGCCGCGGCCCGCGGCGAGCAGCACGGCGTCGGCCACGAGCCCGCCGGCGAAGGCGAGCGCGATGCCCTGCCGGGCCGGCCACATCCCGTTGAGCCGGAACCAGCCGGCGGCCGTCACGGCCTGGAGCAGGACCAGGGGGACGAGCAGGGCGTAGGACCCGATCGCGGCACCGAGGGCGAGGAGCAGTCCCAGGCCGGCCGTGATCGCGGCGGGCTGCATCCCGGGCGCGATGATCGGGGAACGGCCTTCGGCACGCGCCCGCTGGGCGTCGGTGATCCGGCTGTTGCCCAGGGTGGTCGGCGCACCGAACCCGGCCGCGTCCGGAGCGGCTGCCGGAGCCCCGGCGGCCGGGGCGGACGGGGCGGGCCCCGGCTGCGCCCCCGGCGCCTCGGGCGGCAGCGGAGCGGCCCCGGCCCCCCGCACGCCGGGAGCGTGAGCGCCGGGCCCGGCGGGTGCGGGAGCACCCGGCGGTACGGGCGCGGACGGCTGCTGCTGCGGCTGGAACGTCGGCTGGGACCGGGTGTCCCAGGTCTGCCCCTGCCACGTCTGGGCCGGGCCCTGGTCCACGGAAGCCGGGGAGGCGCCCCGCTCCGGGTACACGGCGGGCTGCTGCTGCGCGTACGGCTGCTGCGCCGGCTGCCCGTACGCGTCGGACTGCGGCTGCTGCGGCTGCGCGTACGGCCCGGGCTGCGGCTGCGTGTACGGGTTGTACGGCTGCTGCTGGTGCTGCCCGTACGCAGGGTCGTGAGACTGCTGCGGCTGCGCGTACGGTCCGGACGGCTGCGGCTGCCCGTACGCCGGGTCGTGCGGCTGCTGCGGGGCGTAGGGCTGCCCCGGGGGGCGCTGTCCGTACGCAGGATCGTGCGGCTGCCCCTGGTACGGCTGTCCGTGACCGGGGTCGTACGGATACTGCTGGTCGTTGTCGCTCATGGTCTGCGGTTCACCCTCCTGCGAACGGCGGGAGCACCTCGACCGTGCCGCCCTCGGCAAGCCGTACGGTCTCATGACCGCGGGTCCCCACGGGATTCCCGTCGATCAGGAACGAGCAGCGGAGCAGTACCCGCGCCAGCTCGCCGGGATGCCGCTCGCGCACCCCGGCGAGTGCCTCGGCGAGCGTCACCGCCGTGTACGGCTCCTCCGCGGTCCCCGCGGCGGCCTTGGCCGCGGCCCAGTAGCGGATCGTCCCCGCTGCCATGGCGGCACCCCTTTCGTCGTGCGTCGACTGTCCATCATGGATCACGCCGACTGCGCCCAGTCCGCGATGCGGGTCAGCAGGGCCTCGTCCGCGGCGTTCTCCGCGTGCCCCATGCCGTGTTCCAGCCAGAGCTCGGCTCCGTCGCCCGCCGCCGCGGCCAGCATGCGCGGGTGGTCGACGGGGAAGTACGGGTCCTGGTCGCCGTGCACGATCAGCAGGGGGACGCCGATCAGCGGGACCGCCTCGACCGGGGACAGCGGCACGGGGTCCCAGTCCTCCCGCTGGATGCGGGTGCGGAAGCCGTAGCGGCCGACGAGCCGGCCCGCGGGCCGGGTGACCACCCAGTGCAGCCGGCGCATCGGTGCTGTGCCGCGGTAGTACCAGCGGGCCGGGGCGCTCACCGCGACGACCGCGTCCGTGTGCGCGTCCGCCGGGTGCCCGGCCGCCCGGTCCGCGCACGGGGCCGACGCGCTCGCGGGGGCGCCCGGGACCGCTCCGGTGCGGATACCGGAATGCGCCTCTGCGCGCCCCCCGTGCTCCTGGTGCGCCCCAGTGCGCCGTTGCACCCGATCGGACGCCGCCGATCCGAATTCCTCCGCCGCGGATTCCCCGGATTCCGGAGTCGTATACAGAGCGGCGTGCCGGAGCACCACGGAACCGCCCATCGAGAAGCCGACCGTAACGATCCGGCGGTGTCCCAGCGACCGGGCCCAGGCGACCGCGGCCGCCAGATCAGCCACCTCGCGGTCGCCCACCGTGGACCGCCCACCGGACCTCCCGTGACCCCGGAAGGAGAACGTGATCACGGCCGCACGCTGGGCGAACACCCTGGCGGCCCGCATCAGCGCCGGCCGGTCGGCGGCGCCGGTGAAACCGTGTGCGAGGACGACGGCGGGCCCTTCCGGGACACCGCCTCCCGCACCCCCGGAACCCGCCGTACACGGGGTGTACACCGCCTCGATACGGACCCCGTCACCGGTCAGCAACATGGTGCGCCGGGGCACCGGCGTGATCGAGGGAACAGAAGAAGCGGGGAATCGACCCTCGGACACAGAACTCATGTGGGCTATTCTGCTGGGAAGAGGATCCGGGCAAAGCAGCCCCCGGGTCCTTTTGTGCATTCCGAGCGTTGTTACGGAGACGTTTCAACAACCTCAGCGGTCCCCGGGCGCGGGACCGCACAGTAAAAACCGTATGACGGCCGTCGCAGGTGATGGCCGTACGGGAGTACGAAGCAGTGCCGCATACTCCCCCGGGTCCGACCCGGGAGTGCCCCTCTCGCAGGGAACGAGGAGGACCGACGTAATGGGCCAGCTGACCGTGCACGATCGACCGACGACCCAGGCAGGTGGGCGGCGATGAGTTCACTGCTGCTGCTGACGAATGCCCTTCAACCGTCGACGGAGGTGCTTCCCGCCCTCGGCCTTCTGCTGCACAGCGTGCGGGTCGCCCCCGCCGAGGGACCCGCTCTCGTCGACACCCCGGGTGCCGACGTCATTCTCATCGACGGCCGCCGGGACCTTCCCCAGGTGCGCTCGCTCTGCCAGCTGCTGCGGTCCACCGGGCCCGGCTGTCCGCTGATCCTCGTCGTGACGGAGGGCGGCCTCGCGGCCGTCACCGCCGACTGGGGCATCGACGACGTGCTGCTGGACACCGCGGGCCCCGCCGAGGTCGAGGCCCGGCTGCGGCTGGCCACCGGCCGCCAGCAGATCACCGCGGACGACTCCCCCATGGAGATCCGCAACGGCGACCTCTCGGTCGACGAGGCGACGTACAGCGCGAAGCTCAAGGGCCGGGTCCTCGACCTGACCTTCAAGGAGTTCGAGCTGCTCAAGTACCTCGCGCAGCACCCGGGCCGGGTCTTCACCCGCGCCCAGCTGCTCCAGGAGGTCTGGGGCTACGACTACTTCGGCGGCACCCGCACCGTGGACGTCCACGTGCGACGGCTGCGCGCCAAGCTCGGCCCCGAGCACGAGTCGCTGATCGGCACCGTGCGCAACGTCGGCTACCGCTTCGTCACCCCCGAGAAGGTGGACCGGGCGGCCGAGGAGGCGAAGGCCAAGGAGGCCAAGGCCAAGGCCGCAGCGGAGCAGCCGGACGAACGCGCCGACCGCCCGGAGCGGTCGGCGGAGGCCGGGGCCGGCGAGGAAGCCCCGGCGCGGTCCGCCAAGCGCTGAGGACCGTCCCGTGATCCCCGGTGGACCGGCGCTCGGCGTCTGACGCGGTGCCCCGCAGGGCCGCGGGGACGCCCGCATGCGGGACGTATGCGGGCGTTCCGGCAGCGCGGCGAGGTGCCGCGGACGCCGTCGCGCGCACGCCGGGGATTACGGGACAGCCCTTGGGTCGATCCGCGTAGACTGCCGCGCGTGGCCAAGGTGACGCGGGACGATGTGGCGAGACTGGCGGGGACCTCGACAGCGGTCGTCAGCTACGTCATCAACAACGGACCCCGGCCGGTCGCCCCGGCCACGCGCGAGCGGGTGCTCGCCGCGATCAAGGAGCTGGGCTACCGGCCCGACCGGGTCGCCCAGGCGATGGCCTCGCGGCGCACCGACCTGATAGGGATGATCGTCCCCGACGCCCGCCAGCCGTTCTTCGCCGAGATGGCGCACGCGGTCGAACAGGCCGCCGCCGAGCGCGGGAAGATGGTCCTCGTCGGCAACTCCGACTACCGCGACGAGCGCGAGGTCCACTATCTGCGGGCCTTCCTCGGCATGCGGGTGTCCGGTCTGATCCTGGTCAGCCAGGGCCCCAGCGAGCGGGCCGCGGCCGAGATAGAGGCCTGGGACGCGCGGGTCGTCCTGCTGCACGAGCGCCCCGAGGCGATCGACGACGTCGCGGTCGTCACCGACGACATCGGCGGCGCCCAGCTCGCCACCCGCCACCTCCTGGAACACGGCAACGCCTACGTGGCGTGCCTCGGCGGCACGGAGTCGACCCCGGTGGTCGGGGACCCGGTCGCCGACCACATCGAGGGCTGGCGCCGGGCCATGCAGGAGGCCGGGCTGCCGACCGAGGGCCGGCTCTTCCACGCCCCGTACAACCGGTACGACGCCTACCGGGTGGCCCTGACGCTGCTCTCCGGCCCAGACCGGCCCCCGGCGATCTTCTGCTCGACGGACGACCAGGCCATCGGGGTGCTGCGGGCCGCACGCGAACTGCGGATCGACGTGCCGGGCGGGCTCGCCGTCGCGGGCTTCGACGACGTCAAGGAGGCGGGGCTGACCGATCCGCCGCTGACGACGGTCTTCTCGGACCGGCCGGCGATGGCCCGGGCGGCCGTGGACCTGGTGCTCGACGACTCGCTGCGGGTCTCGGGATCGCGGCGCGAGCGGCTGAAGCAGTTCCCGTCCGCGCTGGTGGTGCGCCGCTCGTGCGGCTGCGGCGAACCGACGGTGACCGCGCTCTGAGGGCCGGTCCTTATATCGGGCATACGAGGTTCTGCCGGGCTTCTCAGGACGTACTCAGGCTGCTCTCATGTTCGCTGGCCACTCTCGTGGACATGACCGACAGCCACCGCCCGAGCGGCGAGTACCCGATGCCCCCCTCCCACGACAACGGTGCGCACGACGGCTCACCCGGCAGCGGTGCGTACGGCCACGGCGCGTACGGCAGTGCCGCCCGGGACGGCGGAGCGTACGACACCGGCGCGTACGGCAGTGGCGCGTACGGCGGTGCCGGGCACGGCGGCGGCTTCCACGGAGGGGACCCGGCGGCCTACCCGCCGCCCCCGGCCCACGAGCCCGAGCAGCCGGCCACCGGATCGCCCGCCGGCGCCCACGCCTGGCCGGCCCCCGGACCCACTGCCGACGCCCCCCGGCCCGAGCGCCGGGTCACGAGGCCGTTCGCCCTGCTCGCGGCCGTCGCCATCGCCGCCGCGGCGGTCGGCGGCGGCACCGCCACCCTCATCGGCGAGCTCGCGGGCGGCGGCTCGACGGCCTCCGGATCGAGCGGCGTCGTCCACGGCACCACCGTCTCGCAGAGCAGCGCCGGGACCGTCTCCGGTGTGGCGGCGGCGGTGTCGCCGGCCATCGTCGAGATCAGCGCGACGTCCTCGTCCGGCGAGGCCACCGGTTCCGGTGTCGTCATCACCTCGGACGGCGAGATCGTCACCAACAACCACGTGATCTCCGGAGCCTCCACGATCAAGGTGGCCCTCAGCACCGGCAAGACGTACACCGCCGACGTCGTCGGCACCGACCCCGACAAGGATCTGGCGCTCCTCGAGCTCCAGGGGGCGAGCGGCCTGAAGACGGCCACGCTCGGCGACTCCTCCTCGGTCGAGGTCGGCGACCAGGTCGTGGCCATCGGCTCGCCCGAGGGCCTCACCGGTACGGTCACCAGCGGCATCGTCTCCGCCCTGGACCGCGACGTCACGGTCGCCAAGGACGAGAGCCAGAGCCAGGGCCAGCAGCAGCAACAGGGCGGTCAGAACTGGCCGTTCGAGTTCGGCGGGCAGCAGTTCAACGGCGACACCGGCACCTCCAAGACGACCTACAAGGCGCTCCAGACCGACGCCTCGCTCAACCCCGGCAACTCCGGCGGCGCCCTGATCAACATGAACGGCGAAATCATCGGCATCAACTCCGCGATGTACTCGCCCAGTTCGGCCAGCAGCTCCGGAAGCTCGGGTGCGGGCAGCGTGGGCCTCGGCTTCGCCATCCCGGTCGACACCGTCAAGGCCGACCTGGACACCCTGCGCGCCGGCAACGGCTCCTGACGAGGAGGACCCCGTGAACCCCGACACCGCCACCGTGGCCGCCGGCCCGTCCGGTCTGGCCCTCCCGCTCGCCCTGGCCGCGGAACTCGCCGCCGCGGCCCGCACCGCCCCCGCTCCCCGTCCGCCCGAGGTCCGCAGCGGCACCAGCCGCGCACGCCGTGCCGCGCGACGGCGTGCGGCTGCCGTGCGAGGCTGAGAGCGCGGCCCGCAGAGCCCCGCCCGCAGACCGCACCACTCAGCACGAAGGAAGAGGACGACGAAGCGATGAGCCCCGCCGAAGACGATCCCCAGCGCGTCCTGATCGTCGACGACGAGCCCGCCGTGCGCGAGGCCCTGCAACGCAGCCTCGCCTTCGAGGGATACGGCACGGAGGTGGCCGTGGACGGCTACGACGCCCTCGCCAAGGCCGAGTCGTACGCCCCCGACCTGATCGTCCTGGACATCCAGATGCCCCGCATGGACGGCCTCACCGCCGCCCGGCGCATCCGGTCGACGGGATCGACCACGCCCATCCTGATGCTCACCGCCCGCGACACCGTCGGCGACCGGGTCACCGGCCTCGACGCCGGTGCCGACGACTACCTCGTCAAGCCCTTCGAGCTGGACGAACTCTTCGCCCGCATCCGCGCCCTGCTGCGCCGCAGCTCCTACGCGGTCGCGGCGGGCGAGGACCTCCCCGACGACGACGTCCTGTCCTTCGTCGACCTCCGGATGGACCTGAACACCCGCGAGGTCACCCGCGGGACCCGCCGGGTGGAGCTCACCCGCACCGAGTTCACCCTGCTGGAGATGTTCCTGGCCCACCCCCGGCAGGTGCTGACCCGCGAACAGATCCTCAAGGCGGTCTGGGGCTTCGACTTCGAGCCCAGCTCCAACTCCCTGGACGTGTACGTGATGTACCTGCGCCGCAAGACGGAGGCGGGCGGCGAACCCCGCCTCGTGCACACCGTGCGGGGCGTCGGCTACGCCCTGCGCTCCGGCGGGGGTGACGGGTGACCGGCCTGACCCGTCGCCTGCGCGCCCTCCCGCTCCGCTCGCGGCTCGCCCTGCTGGTCGCCGCCGCGGTGGCGGCGGCGGTGGCGGCGGTCGCCGCGGCGTGCTGGTTCGTGACCCGGGAGCAGCTGGAACACCAGCTGGACCAGTCGCTGCGCGGGTCCACGGTCGACCAGCGCTACCTGGCGGGGCTGTACACGTACTGCAACGGCGACACCACGCTGCCACCGCGCCCCTTCACCGGTGTGACGGTCCAGCTCATCGACTCCCGGGGCACGGTCTGCGTCGCCCCCGGGACGTCGGAACTGCCGGTGGACACCGGGGACCTGGCGGTGGCCGAGCGGAAGCAGACGTACGCCCTGCACACGGTCACCGCCCAGGACGGCGCGAGCATGCGGGTCTACACCTCGCGGCTGGACGTCCGGGGCGGACCGGGGACGGAGTCCGGGGACCTCGCCGTCTCGATCGCCCGCCCCCTGAGCGAGGTCACCGACCCGCTCACCACCCTCGCCTGGGTCCTGCTCCTCGTGTCCGGCATCGGTGTCGTCGGCGCCGGCGCCGCCGGCCTGTGGGTGGCCCGTACCGGCCTGCGCCCCGTCGACGACCTCGCCCGCGCCGTCGAGCACGTGGCCGAGACCGAGGACCTGACCGTCCGGATCCCCGCGGAGGGCGAGGACGAGATCGCCCGGCTCTCACGCTCCTTCAACGCCATGACCAGCTCCCTGGCCACGTCCCGCGACCGCCAGGCACAGCTGATCGCCGACGCCGGCCACGAGCTGCGCACCCCGCTCACCTCGCTCCGTACGAACATCGAGCTGCTCGCCCGGAGCGACGACACGGGCCGCGCCATCCCGCCCGAGGACCGCAGGGCCCTGATGTCCTCGGTCAAGGCCCAGATGACCGAGCTGGCCGCCCTCATCGGCGACCTCCAGGAGCTCTCCCGCCCCGACGCGGCACAGCCCGGCCCCCTCCAGGTGGTCGCGCTGCACGACATCACCCGCACCGCGCTCCAGCGCGCCCGGCTGCGCGGCCCGGAGCTGACCATCACCGCCGAGCTGGCCCCCTGGTACGTGCGCGCCGAGCCCGCGGCGCTGGAGCGGGCGGTCGTCAACGTCCTCGACAACGCGGTGAAGTTCAGCCCGGCGGGCGGGACGATCGAGGTGGCCCTGCACCGGGGCGAGCTGACCGTACGCGACCACGGCCCCGGCATCCCCGCCGAGGAGCTCCCGCACGTCTTCGACCGCTTCTGGCGCTCCCCGTCCGCCCGTCAGCTCCCCGGCTCCGGGCTCGGCCTGTCCATCGTGGCCCGCACCGTCCAGCAGGCGGGCGGCGCGATCGCCCTCACCCCGGCGGAGAGCGGCGGCACGGTGGCATCGATCAGACTGCCCGGAGCCCCGACCCCGCCGCCGGAGGCGTGAGCCCTCGGCCTCCCTCAGCCCGCCGGGTTGTGCCGGATCAGCGACTCGACCAGGCCCGACCGGGTCGCCGGGTAGTCCAGCGGGACGATGCCGAGACCGGTCCAGCCCGATGCCTCCGAACCGTCGAGGAACGAGTGGACCTGCGGGTTGAGCCGGTCGGAGTTCCAGCGCGGCGGGAGCAGCGCCGCCGTGCTCACGTAGTTCACGAACACCTTGCCCGGCTGCTGCGCGGCCTTGCGGAACTGCGCCTCGACCTTCGGGTACTTCGCGCCCGGCTCGGCCATGTAGTCGTCCTGGACGTCGAAGACCGCCGGATCGGCGTACCGGACGCCGGGCAGGCCGCCGTTGTCGGCGAGCAGCACGACCTTGCCGCGGGCGCCACCGAGGTCCGGGAGGGCGGAGTCGAGGCGCAGGAGCGAGCGCCAGCCCTTGCCGTCGAGGTAGATGTCGAAGATCCGCCGGAACGCGGCGTCGCTCTCCTCCGAGTACTCCTGCTTGACCCGCATCAGCACCGTCTCCGAGGGGTGCCGGGCCAGGAAGTCCCGGCAGGCGCCCAGCACGTCGTCGAAGTTCAGGTTCTGGTAGGAGGCGCCGTGGTGGATCGCGTAGGCGTCCCCGCTGATCCGGCAGCGGACGTCGAGGAAGCGGATGCCGCTGTCGAGCTGCGCCGCGATCGTCGTGTTCTGGCACTCCGTCCAGGGGCCGCCGAAGCGGGCACCGGAGTTGTGCGTCCCAGGGATCGTGAGGCGCCGCAGCGGGGTGGCGTCGGCGATGCCGCCCATCCAGTCCTGGGTGCCGAGGGCCGCGGCGGGGGAAGCGGCGGCGGGGGTCGCGCCGAGCAGGACTCCGGCGGTGACGGCGAGCGAACCGGTGAGGAAGTTCCGGCGGGTGGCGGTGTACGGACTCATGGGGACGTGCCTCCGGCAGCCGTGGGGGGGGGAGGCTCGAATTATGTCGGGCACACCTCAATGACGGAACAGGGTCATCGCGCCACCGACGCCCGCATGGCCGGAACCCGTCGGACACCGCCCGGCTGCCCGACTGCCCCTCCCCGCCGGCCGGTCCGGCCGGGAGGGGCCCCGCCCGGCGGCGACCCTCCGGGCCGCGGACAGGATGTTCGCGCGCCTCGACGAAGACCGACCCCAGAACCCTGAACCCAGACCCCCGGCACCGGGAGCCCGAGGGCAGGCCCTCGCCCTCGGACCGGCCCGAACGACCGATGGTCCGCCACGTGGTGGGGCGGACCATCGGTCTCCGGGCCGGGCGGGAGCGTCGGGACACCCCCGCGCGCGACGGAGCTACTGCACGATCGTGATCCGGTCGGTGGCCGGCGGGGCCAGCGGTGCGGAAGCCGTGGAGTGGGCCGCCAGGTAGGAGTTGAACAGGTCCAGGTCGGACGCGCCGACCAGCTTGTTCGTGCCCTGGCCGAGGGCCGCGAAGCCGTCGCCGCCGCCCGCGAGGAACTCGTTCATCGCGACGCGGTAGGTCTTCGCCGGGTCGATCGCCTCACCGTTCAGCCGGATCGTGTCCGCGACCACCCGGTCGGCGCCCGACTTCGTCATGTCCAGCGTGTAGGTGAGGCCCTTCGAGACCTGGAGGATCTTCGGGGAGGCCTCGTTGGAGCCGCTGACCTGCTGCTGGAGCGCGGTGACCAGCTGCGCACCGGTCAGGTCGACGACGTTCATCATGTTGGTGAACGGCTGGACCGTGAACGCCTCTCCGTACGTCACCACCCCGTCGCCCTCACTCCCGGACGCCGTGTACACGAGGTCGGCGCGGATGCCGCCGGGGTTCATGAACGCGACGACCGCACCGCCCTTGTCCGCGGGGGCCAGGCCCTCCAGCTGGGCGTCGGCGATGAGGTTGCCGAGCGGCTTCTCGGGGGCCGTGGAGCCGCGGCCGTTGATGTCGGCGGAGATGTACCCCTGCGGGCGGCCCGCGATGGGGGCGGCGAGCGTGTTCCAGCGGGCGATCAGCGCCGTCATGTCCGTGGCCTTGGCCTGGTCGCGGCTGACGACGTGGTTCGCCGAGGTCGCGGACTTCACCGACGTCCGCACGATGTCCTTGGTACGGCGGTCGTAGGTGAGGGTCGTGTCGGTGTAGAGCTTGCCGAACGACGACGCCGAGGTCACCATGCGCGGGTTGCCGGAGGGGTCCGGGACCGTGCAGACGTACGCCTGGTGGGTGTGGCCCGTGACCAGCGCGTCGACCTTCGGCGTGATGCCCTTGGCGATGTCGACGATCGGCCCGGAGATGCCGTCCCCGGCCCCCGGGCTGTCGCAGTCGTAGTTGTACGAGGTGGAGGCCGGGGCCCCGCCCTCGTGGATCAGCGCGACGATGGACTTGACGCCCTGGCGGTCCAGTTCCTTGGCGTACTTGTTGACCGTCTCGATCTCGTCGTGGAACTTCAGGCCCTTGACGCCGTTGGCCGTGACGATGTTCGGCGTGCCCTCCAGGGTCACCCCGATGAAGCCGATCTTGACGCCGTTCTTCTTCCAGACCGTGTACGGCTTGAGGATCGGCTTGCCGGTCTTCTCGCTCGTCACGTTGGCCGCGAGGTACGGGAAGTCCGCACCCTTGAACTTCTTGCCCTTCTCGTAGCAGCCCTCGACCGGGTGGCAGCCGCCGTTCTGCAGCCGGCCCAGCTCCGTGGCCCCCTCGTCGAACTCGTGGTTGCCCACGGCCGTCACGTCGAGGTCGAGCCCGTTCAGCGCCTCGATCGTCGGCTCGTCGTGGAACAGGCCGGACAGCAGCGGGCTCGCGCCCACCATGTCGCCGCCGGCCGCCGTGACAGAGTACGGGTGCCCCTTGCGCGCGGTGCGCAGCGAGGTGGCGAGGTACTCGACGCCTCCGGCCGGGACCGACTTCACCGTGCCGTCGGGCTGCGTCTCGCTGACGGTCCCGGCGGAACCGGCCGGCGGCTCCAGGTTGCCGTGCAGGTCGTTGAAGGAGAGCAACTGCACGTCGACCGTGCCGGACGCGTGGTGGCCGTGGCCGTGCCCCTTGTCATGGGCGCCGGCCGGCATCGCGGCCACCAGCGCGCCGACGGTGACGAGCCCGGCGGTGGCGGCGAGCACCCGCCGGGGCACACGGTTCTTCTGCGGAGTCGCTGACATCGGTCCCCTTGTGAGTGTCTGGATGCTGCGAGCGGCAGCCTAGGGTCAACGCGCGTAGCGCGACAGGTGTCCGGGGTTACGAAATGGTTGCCGTACACCCGGAAAGGGTCTGATCCCCCATAAGGCACATAGGCGGCAGCGGAAGCGTCACAGCGTGCCCGAGCGCCAGGAGCCCGGGCACCCGTGGACGGCGAACGCACAGCCGGGGCGGTGGAACCGGCCCGGCACCGGCCCGAACCGCCCCCGGGCTCCCTCCAGATGCCCGACGGCCTCACGTCGCCCGTGCGCACGGCACGCGCCGAGCCGGGCTTCCGCACTCAGCACGCCGCGCACCGCGGCCGGTCCCCCGACCGCCTCACCCCACAGGTCCGCACCGGGCGGCAGCCTGCCCCGGCGCCCCGGCCCCGCCCCGTACGCTCGTACCCATGACGACTGACGCACCCCTCCCCTCCCCCGGGCGCGAGATCGAGACCCTCGACGCGCTCACCCCCGAGCAGGCCGACGCCGTCCTCGCGCTCCTCGGCGAGGCCGCCGGGACCGACGGCCGGCAGGCCGTCTCCGAGCAGGGGCGGCTGCAGTTGAGGGGCGGTCACCGCGAGGGCGTACGGCATTTCCTGCTCGTCGCCGACGGCACGCTGGCCGGTTACGCGCAGCTGGAGGACGCCGACCCGGTCGAGGCCCCCGCCGCGGAGCTCGTCGTGGCCCCCGCGCACCGGGGCCGTGGGCACGGCCGGGCGCTGGGCGCCGCCCTCCTGGCCGCGACCGGCAAGCGGCTGCGGGTCTGGGCGCACGGCGGCATGCCGGCCGCCCGGCACCTGGCGCAGGTGCTCGGCCTCTCCCTGTTCCGCGAACTGCGCCAGCTGCGCCGGCCGCTCGACACCCTCGACATCGCCGAGCCGGCGCTGCCGCCGGGCGTCACCGTCCGCACCTTCGTCCCGGGGCAGGACGACGCGGCCTGGCTCGCCGTCAACAGCGCCGCGTTCGCCCACCACCCGGAGCAGGGCTCGCTCACCCAGCGGGACCTGGACGACCGCAGGGCCGAGCCCTGGTTCGACCCGGAGGGCTTCTTCCTGGCCGAGCGCGACGGCGAAATCATCGGCTTCCACTGGACGAAGGAGCACGCCGAGGACCACCTCGGAGAGGTCTACGTCGTCGGCGTCCTGCCCGACGCCCAGGGCGGCGGCCTGGGCAAGGCGCTCACCGCGATCGGACTGCGCCACCTCGCCTCCCGCGGCCTGCCGACCGCCATGCTCTACGTGGACGCCGACAACCCGGCGGCCCTCGCGGTGTACGAACGGATGGGCTTCGCCACGCACGAGGTCGACCTGATGTACCGCACGGAGTCCTGAGCAGCGCGGACGCCCCCGGTACGCGACCCCTCCCGCCCGCCACCGAGGCCGCGGCCCTGCCGCCGGCCTGCGCGTCGGTGCCGACGGCCGCGGTGCCGACGGCCGCAGTGCCGCGCGGGCCCGGTGCCGCGGGCACGTCCCGCCTCCGTCCTCGCCCGAGCCGCCGCACCGCCCGACAGACCGCCCCAGTCCGGCCCCCGGGAGGAGCCTGGGCAGGAGCTTCACCTACGGTGAGGACGGGGCGGCGGCCGACGGCACCGCAGCCACACCGCTTCCTGTACGTCATGTCGTCGTTACCGGCCATTCAGACGGGCTTGCGACCCTCGCGGGATGCAGCCAGCTGTGCCCACCCCCCGCAACGGGAGCGGCCCCGGCCCGGGACCGACCTCCGCTTCTTCCGCGATCTTTACGGGCTCCGACGCGCCTGAGGAGCCGAACGCGCGGAAGAATAGGTTCATGAGCCAGCAGCCCAGCTCCGAGGTCCCGGTCCAGCCCGCCCAGCCGTCGGTCGGCTCCCTCGCCTCCCACCGGCCGCACGCCGTCACGGGCTCCGTGCCCGGTGGCCTGTCCACAGCGGCCGACCTGGACCCGGACCTGGACAACGACATGGACGCGTACGCGCCCGGGGCGGAGGGCGACGAGCTGCCGCAGGGGCGTTTCCTGGACCGGGAGCGCAGTTGGCTCGCGTTCAACGAACGGGTCCTGGAACTCGCCGAGGACCCCACCACCCCGCTACTCGAACGGGCTAACTTCCTGGCGATCTTCGCCTCGAACCTGGACGAGTTCTTCATGGTCCGGGTCGCCGGGCTCAAGCGCCGTATCGCGACCGGTGTGGCCACCCGGTCCGCGTCCGGGCTGCAGCCCCGCGAGGTCCTCGACCTGATCTGGACGCGCTCCCGCGAGCTCATGGCCCGGCACGCCGCCTGCTACCAGCAGGACGTCGCGCCCGCCCTGTCCGACGAGGGCATCCAGCTGGTCCGCTGGCCCGAGCTGACCGAGAAGGAGCAGGCCCGGCTCTTCACCTTCTTCCGGCAGCGGGTCTTCCCCGTGCTGACCCCGCTGGCCGTCGACCCCGCGCACCCGTTCCCGTACATCTCCGGGCTCTCGCTCAACCTCGCGGTCGTCGTGCGCAACCCCGTCAGCGGGCACCGGCACTTCGCCCGCGTGAAGGTCCCGCCGCTGCTCACCCGCTTCCTGGAGGCGTCCCCGCAGCGCTACGTCCCCATAGAGGACATCATCGCGGCGCACCTCGAAGAGCTCTTCCCGGGCATGGAGGTCCTCGCCCACCACATGTTCCGGGTCACCAGGAACGAGGACCTGGAGGTCGAGGAGGACGACGCCGAGAACCTCCTCCAGGCCCTGGAGAAGGAGCTCATGCGGCGCCGCTTCGGCCCGCCGGTCCGCCTGGAGGTCGAGGAGTCCATCGACCCGTACGTCCTGGACCTGCTCGTCCGCGAGCTGAAGATCTCCGAGACCGAGCTGTACCCGCTGCCGGGCCCGCTCGACCTCACCGGGCTGTTCGGCATCGCCTCGCTGGACCGGCCGGAGCTGAAGTACCCGAAGTTCGTCGCCGGCACCCACCGCGACCTCGCCGAGGTCGAGTCCGCCTCCGCCCCGGACATCTTCGCCGCCCTGCGCGAACGCGACGTGCTGCTGCACCACCCGTACGACTCCTTCTCCACCTCCGTGCAGGCCTTCCTGGAACAGGCGGCGGGGGACCCGGACGTCCTCGCGATCAAGCAGACCCTGTACCGGACCTCCGGCGACTCCCCGATAGTGGACGCTCTGATCGACGCGGCCGAGTCCGGCAAGCAGGTCCTCGTCCTCGTCGAGATCAAGGCCCGCTTCGACGAACAGGCCAACATCAAGTGGGCCCGCAAGCTGGAGGAGTCCGGCTGCCACGTCGTCTACGGCCTCGTCGGCCTCAAGACGCACTGCAAGCTGTCGCTCGTCGTCCGCCAGGAGGGCGACACGCTGCGCCGCTACTCCCACGTCGGCACCGGCAACTACCACCCCAAGACGGCGCGGCTCTACGAGGACCTCGGCCTGCTGACCGCCGACCCGCAGGTCGGGGCGGACCTCTCCGACCTCTTCAACCGGCTCTCCGGCTACTCCCGCCGCGAGACCTACCGCCGGCTGCTGGTCGCCCCGAAGTCCCTCCGGGACGGCCTGGTCGCCCGGATCAACAAGGAGGTCACCCACCACCGCGCCGGGCGCCCCGCCTACGTGCGCGTCAAGGTCAACTCGATGGTCGACGAAGCGGTCATCGACGCCTGCTACCGGGCGGGACAGGCCGGGGTCCCCGTCGACATCTGGGTGCGCGGGATCTGCGCGATCCGCCCCGGCGTGGCCGGCCTCTCCGAGAACATCCGGGTCCGCTCGATACTGGGCCGCTTCCTCGAACACTCCCGGGTCTTCGCCTTCGGCAACGGCGGCGAACCCGAAGTGTGGTTCGGAAGCGCCGACATGATGCACCGCAACCTCGACCGCCGGATCGAAGCACTGGTCCGTGTCACCGACCCCGCGCATCGCGCCGCCCTCAGCAGGCTCCTGGAAACAGGGATGTCCGACACCACCTCCTCCTGGCACCTGGGTCCCGACGGAAACTGGACCCGGCACTCCACGGACCCGGACGGGCAGCCGCTGCGGCACGTACAAGAGATGCTCATTGACGCCCGGAGGCGCCGGCGTGCGACGCCCTGACCACCCGACGACGGCCCTCTCCGCGGAGACGGTCCTCGCGCCCTACCTGCGCGAACAGGCAGCCTGCTTCCTCCGGGGGCTCCGGCTGCAGCGCGAGCACAGCGCCCCCGCGGACGCCGGCACGCGCAGCGCCGACGAGGCCGCACGCGCGCTGCGCCACGCGGCACGCCGGATCAGCGGCACCCTCCACACCTTCCGGGGAGCGCTGGAACCGGCCTGGGCCGACCAGCTCCGTGCCGAACTGGCCTGGCTCTCCGGCACCCTGGCCCGCGAGCACGCGTACGCCACCCGGCTCGGCAGGCTCCTGGAGGCGCTGCACCAGCTCTCCGGCCCCTCCCTCCCGGCGGCCCGGACCCCCTCGGGGGCCGGCCCCACCGAGGCCGACAAGGAGCGGGCGGCGCTCGACGTCGGCGCGGCCCGCGCCGGCGCGCTCCTGGAACGCCGGCTGACCCTCGCCCGCACCCGGGCCCACTCGGCGGCGCTCCAGGCTCTGGGCTCCTCCCGCTTCCACGCCGTCGCGGACGCGGTCGCGGTGCTCGCCTCCGAGGTACCCCTGTCCCCCGCCGCCGCCGAACCGGCGGGCCTGGTGCTGCACGCCCCGGCCGAGCTGGCCGAGCAGCGGATGCTGGACGCGGTGGCCGCGCTCCCGCCCGACGCCGCGGTGGAGCCGTACAACGAGGCCCACGACGCCCTCTGGCACCAGGCCCGCCGGCTGCTGCGGCTGCACCGGTACGCGCACGAACTGCTGCGGGGCGCCCCCGATCCGTCCCTGGCCGGGCCGGGGCACGCACTGGACCTGCACCGGGACGCGGTGGAGGCCGCGGCCGCCGCAGCCGCCGCGGCACGCACCCCGCGCATCGCCCCCGCGACGGCGTACGCCCTCGGCGTGCTGCACGCCGACCAGCGGCACGAGGTGGAGGCGGCCCGGGGAGTGTTCCGGGAGACCTGGCGGCACACGGCAGCCGTGGCCGCGTCATGAGCGGCACCGTCCTGGCCGCGGGCTGCGTGCTCTGGCGCCGTTCCCCCGCCGGTGACCTGGAGATCTGCCTGGTCCACCGGCCCCGCTACGACGACTGGTCGTATCCCAAGGGCAAGCTGAAGCGCGGCGAGACCCCCCTGGAGGCCGCCCTGCGCGAGGTCCTGGAGGAGACCGGGCACCACTGCGTGCCCGGCGCCGCGCTGCCGACGGCCCTGTACACGGCCAACGGGCGTCCGAAGGAGGTCAGCTACTGGGCCGCCGAGGCGGCCGACGGCACCTTCGTGCCCAACGACGAGGTCGACCGGCTGGCCTGGCTGCCCCCGGGGACCGTCCGCGACCGGCTGTCCCGCCCCGGCGACCGCGTCCAGCTGGACGCCTTCCTACGCATCGCACCGGCCGGCCCGGGCCCGTCGGCCCCGGGCCGCACCGCCGGCTGAGGACACACCCTCCCGGCCGGGGCCTGCGCGTAGGACCGGCCGCCGGTGCGCGGGGCCCTGCGACGGCGCGGGCCCTCGTGCGCGGGGCCCTTCCGCGCGGGCCCGCCCGGTGCGCAGGCCCGGCCGCCCGGTGCGCGGGCCCGCCCCCGTACGCCAAGCCCCGTACGTCGCCGCCGGTGCTCAGGCCCCGGCGCGCGCGGCCGCCCCCGTACGCCGGCCCCGGGGTGAGGCCCCGGCGCGCGTCCCCGCCCCGCCGCCGGTGCTCAGGCCCCCGCGACCGGCGGAACCAGCCCGCCCGGCACGGTTCACCTGCCGTTCACTCTGCCCCGTAGGGCGCTTCACCTGTTCTGCCTAATTTCGGACGTACACGGTGCACGGCACCAAGCCATGCACCACTCCGTCGCACGCCGCCTCGTCCCCACCAGCCGCGGCGGCTCCTGGAAGGAACACCCCGAAAGTGAAGCTTCAGCGCAAGAACCGGCTTCGTGCCACCGCGCTCGGTGCCCTCGCCGTCTCCGGCGCCCTGGTCCTCACGGCGTGCGGTTCGGACGACAACACCGGCGCCGACACGGGCGCCGGCAAGACCAGCGCCGCGGCGTCGGACATCAAGTGTGACGACGCCAAGGGCCAGCTGCGCGCTTCCGGGTCCAGCGCCCAGAAGAACGCGATGGACCTCTGGGTCAAGAACTACATGGCCGCCTGCTCCGGCGTGGAGATCAACTACAGCTCCTCCTCGTCCGGCGAGGGCATCGTGGCGTTCAACCAGGGCACGGTCGGCTTCGCCGGCTCGGACTCGGCTCTGAAGCCCGAAGAGGTCGCCGCGTCGAAGAAGATCTGCAAGACCGGCCAGGGCATCAACCTCCCCATGGTCGGCGGCCCGATCGCGGTCGGCTTCCACCTGGAGGGTGTCGACAGCCTCACGCTGGACGCCCCCACCCTCGCCAAGATCTTCGACACCAAGATCAAGAAGTGGAACGACCCGGCGATCGCCAAGCTCAACGACGGCGTGAAGCTGCCGGACAAGGCGATCCAGCCCTTCCACCGCTCCGAGGACTCCGGCACCACCCAGAACCTCGGCAAGTACCTGAGCGCCGCCGCCCCGAGCGACTGGAAGTACGAGGCCGAGAAGAAGTGGCCCGCCCCCGGTGGCCAGGCCGCGTCCGGCTCGTCCGGCATCGCCAGCCAGGTGAAGGCCGTCGACGGCTCCATCGGCTACTTCGAGCTCTCCTACGCCGCCTCGCAGGACATCACCACCGTCTCCATCGACACGGGCGGCTCGGCCCCGGTCGAGGCCACCTCGGAGAACGCCTCCAAGGCGATCGCCGCCGCCAAGGTCAAGGGCACCGGCAAGGACCTGGCGCTCGACCTCGACTACACCACCAAGGCCGACGGCGCCTACCCGCTGGTCCTCGTGACGTACGAGGTCGTCTGCGACACCGGCAACAAGGCCGACACCCTCGGCACCGTGAAGTCCTTCCTGACCTACACCTCCTCCGCGGACGGCCAGAAGGTCCTCACCGAGGCCGGCTACGCCCCGATCCCCGAGGCGATCAACAGCAAGGTCCGCGAGACCGTCGCCGGTCTCTCGTAACCACCCCCGCACGCCACGCACAGGCGGCCGGTCCGGCGCACCCCTCCGGACCGGCCCCCACCGCCCGACCCATCCGGTGCACCGCCGCCAGGGGAGCCCTCCGCTCCCCCACACAGACCGGAAAGACCATGGCTTCCACGACACCGCTCGACATACCGCCGGCTCCGCCGGCCACGCGCGGCCGCCCCAAGTCCACCGGGCGCGCCGGCGACAAGATCTTCCTGGGCCTCTCCCGCGGCTCGGGCATCCTGCTGCTCGTGATCATGGCGTCGATCGCCGTGTTCCTGAGCTACCGCTCCGTGATCGCGATCTCGCAGGACGAGGGCAACTTCCTCACCACCTTCGACTGGAACCCGGCCGGTGACCCGCCGGTCTTCGGCATCGCGGTCCTGCTCTTCGGCACGGTCGTCAGCTCGATCATCGCGATGGTCATCGCGGTTCCGATCGCTGTCGGCATCGCCCTGTTCATCTCGCACTACGCGCCGCGCAAGCTGGCCGCCCCCCTCGCCTACGTGGTCGACCTGCTCGCCGCGGTACCCAGCATCGTCTACGGCATCTGGGGCGCCCTCGTCCTCGTCCCGTACATGGAGGGCCTGAACCTCTGGCTCGACCAGTTCTTCGGCTGGACGTACCTCTTCGAGAAGACCGAGGTCGGCGTCGCCCGCTCGCTCTTCACCGTCGGCGTCCTGCTCGCGATCATGATCCTGCCGATCGTGACCAGCGTCAGCCGCGAGGTCTTCCTCCAGGTCCCGAAGATGAACGAGGAAGCCGCGCTCGCCCTCGGCGCCACCCGCTGGGAGGTCATCCGCCTCTCGGTGCTGCCCTTCGGCCGCTCCGGCATCATCTCCGCCTCGATGCTGGGCCTGGGCCGGGCGCTCGGCGAGACGATGGCCGTCGCCACGGTCCTGTCGCCGAGCTTCCTCATCTCGCTGCACGTGCTCAACCCGGGCGGCGGGACCTTCGCCCAGAACATCGCGGCCAAGTTCGGCGAGGCCGACGAGTTCGGACGAGACGCCCTGATCGCCTCGGGCCTCGTCCTCTTCGTCCTCACCCTGCTGGTCAACGGCGCGGCCCGGCTCATCATCGCCCGCCGCAAGGAGTACTCGGGGGCCAACGCATGAGCAACGCCACCACCACCGACGTCCAGGACACGCGTCCGCAGACCCCGCCGGAACCCGGCAAGGGAAGCCTCAGCAGCCGCAGCCTCCCCCGCTGGGCGCCGCTCGGCTTCGCCGCCCTGTCGATCGCCCTCGGCGTCGGGATCTCGCTGGCGGCCGGCTGGCACAGCCGCGTCCAGTGGGGCCTGATCTCCGCCCTGCTCTTCCTGGTCCTCTCGTACGCCGCGACGACCGCGGTCGAGAACAAGCGCCAGGCCAAGGACCGCCTCGCCACCAGCATCGTCTGGGTGTGCTTCCTCGTCGCCGTCGTCCCGCTCGCCTCGCTTCTGTGGACCACCGTCAGCCGGGGCTCCGAGCGCCTCGACGGGTACTTCCTCACCCACTCGATGGCCGGTGTCCTCGGCTCGGACGCCAGCGGCGGTGTCTACCACGCGCTGATCGGCACCCTGGAACAGGTCGGGATCGCCACCGTCATCTCCGCCCCGGTCGGCCTGCTGACCGCGGTCTACCTGGTCGAGTACGGCAAGGGCGCGCTCGCCCGGGCCGTCACCTTCTTCGTCGACGTCATGACGGGCATCCCGTCGATCGTGGCCGGCCTCTTCATCCTGTCGATCATGCTGATCGGCAGCATCGAGCCCTCCGGCCTGATGGGCGCCCTGGCCCTGACCATCCTGATGATCCCCGTCGTGGTCCGCTCCACCGAGGAGATGCTCAAGCTCGTCCCGAACGAGCTCCGCGAGGCCTCCCTCGCCCTCGGCATCCCGAAGTGGCGCACCATCCTGAAGGTGGTCCTGCCCACCGCGATCGGCGGCATCACCACCGGCGTCATGCTCGCCATCGCGCGCATCGCGGGAGAGACGGCACCGATCATCCTGCTGGTCTTCGGCAGCCAGCTGATCAACACGAACCCCTTCGAAGGCGCCCAGTCCTCGCTGCCCTTCTACATCTACGAGCAGTACAAGATCGGCGAGGCCGCGTCCTACGACCGCGCCTGGGCGGCAGCCCTGGTCCTGATCGCCTTCGTCATGATCCTCAATCTGGTGGCCCGCGGCATCGCCCGCTGGAAGGCCCCCAAGACCGGTCGCTGACGCGGCCATCAGCGACCCGAAAGAAGCAGTGATTCACATGGCCAAGCGCATCGACATCGGCGGGCTCACCGCCTACTACGGCTCCCACAAGGCCATCGAGGACATCTCGATGACGGTGGAGCCCCGCTCCGTGACCGCCTTCATCGGCCCCTCGGGCTGCGGCAAGTCCACCTTCCTGCGGACCCTGAACCGCATGCACGAGGTCACCCCCGGCGGCCGCGTCGAGGGCAAGGTGCTGCTGGACGACGAGAACCTGTACGGCCCCGGCGTCGACCCCGTCACCGTGCGCCGCACGGTCGGCATGGTCTTCCAGCGCCCGAACCCCTTCCCGACCATGTCGATCTTCGACAACGTCGCTGCGGGGCTGCGGCTCAACGGTTCGTACCGCAAGAGCCAGCTGTCGGAGATCGTCGAGAAGTCCCTGAAGGGCGCCAACCTCTGGAACGAGGTCAAGGACCGCCTGAACAAGCCGGGCTCCGGCCTCTCCGGTGGCCAGCAGCAGCGCCTGTGCATCGCCCGCGCGATCGCGGTCGAGCCGGACGTGCTGCTGATGGACGAGCCGTGCTCGGCGCTCGACCCGATCTCGACCCTCGCCATCGAGGACCTGATCGGTGAGCTGAAGGAGCGCTTCACGATCGTCATCGTGACGCACAACATGCAGCAGGCGGCGCGCGTCTCGGACCGTACGGCGTTCTTCAACCTCGCCGCGGTCGGCAAGCCCGGCCGGCTGATCGAGATCGACGAGACGGAGCGGATCTTCTCCAACCCGTCGGTCCAGGCCACCGAGGACTACATCTCGGGCCGCTTCGGATAACCACAGACGGCCTTGGGGTGCTGCATGGCGGTGCCACCGCAAGGCAACGGGTCCGCCCCCGTTCTCCACCGGAGAGCAGGGGCGGACCCATGACCGCGACCGTAGGAGCCCCCGGGGGGGCCCGGTCCGCGTCAGCCGAAGAGCAGCACCACGACGCCGTAGCTCGCCGCGGCGACCAGCGCCGCGGCCGGCATCGTGATGAACCAGCCCAGGATGATGTTCTTGGCCACGCCCCAGCGGACCGCGTTCACCCGCTTCGTCGCGCCGACACCCATGATCGCCGAGGTGATCACATGAGTCGTGGAGATGGGTGCGTGGAACAGGAAGGCCGAACCGAACATGATCGACGCACCGGTCGTCTCGGCGGCGAAGCCCTGCGGCGGGTCCAGCTCGATGATCTTGCGGCCCAGCGTCCGCATGATGCGCCAGCCGCCCGCGTACGTCCCGAGGGAGAGCATCGCCGCACAGGCGATCTTCACCCAGACCGGGATCTCGTCGTTCGGGCCCTCGATGTCGGCGATGACCAGGGCCATCACCACGATGCCCATCGTCTTCTGGGCGTCCTGCAGACCGTGGCCGAGCGCCATGCCCGCCGCCGAGACCGTCTGGGCGATACGGAAGCCGCGCTTGGCCTTGTGAGGGTTGGTCTTCCTGAATATCCACATGATCCCGACCATCACCAGATAGCCGAAGATCAGCCCGACGACCGGGGAGAGGAACATCGGGATGACGATCTTCTCGAGCACCCCGTCCCAGTGGACCATCGTCCCGCCGGCCAGCGCTGCGCCGACCATGCCGCCGAACAGCGCGTGCGAGGACGAGGACGGCAGGCCGTAGTACCAGGTGACCAGGTTCCAGATGATCGCGCCGACCAGCGCCGCGAAGAGGATGCCCATCCCCTTCTGGCCCTCGGGCGTGGCGATCAGGCCTTCGCTGACGGTCTTGGCGACCCCCTGGCCCAGGAAGGCGCCTGCGAGGTTCATCACAGCGGCCATCGCCAGAGCCGCACGCGGGGTCAGCGCCCGGGTGGAGACCGAGGTGGCGATGGCGTTCGCCGAGTCGTGGAAGCCGTTCGTATACGTGAAGCCGAGCGCGACCCCGATGGTCACGACCAGCGCAAAGGTGTCCACGAGGTTCAGGACTCCTTGACCGCGATGGTCTCCACGGTGTTGGCGACGTGCTCGAACGCGTCGGCCGCCTCTTCCAGCACATCCACGATCTGCTTGAGCTTCAGCACGTCCATGGCGTCGTACTTGCCGTTGAACAGGTGGGCCAGCAGCTTGCGGTGGATCTGGTCGGCCTGGTTCTCCAGGCGGTTGACCTCGATCCAGTACTCGGTGAGGTTCTCCATGGTCCGCAGGCTCGGCATGGCCTCGGCGGTCAGTTCCGCCGCCCTGGCCAGGACCTCGATCTGCTGCTCGACACCCTTGGGGAGCTCGTCGATCTGGTACAGGACGACCAGGTCGACGGCCTCCTCCATGAAGTCCATGATGTCGTCGAGCGACGACGCGAGGTTGTAGATGTCCTCGCGGTCGAACGGCGTGATGAAGGAGGAGTTCAGCTGGTGGAAGATCGCGTGGGTGGCATCGTCCCCCGCGTGCTCCGCTGCCCGCATACGCTCCGCGATCTCGACTCGGGAGGCTGAATCCGCCCCGAGCAGTTCCATCAGGAGTTTCGAGCCCGTGACGATGTTGTCCGCGGAGGCGGAAAACATGTCGTAGAAGCTCGTCTCCCTGGGGGTCAGACGAAAGCGCACGTGGGGTCCTCGGGGTGCTTTGGATTCGGTCAGGCTGATGCTAGGCGCATCATCCGGCCACGGCTAACCGGCGTTCTTCAGTGTCGCGCATCGGGCACAGTGATCAGCACGGCCCCCCGGTCACGTTTCGGCTGGATTCGTTACGATATACCCGGCGGGGGTATACAGACGGTACGGAACGGCACTCTCACCGCAGGCCACGAGGACAACGGGAGGACCCCATGACCACCACCGAGGCCGCCGACGCGGCCGGTACGGACGCGGTCGTCACCGACCACGACCGCGGAATCCACGGCTACCACCACCAGAAGGACGAGCACCTGAAGCGCCTTCGCCGCATCGAGGGCCAGATCCGCGGCCTCCAGCGGATGGTGGACGAGGACGTCTACTGCATCGACATACTCACCCAGGTCTCGGCCTCCACGAAGGCCCTGCAGTCGTTCGCGCTGCAACTGCTGGAGGAGCATTTGCGCCACTGCGTCGCGGACGCCGCACTCAAGGGCGGCGAGGAGATCGACGCGAAGGTCGAGGAGGCCACCAAGGCGATCGCCCGCCTCCTGCGCACGTGACACCGACGCGGGCGAGGGCGGAGACGGGGGCCGGGGGACGGGGATACGGAACGGGGCCGGCCGAGGCGGAGGCCGGGGAGATGCGGAACGGGGGCCGGCCTGGACGGAGGCCGGCCGGCGGAGACGGGGGATGCCGGGTCCGGGACGCGGACCTGGCGGGGGCGGTGACGTGGCCGGGCACCGGGGCGGTGACGGGAACGGGGACCGCAGCGCGGGTCCGGTTCCGGAGTGTCCGGGTCGCCCGGGGACGGATCAGCCCCGGTGGCGGGCCTGCCGGGGAATCGTCGGCGCCGGCTCGGCGGTATCCGTCCGGACGTTGAGGACCTCGTCGATCCGGTCGGCACTGAGCCGGTCCTCGTGTGCGTCCGCCGCCGCGATCATGAGCTCGCCGCACAGTTCGATCTCGGCGAGGGCCACACAGTCCTGAGCGTTCGGAGCGCTGAGCGTCACCACCTGCGTCACCTCTCTCTGCTGTCGCCGACTCCTGGCGCACCGACTCCCTAGCGTAGGGAGCACGGGACGTGCCGCGCATGGCACGGACGGACCATTTCGGTCCCCACCCCCAGGTCCGTACCGACCGCCCTCACGGGGTTTCCGGGCCACTCCGGCCCTGCTCGACCTGCCCCGTGTAGATCTCCTTCTCGGGTGGGAGCTCCACGGAGACCGGCGCCCCGAAACCGTGCAGCAGGGTCGTCGACACCACCGCCACCTCCGGTCCCTCGGTCGCGAAGGTGAAGCGGTGGCGCACCTTCCGCAACAGTCCCTCGTCGTCCAGATAGGCGTCGAAGGGGACCGAGTCCGTGCTGAACCCTTTCGCCGCCGCGTGGAGCGCCCCGCGCGAGGACGGCGAGGCCTCCCGTGCGGCCCGTGCGATGTCGGCGACCCCGCTATAGTGACGGACCGTGACCCCGGCGAGCTCCGTCCGCCCGACGTAACGCACCTCGTCCGCACCGCGCAGCAGCTCGGCCGCGGCCGTCGGATCGGTCACACCGCCGGTGAGCAGATTGCCGTCCTCCAGGGCGGTCGTGTCGATCCGCACCCACTTGTCGGCGGGCACCCCGGCACCCCGGTTCTTCATGTAGAGGGCCCCGGGCGCCAGCAGTTCCGTGATCGGCCGGTGCTCGTCGGCCCCCGCCGCGTCCTTCGGCAGGACCACGGTGATCCGGCCCAGCTGCCGGCGGAAGTCGTACGTCCCCTCGCCTCTGATCGTCACCCGGGTACCGCCGGCCGCGGTCTCCATCGACGTACGCGTCTCGGCGCTTCCCGCGACGGCCAGTTGCCCGGCCGCCCGACGGACCACCGCCACCGGTGTGCCGGCCGCGGCGTCCCGGGCGACCGTGCGGCCGTCCGCACCGTCGTCGCCGTCACCGCCCGGGGCGGAACACCCGCCGGCCACCGTCATCACGCCGGCGACGGCCAGGGCGCACACAGCCAGTGCCCCGCCTCCGCACCTGTGCTGTCGCACCACCATCGCCTGCCAACCCCCAACGACGTCCACCTGACCGGGTTCCCGCCTGTCCCGCCTAACGACGGCCGGGGCGCCCCGTCACGCCACGGGCCCCGTCACGGCAGCCGATCGGCGGACTCCCCGACCGGTCCGCGGTGCCCCCGGTACCGTGGACGCGTGCACCAGGACCCCCCGGATCCCCCCGTCCACAGCCCCTCTCCCGGGCACACCGCCACGACCGTCGAACGAGGCTCGTTCTGCCTGGCGCGCTGCAGCTGCGGGTGGACCGGCGCCGCCCGCCGCTCCCGCGACCTGGCCCGCACCGACGCACGCACCCACCTCGGGGCGCCGGAGGAGTAGGGCCGCGACCGGGTGCGACCCGGCCGGCCGGTCGGACTCCCCGGCGCTTCCGCTCCTCGTGCACACCGCCCGCTCCTCGTGCACACCGCCCGCTCCTCGTGCGCACCGCCGTGCGTGCGCACCGCCGTGCGTGCGCACCGCCATGTACGCCCCGCCGTGTACGCCCCGCCGTGTACGCCCCGCCGCCGTGGACGCCCCGTCGCCGCAGCGGCGATGCCGGACCGAGCGAAATCAGCCATTTCTCGAAACTTGGGCGAGAGGCGTCCACGGACACCCGCACACGGGTCGGAGCCGCCCGAGCGGCACGGAAGGCCCCGGAACACGCGAGAGGGGGTGTCCCGCAGGACACCCCCTCACACCGCTGGACCGCTGCGCCCACGCAGCGAGGTCCTTCTCGCCTGTGCGACGAGATTCTTCGTTCTTCCCGTCGCCTAAGCGGCGAGGTCCTTCTCGTCGGAGGCACCGCCGGAGCCGGAGCCACGGCTCGGCTCGGGAATCCCCCGCGACTCGCCCCGCCCGTCGACGGCCGCGATCGCGCCGCCCGAGCGGACCAGGCGACCGACCACGCCCGCACGCGCCACCGCACCCACCAGAGGCGTCAGCAGCATCATCGCGAGGGGCGCCAGCAGCAGGGCCACGGCCGTACCGAGGGCGAAGCCGCCGATGACGTCGGTCGGGTAGTGCACACCCATGTAGACGCGGCAGAAGCCTTCCAGGAGGGCCAGCCCGATCGCCACCAGGCCGAACTTCCTGTTGGCCACGAAGAGCCCCACCGCGATCGCCATCGCCATCGTGGCGTGGTCGCTGACGAAGGAGTAGTCCGTCTTGCCCTGCACAAGGACCTCGAGGCCCTTGTGGTCGAGGAACGGCCGCGGCCTCTCCACGAACTCACGGATCGGGATGTTGATGAGCAACGCGATCCCGGCCGCGAGCGGCGCCCAGACCAGCCCGGCGACCCCGGTCACCGAGTCCTCGGTCGTCCCACGTCGGCGCACGCTCCACCAGCACCACAGGACCGCCAGGACCATGGCGAGCATGATCCCGAACTCACCGACGAACTCCATGACCCGGTCGAACCAGGTCGGAGCCGCCTTCGCCAGCCCATTGATGTCGTAGAGCAGGCTGACATCGGGGTTCGACCCATCGAGTGCGAGTCCAGCCATCTGCCGCGGCCCCTTGCCTTGTCTGCTGCTGCTGCGACGCACAACGGCGCGCGTCGCCTTGGTCTGACCCCCGTGGTCGGTGCGGATTCCGGTGCCGCGTCACGCCATCATGCCGTCACGCCCGACCGGTCCGGGCAGACACGCATGGTCATGTGCGCATGCTGTCCCGGTCCAGGGAACGACCTGCCTGCTGCCTGCGTTCCGCTCTCCACCGAATGATCACCATGACGTTATCGAAGAGTGACTCATCGTCGCAGCTCAGGGCCCGGACTTCACGGAGAGTTCCGGCCACGGACGACTGCCCGTCAGCTCTGCGGGAGCGCCGTCGGAAGCGCGGCGGCACCGTCCTTGGTGACCCTGGTCGCACCGAAGTAGTCGGGAGTGTCGATCTTGTCGAACCGGATCACCGCACCGGTGTACGGAGCGTTGATCATGTACCCGCCGCCGACGTACAACCCCACGTGGTGAATGGCCCGCGAGTTGTTGAGGTCGTCGGAGAAGAACACCAGATCACCGGGGAGGAGCTCGTCCCGGGAGGGGTGCGGCCCGGCGTTGTACTGGTCGTTGGCCACCCGGGGCAGCTCGATGTCGACCGTCCGGTAGGCGGCCTGCGTCAGCCCGGAGCAGTCGAACCGGCCTCCCTGGTCGGCCGTTCCGTTGCCGCCCCAGAGGTAGGGGGTGCCGAGCTTCTTCTGCGCGAAGTAGATGGCCCCGGCCGCCTGCTGCGAGGGCTGCACCCTGCCGACCGGCTTGGCGAAGCTCTTCTCCAGCGACCGGATGATCTTGACGTAGTTCTGCGTCTCGCTGATCGCGGGCACTCCACCCGACTGGATCACCCGGTAGGCGCCGGCGTTGTAGGCGGCCAGCATGTTGTCCGTCGGGTCGCCCTGCACCTTCTTGACGTATCCGGCGAGCTCGCAGTCGTAGGACGCCGCGGACGGGATCGCGTCGGCCGGGTCCCAGACGTCGCGGTTCCCGTCGTTGTTCCCGTCGATGCCGTGGGCGGCCCAGGTACCGGGGATGAACTGGGCGATGCCCTGGGCGGCGGCGGGGCTCTGGGCACGCGGGTTCCACCCGCTCTCCTGGTACAACTGCGCGGCCAGCAGAGCCGGGTTGATGGCGGGACAGAGATTGCCCCACTTCTCCACGAGCGGCTGGTACCGCGCGGGCACCGCCCCCTTGGCCAGCCCGACCGCCCCGCTCGCCCCGGCCATCCCGGCAGCGGCGGAGTACGTCCCGACGACGAGCAGGGCGATGAAGCACAGACCCAGCCCGATCCCACCACCGACGAACACCCAGTATTTCCGCACACCCCAACCATCCCCCATTCGGGCGCGCTTCACCGCTTGATTCGCTGGTGTGTACGGGTGGACGGGTGCATGAGGGGGCGTCAGGGGCGGATGGGAGGGGTCAGGGGGCGCCGGCGGACCAGAAGGACGAGCGGATGTCGGGGCGGGGGATGTGCTCCATGCCCTCGTAGGTGGGCGCGGTGGCCCGACTGGTGGAGTCGGCTACCTCGGACTCCTCGACGCAGGGGGTGTCGACCTCGAAGAACACCTGTCCTTCGCCTCCGACGATCAGGCTGACGCCGAACCCGTCATCCGTCTGGGCAAACATGGCCGGGACGTCAGGATCGTTGTTGATGGATTTCATCCGGTACCCACTACTGCGCCAGGCACGATCGACCACACCCAAGAAGTTGCCCCTGCGTTCCGGGGACACGATGGTCATGACGGCACGCCTTCGGGTTACGTCACACCTTCCGGTGGTGGTTGGTCCGTGGGTCCATCGCACCTCCGGATGAACTTGATCGAAGACCTCGTCCAGAATCTTGTCGGCGCGCGTCGCCGCCTCCTGCATATTCATCCCATACCCCTCCTTGCCAGCGAGCGGCGTGGGGCTACCCGAGCAAGCCGCCAAGGCACAAGAAGAGACCACGACGGCGACCACACGCCGAAGTGAGCCCATCACCGATACTCCTCAGATTTTACTTTCCTGGAAAGCCCCGCAGAGATGAGGGCGATGCTGTTCGCCGAGACAGAATCCCTGACGGGATCAAAATACTGAGAATGCGCATCGATAGAGACACCGCCGCCGCTTACGACGCTTGGACCATCGTCGACAGGAAACCGTCTGGCGCCGAAGGCGCCACTTGCAGGATCTTTCCCGAACCAGAGATCGTCGTCGCCTCGGTCTGCCATGTCACCCACGACATAGGCGAAGGGGCCCGACAGAGCCGCCATGGAACTTGCTGCCACCTGCTGCCTGGCCGGCATCTTTGTTACTACGTCATTTTCAGCCGAACCGACGAACACATGGCCCCTGCCCACTCCGAGTTCCTCGGCACGATCAACGCCCACTCCAGGACTTCCGACCAGGACAATGTCATCGACGCCTGGAATCCCGCCCGCTTGCTGCGTAGCCGCCCCTACGGTCCGAGAACCGTAGGAATGACCGATGGCCGTCATGTGCGGATCACAATTCTCGTTTGTCGCAGATAGCCCTGCAGTAAATTCATTGAAACGCGTACCACCCTGCACTGCGCGTCCATCACCTGCCACAGCGAAACTACTGAAGCCATCGACTAGCTGTGGTGCGTCGTATCCGAGCCATGCAATCACCGCACTAGACGGATCGTGATATCGGGCGCCGATCGCTGTGTCACGCGCACGCTTCAGATCGTTCTTCGCGAAGTCCTCGTCCAGCGAAGTGTTCAGTCCCGGCACATACGCAGCCACATTCCGCGACGTATCGGGGTTCCCGTAAGAAACGATCGCCCGCCCGTTGCCCTCATCGCTGATGCCCAGCAGGAGCATCGGCGGTTCCCCGGGTTTGGGCTCCGCACTCAACTGCCGGTCGATCTCGCGCAGTCCCGCGAGCTGCGTCATCGACTTCTCGTCGTCCCGGCCGTCCAGCTCTCCGATGAGGAGGCGCAGGTTGTCCCGGTTGGCGGCGTCCCGGACCAAGGCGGGGATTCCGTCGAGGTTGCCGATCTGGTCCGGGTACACCGCGAGGTACTCCTCGCGCTGTTCCTGTGTGAGGCCCGCCCACCAGTCGCGCCGTGCCTCGGGAGACGCGTCGTGCGGGATGGCGTCCTCGAGGTAGACCCTCGCCGCGTCCCGTACCTCCGCCGCGTCGCCCGCCGCGTCCTGCCATGTGGAGTCCGGGACCTTCAGGCCCTCCTCCGCCTTCAGCCGGCGCAGGATCCCCGCGTACCGCCAGTCGATCTCGGCCGCCGCACGCACCGCCCCGCACACCCGGTCGGCGATGTCCTGTGCCGTGGCCGCATGGGGGTTCGGCGCGACCAGGCCCGAAGGCGGTGTCAGCCCGGGGGCTCCGCGCGACGACGCGGTACCGCCCCGCAGCGGCGCACCGTCCACGAGCCCTTCGCCGCCCGCCGGATACGTCACCGACCCATCCGGGTGCACCGTGAACTTCAGCGCGGCCGCGTCCTGCAGTGCCTCCGCCAGGACCCGTTGCTGGCGCTTCATCTCGTGGGCGAGGGAGTTCAGCGTCGTACGGAGCAGACCGCACTCGGTGTACACGTACTGGAAGTTGCGGCCCAGCTGCCGGAGCCGGGCCACCGCCCCCTGTGCGGCCTCGCCCTCCTGTGTGTCGCGGAGTCCGGTCAGCAGTTGTTGCTCGATGCGGTCCCGGGCCGCGTCGGCACGGTTGCTCGACCTGCCCCAGCCGTCGGCGGCGCCCTCCAGCTCGGCGCACTTCAGGTCCCGTAACTGCGCCCAGGTCAGGGTCGGCGTCGGCGTCACCGCCGGTCCTCCTCGCGCTCGCACACCCGCGCCGGGCCGAAGGACGACCCGACGGCCTCGTTCGTGCCGCCCTGGACGCGCGCCACGTCCCGCAGTCCGGCGGCCAGGCTGCCGCACTCCCACTGCGCCGCCCTGATCCGCCGCTCCCAGGACTCCCGTACGGCCGCCAGCTCCGCGAGGGCGGTCAGCCGGCCCGCACCCTCCATGAGCCCCTGGTGCGCCGCCCCCAACTCCTGCTGCACCGGCCTGAGATGGGTCACCAACTCGTCCGCGCCCCGCGCGGCCCGCAGCCAGGGTCCGTCGCTGTGCCTCAGCCTCGGCCCGCAGTCGGCTCCGCCCGGCGGCGGTCCCGTCCGGTCGTCCGGCCCCCGCACCACAGTCATCCCCGCTCACCCCGTCGTCTCGATCGCGGAGCGGCACTGTCCCAGACCCGGCGCCTCCGACACGCCGGGCCCACCGGGGGCGCGAGCCGGAGCCCCCTCCCCGTACGGGGCGGTCCTCGCCGGCGTCACCCGAACGCGCGACCCGGAACCGCCCGGAGCCCGGACGTCGTCCACCCCGACACCCACCGAACCGGCCGGGCGACCGGACGGCCAAGAATCCGAACCGGCCGGAAACCCGGACCGGCCGAGCGATCGAGCAGGCCGGACGGCCGGACAGCCGGGCGACAGAACCGTCCCGCCACCGCGCCGGCGAGACGGCCGGACCAGCGAGAGGACCTCATGACCACGGCACGGACCGGGGCGAAGACCGCGCCCCGCTTCCTCTACCTCGCCCGGCACGGCGAGGCGTCCCCCGACGAGACCGATCTGACCGAACGGGGCCGGCGCCAGGCGGCCCTGCTCGGTGAACGGCTCCGGGACGTACCGCTGTCCGCCGTCCACCACGGTCCGCTGCCCCGGGCCGCCCTGACCGCCCGCCTGGTCCACGCGCAGCTGCGGCAGGACGTACCCCTGCGGGCCGCCGAGGAGGCCGGGGACTACGTCCCGTACGTCCCAGGCCGCGCGGAGCTTCCCGAGGAGTCGGCGGACCGGTTCCTCGGCTTCCTGGGACAGTTCCCCGAGGACGAGCGCACCCGCGGCCCGCAGCTGGCGGACGCCGCCCTGGCACGGTTCACCGGAGTGGCGGCCGGTGACGAGCCCCGCCACGAACTGGTCGTCACCCACGCCTTTCTGGTCGCCTGGCTGGTGCGGGATGCCCTCGACGCGCCCGCGTGGCGCTGGATGAGCCTGCAGCACGCCAACGCCGCGCTCACCGTCATCCGGTACACCCCCGGCCGGCCCGCGGCACTGCTCGTGGTCAACGACATGGGCCATCTCCCGGCGGACCTCCACTGGACCGGTTTCCCACCCGGACTGCGCCTCTGAGTCCACTCCCGGAGCCGCCGGTCCCTCCGCTTCCGGTGACGCCCCGGGGCGTTCGGGTGGACCGCCGTCCCGGGATGTCCCTCGGACGGATGGTTTACCGGGTGCTGTCCACGCGGCCCGGGGCCGTCCGAGCCGGTCTTCGTGATCATGCGAGGCGTGATCTCCGTATCCCCCGACTCACGCCCTGCCCGCCGTCTCCTGACGGCCGCAGGGCTCGCCGCGGCCGCCCTGGCCGCGTCCCTGCCCGCCGGAACGACCGCCCGGGCCGCAGCCTCCGCCTCCGACACCGCACCGCGTCCGGCGACCACTGCCGAGGCCCGCACCGCCGCGTGGCTGGAGGCGCACCCGCAGCGGCCCGGGAACTTCTTCCGGGACCTCCCCAAGGGCGGTGACCTGCACAACCACCTCTCCGGTGCGGTGCAGACCGAGTACCTGATCCGGCTCGCGGCCGACGACGGCCTCTGCATCGACGCCACGACGACCGCGGTCGCCCCTCCCTGCGGCACCGGGACCCGGCCGGCCGCCGACGCTCTGACCGATCCCGCCTTCCGGCAGGAGATCGTCCGGGCCTGGTCCATGCAGGACTTCCCGCAGGGGGAGTCGGGCCACGACCACTTCTTCGCCACGTTCGGGAAGTTCAGCGCGGCGACCTCGCACCGCGGCAAGATGCTCGCCGACGTGGCCGGCACCGCGGCGCGGCAGAACCAGTCCTACCTGGAGACCATGGTCAGCCCCGCTTCGGCGGGTGCCAAGCAACTGGCGACCGACGTCGGCTGGGACGCCGACCTGGCCGCCCTGCACCGCAAGCTGCTCGCCGGCGGCCGGCTGGACCAGTTGGTGGCGGACGCCGGGAAGGAAGCCGACACCGCCGACTCCGAGTTCCGCGACACCGCGGGCTGCGCGACCACCACGCCCCGCCCCGCATGCCGGATCACGGTGCGCTGGATCTCCCAGGTCTCGCGCAACAGCGCCCCGGAACGCGTCTTCACCCAGATCGCCCTGGGTCTCCGCCTCGCCGAACGCGACCAGCGGTTCGTCGCCGTGAACCTGGTCCAGCCGGAGGACGGCGAGATCTCCCTGCGGGACTACCGCCTCCACATGCGGATGCTGGACTACCTGCACGGGGTCTACCCGCGCGCCCACATCACCCTGCACGCGGGCGAGCTCGTCCCCGGCCTCGTGAAGCCCGAGGACCTCACCTTCCACATCGACGACGCCGTACGCACCGGCCGGGCCGAACGCATCGGCCACGGCGTCGATCTCGTGCAGGAGGACGACTGGCGCAAGCTCGCCCGCGACATGGCGCGCCGCCAGATCGCCGTGGAGGTACCGCTCACCAGCAACGCGCAGATCCTCCAGGTCGAGGGCGACGACCATCCGTTCCCCGTCTACCGGAAGTACGGCGTACCCGTCGTGCTGTCCACCGACGACCCCGGCATCTCGCGCGGTGACATCGGCCAGGAGTACCGCCGGGCCGCCCTCACCTACGGACTCGGCTACCCGGAGCTGAAGGACCTGGCCCGGGCTTCCCTGGAGTACGCCTTCCTGCCGGGCCGCAGCCTGTGGCGTCCCGACCCCGTGCGCCAGGGCTGGCAGACGGTCCAGGAGTGCCGGGCACCGCAGTCCGCGCGCTGCACCCGTTTCCTCGCCGACAGCCCCAAGGCGCGCCTGGAATGGCGCCAGGAGCAGGCATTCCGGACCTTCGAGTCACGCTACTCCGGCTGACGCACCCACCCCGGGCACGGCGGGACGGTGCACTCCACCCACAGCACCTTCCCGCCCTGCCCGGGCAGCCCACCCCTGATCGGGTAGGCGCCCCAGCTCTCCGCGCACTCCCGCACGAGCTGGAGTCCACGCCCGCGCTCCGCCAGGACATGCGGCTCCTCCGGCACCCCGCTGCAGAACGGAGCCGGGATCTCCGGATCGACACCGCCCGGCTCGTCCAGTCCCACGGCCCGGTGTTCACCGACTTTGAAGCCCAACTGGCCGCGTACCGAATGCTGCTGGAACGGCTCGACGCGGCTGCGCTGCCGACCGGGCAGTCGAGAGACCTCGTGCACACCATCGCCCAGGAACGGTGAGGACCACGAATGACCACGTCGGACTGGCAGAAGTCCTCCTACTGCGCGCAGGGAGAGGCCTGCGTGCACGTCGCGGCCGACCACGGCTCCGTGGCCCTCACCGAGAGCGGCGATCCCGACGGCGCGACACTCCGGACGAGCCCGGCCGCCTGGGCGGCACTGCTCCGCACGGTGAAGGAGACCCACGACCGTGGATGACCTCCCGGCCGGCCTCACCTGGGTCCGGGCCGCACCGGAGGACGCAGAGGCGCAGTTGCAGAAGTACCGCACCCTGTTGAGCAGGATCGAGGACATCGCGCTCGCGCCTGAGAGGTCACGTGACTTCGTCCACACCATCGGCCGGAATCTGTGAGGGAACAGCAATGGCCACACTCGCATGGCAGAAGTCGTCCTACTGCGCCCAAGGCAACTCGTGCGTACACGTCGCAGCCGACCACGGCTCCGTGGCCCTCACCGAGAGCGGCGATCCCGACGGCGCGATACTCCGGACGAGCCCGGCCGCCTGGGCGGCACTGCTCCGCACGGTGAAGGAGACCCACGGCCGTGGGTGACCTCCCGGCCGGCCTCACCTGGGTCCGGGCCGCACCGGAGGGCGCGGAGGGGCCGGGTCCCTGGATCGAGATCGCGTTCGGCCGCGGGGGGCTCGTGCACCTGCGCGAGACGGGCGATCCCGGGACGGTGGTGACCACCACGGTCCAGAAGTGGGAGGCGTTCACCCGGGGCGTCGTGGCCGGCGAGTTCGATCACTTCGCCGAGCCCACGACCCCGCTCACCGAGCGCTGACGTTCCGCAGGCCCCGGTCGGCGAAGGCGATCAGCCAGTCGAGGCTCTCGTCGACGTCGGCGCTCCAGCGGAAGCCGCCGCCCGCCTGCAGGGTCGCGAACCCGTGGAAGAGACTGCGGAGTGTGCGCAGGGCGTGGTCCACGTCGGTCTCGGCGATCTCGTAGCCGCGCAGCACCGCGACGAACGCGTCGAGCAGCCGGCCGGACGCGACGGCCAGCGGGTCGTCGGGCCCGGTGGGTTCCTGGCCCAGCGTGGCGGCGTAGCGGCCGGGGTGCTCGACGACGTAGGCGCGGAAGGAACGCGCGGCCGCCGCCAGCGCGTCGCGGCCCGCGTAGCCCTGGACCGCGACGCCGACGGCCTCGGCGGCCTCGGCCATCGCCAGTTCCGCGATCCGCCGGTTGAGGTCCTCCAGACCGCTCACGTGCTTGTACAGGGACGGGGTGCGGACGCCCACCCGCTCCGCCAGCAGCCCCATCGTCAGGTGGGCGAGGCCCACCTCGTCGGCGAGGGCGGCACCGGCGGCGACCACGGCGGCCGGGTCCAGGCCGGCCCTAGGCACGGGCCGCGTCCGACCGGAGGAAGGCCAGCACGAGCGCGACCACCCGGTCGGGGAACTGGTCGTGGGGATAGTGCCCGGCACCCTCGATCATTTCGAGCCGTCCGAGGCCGGACGGCAGGGCGTCCACGATCGCGGAGCCCTCACCGTGCGGGTCGGCCCAGTCGGGGTCGAGCGTGCCCATCACGACGAGGACCGGGCAGCGGACGTTGCCGAGCTGCGCGCCGGCGTCGACCGGGGCGCTGCGGCCCATGCCCTGGAAAGCCTTCATCCGTCCCGGCTCGCGCAGCAGGGACTCGATGCGGCCGATCCGCTCCGTCCAGTCGGCCGGCTTCGCACCGGGGTAGGCCACGTCGAGGTACGAGAGCCAGAGGGGCACACTGCCGAACAGCCCCGCACCGAGCAGGCGCAGCATCCCCTGCCGGAAGCGCTTCACCTTCAGGTCCGCCAGGCCGGGGGACTGCTTGCGGGTGAAGGGCGCCAGTTCGACGATCCCGGTGACCAGCGAGGGCTCCAGGGCGGCGGCCACGGTGGCGGCGCCACCGGAGATCGAATGGCCGACGATCACGGCCGGGCCGCCCAGGTGGCGGATCACGGCGAGCAGGTCGCCGGCGAGGGCGGTGCGGGTCCAGACCGGCCAGTCGGCCCCGGACTCACCGCAGCCGCGCAGGTCGACCGCCGCGACCCGGTACCCCGCCGCCACCAGCGGCGGGATCACCTCGCGGTACGCGGCCCGGCTGTCGCCCATGCCGTGCGCGAGGACGACCAGCGGGCCCGAACCCGCCACCTCGTAAGCGAGCGTGCCACCGTCGACGGCGAGGTACTCGGACACGGCATCCTCCAGAAGTTCAGCTAATGTTCTTAGCTAAGAGCTAATTCAATTAGCCTCCACTGTCAACGACGCCTCGCCCCGCCCGCGCCCCGCAGCCGTCCGAGCCGCACGGCCGTTGACACCCGGGAGAGACCGTTGGTTGGCTGGGTGCACGGGCAACAAGCGCTTGAAGGCCGGACTTTGGAGCGTGCCGATGGAGCTCTCACGTCGTTCCGCACTGTCCGTGATCCCCGCCGCCACGCTCTGGACGATGTCCCAGGCGCTGCGGGCCGAGGCGGCCCCCCGGCGCGAGCCGCCCGCCACCGCCGGCGCCACCACGGCGTCGGCCCCACCGCCACCGGCCGAACCGGCCGGCAGCTCGGCCGCCCTCCTCCGCAACACCCTCGCGGTCCTCGCCGGCACCACCGCGTCCAACGCCCGCCCCGAGGTCGCCCCGAAGCTCGCCGCCCTGCGGGCCACCGCGCTCACCCGGCTCGCGGCGATGGACCGCGCCGGGCAGGACGAACTCTTCGCGGGCGTACCGCTCGGCACCAGCGACCCCCACCTGAGCACGACGTACCAGTACCTCTACGAGATCGCCCTCGCCACCCGCCTGCCCGGCACCGACCCCTCCGGACCGCTCGCCGGCCCGACGGTCCGGAGGCGGGTCGCCGACAGCCTCGCCCGGCTCCACGACGACTGGTTCGGCGATCAGTCGAAGGGCTACTACGGCAACTGGTTCCACTGGGAGATCGGCATACCGGGCCACGCCACCCGCACCCTGCTCCTCCTCCGCGACGAGCTCACCGCACACCGGCCCGAGCTCACCGCGACGTACGTCGCCACCATGGACGCCTACCTGCGCCACGGCAAGGACGGCGACGTCGACCTCGACTCCCGCTTCCACACCGGCGCCAACCTCGCCGACATCACCGCCAACCGGATCCTCCAGGGCGCCCTGCTCGGGGACGAGGCCCGCATCACCAAGGCCCTCGCCGACCAGCTGACCGTCTTCGCGACCGTCGACCCCTACCGGCCGCGCCACGGGGTGACCGACGGCTTCTACGCCGACGGCTCCTTCGTCCAGCACGGCTCCGTCGCGTACACCGGCTCCTACGGCAAGGGACTGCTCACCCGGATCGTCCAGACCATCAAGATCCTCGACGGCACCGGCCACCTCCCCGACGACAGCCTGCCCGGCGTCGTGCGGGGCTGGATCGCCGACGGCTTCGCCCCCCTCATCTTCGAGGGCTGGATGATGGAGATCGTCAAGGGACGCGCGGTCTCACGGACGGGCACCGGGTACGACGACGTCACCGCCGTCGTGGAAGCCGTCGTCGACCTCTCCGCCCACACGACCGGCAGCGACGCCGAAACACTCCGGGCGTACGTCAAACACCTCGGGCAGACCTCGAAAGCGGGTCTCGACCCCACCGCCTTCACGTCCCCCGTCAGCATCGCCCGCTACGCCGACATCCTCGACTCCCCCGTACCCGCACGGGACATCGGCCCCTCCGCCGCGCACGCCGCGTACAACGCGATGGACCGGACCGTGCACCGCCGGCCGGGCTACGCCTTCGCACTCGCCCGCAGCTCCGCGCGCACCAGCATGTACGAGTACATGAGCGGCGAGAACCTGATGCCCTGGTTCCAGGGCACCGGCGCCCACCACCTGTACCTGTCCGGCGCGGACCAGCGGCAGGCGTTCGGCGTCGACTACGTCACCGCCGTCCGGCCCGACCGGCTCGCGGGCGTCACCGCACCGGCGGAGACCCGGCTCACCGTGCCCGAGGCGTACGGCAGCCTCTGGTACGACAACCCCGAACGCGGCTTCACCTCCTCGTCCGAGGCGCAGAACACGTACGTCTACTTCCCGCGCGCCACCCAGGAGTTCTCCGGCGGCGCCCGCCTCGGCGCCTACGGAGCGGCCGGACTCGTGCTGTCCGACGACGCCGCGTACGCCGCCCGGCAGGCCGGCACCCTGCCCGAGGACTTCGTCGCCTACCGCGCGGCGCGCGCCACCCGGTCCTGGTTCATGTTCGACGACGAGATCCTCGTCCTCTCCGCGGGCGTGACCGGATCGGCGGGCCGCGGAGTCACCACCACCGTCGACAGCCGCATCGCCGACCCCTCCTCCCCCGTCGCCGTCACCGGCTGCCTCCACGACGGCTCGCCCTGGCCACGCAACGGGACCACCCCGCCGGCCTGGCTGCGGTACACGGACGACGGACAGCGGACCGCGGTCGGTTACGTCTTCCTGGCCGGCCCGCCCCCGGTCGTCGCACTCGGCACGGTCACCCGCAGCCGCCGCCTCGTACGCCTCGCCAACGCGGACACGGCGGTGACCAAGCAGGTCTTCACCCTCACCTACGCACAGCCACCCGGAACACGGCCCACCGCCATGGCGCACGCACTCGTCCCGAACGCCTCCGCACGGGACCTGGCGGCCTACACCCACGGCCCGCTCGCCGTCCTCTCCAATATGGAACACCTGCAGGCGGCGGCCCACACCGGGCTGGGCATCACCGCCGCCAACGCCTTCACCGCGGGCACCCACCGGGCGGGACGCCTCTCGATCGACGGCCCGGCGAGCGTCCTGCTGCGCCGTACCGCGGGCGGCACCTACGCACTCGCGGTGTCCGACCCCACGACGACGCGGCGCACCGTGTCGGTCACCCTCCACGGCCGCCCGCTGCGGAGCGTGGCGGCGGACACCGGCATCCGCGTCCACCACGTCCCGGGCGGCACCCGCCTCGACGTCACCACCCACCACGCCTACGGCCGCAGCTTCACGGCAACGCTGAGGGAACGGACCTGAGGGAGCGGACCTGAGGGAGCGGGGGCGGACCTGAGAACGGGACGGGTGCGGTGAGGGCGGAGGCCGGGCAGATCCTCCGGTGGAACCTCTTCATCGGGGGCCACCTGAGCTCCTCCGTGCCCGTACGCCTCGTCCGGCGCACCGACGCGGGCCAGTGGGTGTGGCTGGAGTCCGGCACCCCGATGTGGCGGACCACGCTGCCCCGGCGGACGCACCTGCGGGACATCCCGCCCGAGGCCCGCTCTCCGCACGGCTACCCGGTCAGGGCCGGCCGGTGGCCCCGGGGCAGCGCCCTCATCCACCAGCCGACGGGAGCGGGACACGCGGTGTTCTGGTTCTTCGGCCGCGGCCACGACTTCCGCGGCTGGTACGTGAATCTGGAGCACCGGATCCACCGCGGCGAGGACATCGACGTGGCGGATCACGAACTCGACGTCGTCGTGGCCCCGGACCGCGGCTGGCGATGGAAGGACGAGCGGTCGTTCGCCGAGAAGACCGGGCACCCCGCCTACTGGTCGGCGGAGGAGGCGGTGGCGATCCGCACCGAGGGCCGGCGCGTGACCCGGCTCGCCGAGGCCGGAGCGTTCCCGTTCGACGGCTCCTGGTGCACCTTCACGCCCCCGCCGCACTGGACGAGGCCGCCCCGGGGCCCGGCACCCGCGCACACCGTGCTCCGCGCCCCGTAGACACCGACCGCACCGCACCCGGCGCCTGACGGCGCGTCGGCCGGGGCCACCGGCGCACGCACCGCACTCGAACAGCGCGTACGAACGGCCGGTGCGCGGTGAACGCACCAACCGCATCCGGAACCCATGGCCACCGTCGTTGCTAGCGGTCACACCGCGTGATACACAGAGTGACCATGCACATGCGGGCGGATTCCGGTGCGAACCGCAGGTCACAGCGGTTCGCCCGGTCAAACGTGCGAGATCCGGGTAAAGAGACCCGGGAAGGCGTCGTGCGATGCCGGTTTCATCAGCGAAGATAGAGACTGACCCGTGTCGCACGGCACGGGCTGCGAACTACCCAACAGGGGCGGTGACTTACATGAACCTTGCGGCTGAGAAGGGCGACATCACCACCATCATCGGCGGAATCGCCCCCAACTGGGGGCCGTTCGGGACGCTGGGCAACGAGGCGCGCATCATGATCGAGGTGGTGATGGCGGTCGCCATCCTCCTCTGCCTCGGCATCGCGATCTGGGGCGCCGCGAAACAGCGGATCGGCGCGACGGCGCTGCGCGACACCTTCAGCGCGGAACAGGGCAAGGGCCTGATCGTGGCAGGGCTGACCGGCGTCTTCATCATCGGCTCGCTGGGCACACTGTTCACCATCGTCTACGGAATGGCCGTCTGACCCACCGCCGGGCCGTCACCCTGCCCCGGGCCCGTCCCGGGCCCATCCCACCCCACCCGTCCGTCGTGCCCACCGGCAGAGGTCGTCTCCCCTGATGTCGAGTCACCACACCGCGCCCACGCGGAAACCAGCAGCGCTACCGTCGTCGTACGCGGAACTGCACACGGCTGAGGGGGCGTACGCGGCATGAGCCAGGGCGACGAGCGCGGATACGGCGGACACGAGCCGGGAAACCGCAACGACGACGCGTACAGCACCCTCGGCGGGACGCGCCAGACACGCACCCGCCTGCCCGACGGCGAGGAGGGCGAGGGCTACGCCCGCCGCCCCGTCCGGAACTCCCGCTCGCTGATCATGGTGGTGGGCGTCGTGGTGCTGCTGATCGCGGCGATCGCGTTCGCGAACCAGGGCGGGGGCGGCGGCTCGGACGGCGCCAAGGAGAAACCCTCGGACGCGGCAGGCGCGGGCCCCACCGCCGCGACGGGCACCAAGCCGGTCCCGGGCAGGAACGGCACGATCGCATCGGGCTTCGCGCACGACGAGCAGGGGGCGCAGAGCGCGGCGGCGAACTACGCGGTGGCGCTGGGATCCGCAGAGATGTTCGACAAGACGAAGCGGGACGGCATCCTGGAGGCCACCCACGACCCGGCCGTCGTGGCTGCTCTCCAGGCCGACATGGCCAAGGCGTATTCCGCCGGCTTCCTCTCGAACGTCGGCCTGAACGAGGACGGCAGCACACCCGGCGGACTGACGTTCGTCTCCAGAACCGTTCCCGTGGGTACGAAGGTGACGGCCCGGAGCGCGGATGCCGCGACCGTGGAGGTCTGGTGCACAGGTCTCGTCGGAATGGCGGGGGACGGATCCACCAAGCCCGTGACCGCCACCTGGTTCACCCTCACCGAGAAACTCAAGTGGGTCGGTGACGACTGGAGGATCGAGTCGTCGAGCCAGGCGGAGGGGCCGACACCCGTCAACGGCGACAACCGAGCTTCGACTGCGGACGACATCGCTGGTGCGGTTCAGGGATACGGAGGCTTCACCTATGCCCGATAGCCGAAGGTTCCGCACCCTCTCGCTCATGGGGCTGCTGGGCAGCTTCCAGGCGACGCTGCTGGCACTCGCCTCCCGTGCCTCCGCAGCTCCGACACCGACTCCCTCGCCGAGCGGGAGCGACAACCCCTGTGACCTGATCGTCGGATTGGCCAAGGACTACTGCGAGGACGGCGAAGCCGGATCCGGCGCCCGCAACACACCCCTCGTGGCCGACGCCTCGGACCCCCTCACCTCGCTGGCCCGCGGCTGCGCCGACGCCGCCGCCTACATCGTGGGCAAGCTCAGCGAGGCCGTGGAGAGCACCGCGACCGTCGACTTCACCAACTCCACGTTCCGCACCCAGTACGCCGTCGTCTTCGCGGCGTCCACCATCCTCACCCTGGTCCTGTGGCTCTTCGCCGTGGCCAAGCGCGCGATCCGCGGGGTGCCGTTCACCACCGCGATCTCGGAGGCCATCGGCTTCCTGTGGCTCACGGTGCTGGCCTCGGCCTTCACCCCGCTCATCCTCTACGTGGTCGTCTCCGCCACCGACGGCGTCACCCAGGTGATCTCCACCGCGACGGGCGGCCAGTCCGACGTCTTCTTCGGGTCGTTCGCCGAGGCGCTCAAGAAGGGCACCGACATCGGCGGCGGGCCGATCATGCTGATCGTCGTCTCGCTCGTGTCGATCGTCGCCGCCGGCGTCCTGTGGCTGGAGCTCGTGATCCGGGCCGCCCTGCTCTACGTGGGCGCCCTGCTGGGTGTCGTCGTGTACTCCGGGCTCGTCGACAAGAACATGTGGGGCCATGTCCGCCGCTGGGCGGGCATCATGATCGCCGTGATCATGGTGAAACCGGTCATCGTCATCGTGCTCGGGCTCGCCGGGGCACTCTCCGCGGACGACGGCCCCAACGCGTTCTCAGCCGTCGTGTCCGGTCTCGCCATCATCCTGCTGGCCATCTTCGCCTCCGCCATGATCTACCGCTTCGTCCCCGGCTTCGGCGACGAGATCCAGGGCGCCCGCACCAACCTCAAGCAGGCCACCGACGGCTCACAGGCCGCCGCGATGATCAGCTCGCCCGCCGCGCTCGTCTCGCAGGGCATCAAGACCCACAGCGGCCGCGGTGGCGGCGGTGAGGGCGGTGGTGGGGGCGGCGCACGCCCCGCCAACCCGGTCAGCGGCGGTGTCGCCGCCCACAGCACCCGTAACTCCGGTGGAGGCGGCGGCTCCGCCCCGTCGCCCCGCAGCGGTTCCGGACCCACCTCCGGCACCCCCCACGGCAGCCGCCCCGCGCGAGGCGGTTCAGGCAACACAGGCAGCACGAGCACAGGAGGTGGAGGGCGGTGACGACCCAGGCCCACACGATCACGCCCCGCCGCACGTATCTCATCGGCCGCGCCCGGCCGAACGCGATCGTCGGCAAGAACCGCGAGACGGGCGAGATCGCGCTGATCATCCTCGGGGCCTTCCTCGGCATGATGAGCGGGCTCCTCGTCCCCGCCCTGTCCTTGCGGATCGTGTCCCTCGTGGGCTTCCCCGCCCTTGCCCTGGCCGTCGTGTACGTCCCCTACAAGGGCCGCACCTTCTACAAGTGGTTCGAGATCAACCGCAGCTTCAAGCGCACCCTCCGCCGCGGCACGGCCTACCGCTCCGCCGCCATGGAGGCCGGCATCGGCGCCGACGGGCGCGAGGTCGAGATCGGGCCGCCGCCGGGCATCGGCAGGATCAGCTGGCTCGCCGCACCGTTCGGCCCGGACGAGATCGCCGTCCTGCTGCACGCCGACCGGCGCACGGTCACCGCCGCCATCGAGATCGAGGGACCCGGGGTCGGCCTCCGCGACAGCGAGGACCAGGAAGCCCTGGTCGACCGCTTCGGCACCCTCCTCAAGCACGTGGCCAACGGCGACGGCTTCGTGACGCGCCTCCAGATGCTGGCCCGCACCCTGCCCGCCGACCCCGACGCACACGCCAAGGACGTCGCCCAGCGCGGCGACAGGTCCGCACCGGACTGGCTCCAGGACTCCTACGACCAGCTCCAGTCGATGGTGTCCACCTCCAGCGAGCAGCACCGCGCCTACCTCGTCGCCTGCATGCACTACGGCCGCGACCTGGCCGCCGAGGCCAACGCCATGGCCCGCGCCATCCGGCCCCAGGGCGGCCGCAAGGTGGACCGCGACGCGGGTCTCGCCGTCGTCATGGCGCGCGAGCTCACCGACATCTGCGCACGGCTCGCGGAGGCCGACATCCGGGTCCGCCAGCCCCTCGGCCAGAGCCGGCTGGCCTCCCTCGTGCACTCGATGTACGACCCGGACCACCCCATCGACCACATCCAGGCCATGACGAAGCGCAACGCCTGGCCGGCCGAACTCGACGCCGTCGAGCCCACGTTCCTCCAGGCCAAGACCCGCGAGTCGACGACGCGCGCCCCCTGGTGCCACGCCACGGCCTGGGTCAAGGAATGGCCGATGACCCCGGTGGGCGTGAACTTCCTGGCGCCCCTCCTCGTCCACACCCCGGACGTGATCCGCACCGTCGCCGTCTGCATGGACCTCGAACCCACCGAGATCGCCATCGAGCGGATGCTGACCGAGAAGACCAACGACGACGCCGAGGCGAGCCGCCAGGCCAAGATGAACCGCACGGTCGACCCCCGCGACATCGCCGCCCACGGACGGCTGGACCAGCGGGGCGAGGACCTGGCGAGCGGCGCCGCCGGAGTCAACCTGGTCGGCTACCTCACCGTCTCGTCCCGGTCCCCCGAGGCACTCGCCCGCGACAAGCGGACGATCCGGGCCTCGGCCGGCAAGTCGTACCTGAAGCTGGAGTGGTGCGACCGGGAGCACCACCGCGCCTTCGTGAACACCCTGCCGTTCGCCACCGGCATCCGTCGCTAACCGAGAGGGCAGTCACGCCATGCGAGATCCGCTGTCCGCGCTGTCGGATGCCTTCACCGCCTTCCTCTTCGGCAGCGTGGAGACGACCCGGCTCCCGGTACGCACGTCGACGGGCCAGGCCCAGGCCGTCTACCTGCCGACCGCCGCACCCGGCCTCGGCGACTCCGGCGTGATCATCGGGCGTGAGGTGTACTCGGGCAAGGGCTACATCTACGACCCGTTCCAGCTGTACGGGCAGCAGCTCCCCGCCCCGCACTGGCTGGTGCTCGGCGAGTCCGGCAACGGCAAGTCCGCGCTGGAGAAGACCTACGTGCTGCGCCAGCTCCGGTTCCGCGACCGCCAGGTCGTCGTCCTGGACGCCCAGGGCGAGGACGGGGTCGGCGAGTGGAACCTCATCGCCCAGGAGCTGGGCATCACGCCCATCCGGCTCGACCCGACCGCCGCGCTGAACGACGGGATCCGGCTCAACCCCCTCGACCCGTCGATCACGACGACCGGACAGCTGGCCCTGCTCCGCACGATCATCGAGGTCGCCATGGGGCATGGCCTCGACGAACGTTCCGGCTTCGCGCTCAAGGTCGCGCACGCCTACGTCAACGACACCATCACCGAGCGCCAGCCGGTCCTGATGGACATCGTGGAACAGCTCCGCCACCCGAAGCCGGAGTCCGCCGAGGCGATGAACGTGGACATAGACGACGTACGGGCCTGGGGCCTGGACGTCGCCCTCGTCCTGGACCGTCTCGTCGACGGTGACCTGCGGGGCATGTTCGACGGACCGACCACGATCGGCATCGACCTCGACGCCCCGCTGATCGTCTTCGACCTCTCGCACATCGACCGGAACTCCATCGCCATGCCGATCCTCATGGCGATCGTCGGCGTGTGGCTGGAGCACACCTGGATCAGGCCCGACCGGAAGAAGCGCATCTTCCTCGTCGAGGAGGCCTGGCACATCATCAACTCGCCCTTCGTCGCCCAGCTCTTCCAGCGCCTGCTGAAGTTCGGCCGCCGGCTCGGCCTGTCCTTCGTGGCGGTCGTCCACCACCTCAGCGACGTCGTCGACGGCGCGGCGGCGAAGGAGGCGGCGGCCATCCTGAAGATGGCCTCCACCCGCACGATCTACGCCCAGAAGGCCGACGAGGCGAGAGCCACGGGCAAGGTCATCGGCCTGCCCCGGTGGGCCGTCGAGATCATCCCGACGCTGACCCCGGGCATCGCCGTGTGGGACGTCAACGGCAACGTCCAGGTCGTCAAGCACCTGATCACCGAGGCCGAACGCCCCCTGGTCTTCACCGACCGCGCGATGACCGAGGGTTCCGCCGCGGACCTGCTCCCCGACGACGTACGCGCCGCGGAGCTGGAGGCGGAGCAGCGGGCGGCGCGGATCGAGCACCAGCAACGGCTGAACGAGTCGTCCGAGTCAACGGTGGCATGACATGGCACGGCAGGCACCCACGGGTCCGGGACGCGGCGAGGGCCAGGGAGGCGTCCCGGACGGCCTGCTGATCGGTCTCCTCGCCTTCCTCTTCGGCCTGACGGTCCTGGCGTGGACGGCGACGGGCCTGGCGGGGCTGTTCACCCACGGGGGCTGGCCGGACGGCGTCACGTTCACCCGGACCCCCCTGGCCCTGCGCGCCCTCGCCGTCGGCCCGACGGACCTGCCGGCCGCCTGGCCGGACACCCCGCCCGGCGACCTCTCCGGATACGGCCTGTTCTGGGGCCTGTTCATCGGCGAAGTGATGGTCCTGCTGGTCCTGACGGTCTTCGCGATGGGCGTGCTGACGCGCTGGCGGCTGGTGCGGAAGCAGCGCCACGCGGACCGGGCCCCGCACACCCCCGTACCGCCGGAGGCGGACCGGGCCCCCGCACACCGGACGACACCCGCCGAGGCCCCCTCTCCCACCCCGGTCGAGGCAGCCCCCGCCCCGGTCGAGGCGATCCCCGCAGCGGCGGCCGGCGCGACGGCCCCCGTGCCCGCGACCGGCGCACCCCTCGGACCACCCGCCCCGGACCCCGCACGGGCCGCCCCCGCCGAGGCCCTCGCCGCGTACGCCCGCGAGAGCGCCCCGCTGCTCCCCACCCCCCGCGCACCCCACGTCCTCTACGGCACGTCCGCCACGCGCCGCCCGGCCGTCGTCCGGGCCGTCCGGGACGCCGACGGCCCCGCCCTCGTCGTGACCTCGGACCCGACCGTCTGGGCCGAGACGAAGGACGCCCGCAGCAAGCTGGGCCCGGTCCTCGTCTACGACCCGGGCCATCTCTGCGACACACCGGCCCGTCTCCACTGGGCACCCACCGCGGGCTGCGAGGACCCCGCCACCGCGGCCTCACGGGCCGCCGCGCTCCTCACCCCGGTACGCCCGCAGGCCCGCATCGACGCGGCCGTGGCCGACACCGCCGAGACCCTGCTCCGGTGCTGGCTGCACGCCGCCGCCGTGGACGGCCGCCCCTTCCGCCAGGTCCACCGCTGGGCGTCCGGCTCCGGGGGCCACGAACCGGTGCGCCTGCTCCGTACGCACCCCAAGGCCGCCGCCGGGCAGGCCGGTCTCCTGGAGTCCGCGCTCACCGCCCATCCCGAACGCCGGGACGCGGCGACGGAACTGATCCTGCGTGCGCTCGCCGCCCTCTCGTCGGTCCACATCCGTGACGCATGCACACCCAACCGATCCGATGCGCTCGTACTGGATTCCTTTGCCCGCGAGGGGGGAACCCTCTATGTGGTCGGCGAGCCCGTCGAGGACCCTCGCCACCGCCCCGGTGCGATGCCCCTGCTCACCGCACTCGCCTCGCACGTGGTCGAGCACGGCCGCCGCATGGCCGCACGGTCAACCGACGGTCGGCTCGACCCACCAATGACACTCGTCCTGGACGACGTCGCGGCCGTCGCGCCGCTGCCCCAGCTCCCGGACCTGCTGTCGTCCGGCGAGGCCCGGGGCATGACCACCCTGGTCCTGCTCCGCTCCGAGGAACAGGCCCGGTCCCGCTGGCGCGACCCGCTGCCGGCCCCCGGACAGCACTGACCCACCGCGCCCCGTCCGGGCGCCCCGCACACCCACCACCGACGCCCGCACTGCTCGACCCACCGGGCGCCGGCGCCCCTGCGCGACGCGGGTGACCTGCGGGACCTGCGGGACCTGCGGGACCGAGGTGATCACGGGCGGGACCGCTCCCCGCGGACGTCCCGCGTCTCAGCGGCGGATCTCGTACTCCCACTGCAGCGAGGCCGCGTCGCCCTCCATCGGCAGCGCCCGCCCGGTCGGCGTGAAGCCGATCCTGCGATAGGCGGCCACGGCACGTGCGTTGGCCTCGTGGGCGTGGAGCCGGACGCGTTCCAGCGGCGGCCCGCTCAGCGACCAGGACCAGTCGATCGCCGCACGCAGCAGCGCGTCCACCACTCCGCGGCCCCGGTGCCCCGGCCGCACGAACACCCCCACCAGGTGGGTCTGGCCGACCTCGGCCGCCTCGCCGAAACCCGGCTCGCCCGCGGGCCTCTCCACGAGCGCGGACACCGTCCCCGCCCACTCACCGTCGGCCGCCTCCGCGACGAACTGACGGCTGTGCTCCCCCGAGGCGGCCCCTGCCGTCCGCTCCCGCCAGAACACGTCCGGCTTGGTCAGGGCCTGCTCGTACGTCTCCAGATAGGCGATCGGGGCGGCCGGGTCCTGCAGGGCCGCCAACCGGATCTCCTTGGCCCGCTCCCACTCCTCGGCCCGCACCGCACGCACCACGTAGTCCATCCGCCGATCGTGCCCCGCCGGTCCCACCACGGCAAACGAGAATCCGGGAAGGGCCGTACGGCGACGGGCCCGGCACCGTCAGGTGCCGGGCCCGTCGCACGGTCCGGAGCGGCCGGTGCACCGGCTCACGCCTCAGACGCGGGAACCGTCCTTGCGCCGGCGTACGGCGAAGACCGCGCCGGCCCCGATCGCCAGGGCGGCACCGCTCGCGAGCGCGAGCTGCTGCGTGGCGGAGGACGAGCCCGTGGCCGCCAGGCTGCCCCCCACGGGCACGGCCGACGCGGCACCCTGCGGCCTGAGGTCCGCGGTGTCGCGCCCGGTCGGGGCGGGCACCGCGTCCTCGACCTTGCCGGGCTTGCTGCCCGCGGCGGCGATCAGGAACTCGTAGCCTTCGAGGTCCGGGCTTCCCCCGCAGCTCCCGTCCTCGTTCCAGTAGTCACCGGCGACGAAGGTCACGCCGTTGCCCGCCGGGGCCGACGCGTCGACCGAGAGACGCAGCTTCACATCGACGTGGGCACCGCTCTTCAGCGCGCTGACCGGGTCGATGTAGTTCTCGTTGTCGACGTTCTGCCACTTCGCGGACGAGCCGGACGACCACTGCAGGTGCACCAGATCGTCGAGCACCTTGCGCCCGCTCCTGTCCGTGGCGTGGAGATAGACGAACGGGAACACCTCGTCCAGGGTCTTGCCGGTGCCATTGGTGACCCGGAGCCCGAAGGTGACCTTCGTGCCGGCGACCACCGTGGACGGGAGCCCCGTGACCTCCGTGGTCAGCTCGGTGGTCGGAACGCAGTCCTCGTCGTCCTCGCCCTCCCCGGCGGCTTCCTCCTCCGCCTTGGCCAGCGCCGCGTCGGCGGCCTTCTTGTCGGCGAGGGCGGCCTCGGTGGCGTTCTGCGCCAGGTGCAGCGCCCTGAGGACTGCGACCCGTTCGTCATCGCGGGCCTTGACGGCCTTCCCGGCCTCGGCGTCCGCGGCGGTCTTCGCCGTGGCGGCGCCGGCGGCGGCCGCCTCGGCCTCGGTGAGGGCCGTCTCCGCGTCGGCCCGCTCCTGGTCGGTGGACTCCTCCGACAGGGCGTCCAGCACGGCCCGGGCGTCGAGGACCGTCTGGTCGGCGACGGCCTTCGCGGTGGCGGCGTCGGCCGCCGCAGCCGTGGCCTCCGCCGCGTCCAGAGCCAGCGGGTTGCTGTCGGCCATGACCAGCTCGACGGCGGCCTCAGCGGCGCTCTCGGCCTCCACCGCCTCGTCGTACACCTTCTTCGCCGCTGTCGCGGCCTTCTCCAGTTCCGCGATCGACGGCTTCTCCTGCGTCTGGGACGCCGGCCTGCCCTCGGCGAACGCGGGACCGGCCGACAGCATGAGGACGGGCGCGGTCACCGCGGTGGCGACAGCTGTGGCAAGAATGCGGCGGATCTTCACGTGAGCCCTTCGAGGTCCGGACAGAGAGGAAGGGGTCGCAGCGGAATGGGGCACACAGATGCGACTCGACGTGATCGTAGATCCGTCATGGGCGCGGGACGGCACGGGTTTTCCACCGGTTCCGACCGGAACGCGATCATCCGCAGAGACAGAAAAGACGAATGGGTGCAGTTGCCTTCACTTCCTGTGCTTTCGCTGTGAGGAAGGCCACATGCCGAGATGCCACCCCGTCGCAGCGGGCCGGCGCTCTCGCGGGCTGCTCCGGCATCCGGTGGTCGTGGTGACCGGTCCCGGAACGCAGAAAAGCCCCGTGCCACAAAGGCACGGGGCTTTCCCGGAATAATTGTTCGGCGGCGTCCTACTCTCCCACAGGGTCCCCCCTGCAGTACCATCGGCGCTGAAAGGCTTAGCTTCC